>NZ_JAGWDA010000010.1:0-149594 GCF_020657875.1 Clostridioides sp. ZZV14-6150 | reverse complement strand
CTTGTAGGTGTTTTTGATACAGTAGCATTTAATATTCTACCATTTATATTTTGAGTCACTTTAGCCTTAACCCATTTCAATTTTGGTAGCTTAATTAGATTATCCTTAATAGTTATATTATTATTTACACACTTACTTTCAAAACTTCTTTTAGGATTTCTTTTACTTTTGAACTTTGGAAATCCTTGATTATTACCCTTTTTAAATTCTCTAAAGAAGTTTTTATATGCACTATCTAAATCATCAATGGTAGCTTGCAAACTAGTTGAATCAACTTCTTTAAGCCATTCATATTCTTCTTTAAGTGATGGAAGTTTTTTAATTAAATCATACTTTGAATGTGATTTACCTTCCTTTTCGTATCTTTCTTTTTGAAGTGCTAACATATGATTATACACAAATCTTGAACATCCAAAAGATTTTTCTATTATTTCTTTTTGAGTTTGATTTGGATATATTCTAAACTTAAAAGCTTTCATCTGTATCATTTCTTCACCTCCTTTTAATTTATATTACAGGCTTACATCTCCACCCTACTTACGTTGAGGATGGAGTATTTCGCCTATCTTTGATAAAAAAGCTTTATTTTATCTCTCATTACATATAAATCTCGTTTCATAAATCTCACCACCTTCATATAAATAATATTATAAATTAAATAGCTATCTTTCTATTCTGATACAAAATTATTAATTTCGCTTTGCAATTTATTTAAAAACTTTTTAGTTGCCTTAGAAAAAACCTGATACTTTTTCCAGACAATATTTAAGTGTGCTTCTAATCTCGGTTCTAAAGGTCTAAAACAAAGATTGCTATTACCTGTTGTATTGATTAGCTTATCCAAGCAAAGAGCATATCCAGCCCCTTCATCTACCATAAGAGAAGCATTGTAGACAAGATTATAAGTTGCCACTATATTAAATGTTTGAAAATCTTGCCCAGACCAACCAGAAATTACATTTTGAACCAATGTTTGACGTGAAGTTAATATAGGAATTCCCTTCAAATCTTCTGCACATATCATTTTCTTTTGAGCAAGTTCACAATCTTTTTTCATAAGTAACCCCCATACATCATTAACAGGAAGTTTGATATAATCATACTTTTCCATGTTGGCAGGTTCGATTAAAATTCCAAAGTCTAAAAGTCCTTTATCTAGTCTTTCCGTTACATCATCAGCATTTCCACTAAATAGATGATAGCGTATATTAGGGTATTCTTTCTGCAATTCTTTCACAGTTTTTGCAATAAAACGCATAGCATCTGTTTCTCCCCCACCAATATAAACATTTCCTCGTATGTCATCATAATCATTGTTAAAATCTGAAGTAGTTTTATCTGCTAAATCAATTATTTCCTGCGCACGTTTACGTAAAAATAAGCCATCCTCTGTAAGTGTGATTTTTCTGTTGCCACGCAAAAACAACTTTTTCCCAAGTTCATCCTCAAGTTCCATAAGTTGTTTTGAAAGTGTAGGTTGTGTCACATTAAGTGATTGAGCTGCACTTGTAATACTTTCCTCTTTTGCAACTGCCAAAAAATATCTCAATACTCTAAGTTCCATTTGTATATCCCTCCTATTTATAGTGTAGTTTCCTCTAGTATTCCTGTCAACTATGGGAAGGTATTCTTTATAAGTATTTGCTATTATATTATTTCGTTAATATAATAAACATATAGAAACTATGATATAAATTTTAATAAGAACAATAACATGAAAAGGACATAAAAAGGAGGAAAAAATATGAATTTTAATATGTATATACCAACTCGTTTTATCTTTGGAAATGGACGTTTAGATGAATTACATCAACAAAAACTACCTGGAGAAAAAGCCTTGCTTGTTGTTTCAAGTGGAAAATCAACTAAAGAAAATGGTGCACTTGCCCGAACAGAAGAGCAGTTAAAAATGGCAGGAGTAGAGTTTGTGTTATTCAGTGAAATAGACGCAAATCCTAATAAAAATTCTGTCATGAACGGGGCTTCCTGTGCTCGTGAAACAGAATGTGATTTTATTATTGCCTTAGGTGGTGGAAGTGTCATGGACGCTTCAAAAGCAATTGCAATGATGGTAACAAATGATGGTGACTTATGGGATTATGTAAATGGAGGTACTGGAAAAGCACAACCATTACAAAATGAACCACTACCAGTTGTTTGTATTACAACCACTGCTGGAACAGGTAGTGAAGCTGACCAATGGGGAGTTGTTACAAATGAAGAAACCCATGAGAAAATTGGTGTTGGTGGTTATGACTCTTTATTCCCTGTTTTGTCTATAATTGACCCAGAATTGATGAAATCTGTACCACCTGAATTTACTGCTTATCAAGGATTTGATACCTTATTCCATGCTGTGGAAAGCTATATATCTTCTTTTTCCAGTGTTATGAGCGATATGTATGCTTTAACTGCTATCGAAAATGTAGGCAACTATCTTGCACATGCAGTAAAAAATGGTAGTGATATGAAAGCAAGAGAACACATGGCTTTTGCAAATACGATTGCAGGAATTGTCATGACAATCAGTGTCACTACAGCACAGCATTCTTTAGAACAGGCTATGTCTGGTTATTACCCAAGACTTCCTCATGGTGCAGGTTTGATTATGATTTCTAAAGCTTTCTTTGGATTTTTTATAGAGAAACATGCTTGTGATGAACGCTTTGTACGCATGGCACAGGCATTGGGAATGAAGGATGCTAACAAAGCAGAAGATTTTATTACAGCTCTTAGCAAATTACAAGAAGCTTGTGGCGTTGCAGATTTAAAAATGTCCGATTATGGAATTACACCAGGAGATTTTAATCTAATAGCAAAAAGTGCACGAGAAACAATGGGTGGTTTATTTACAGCAAATCCTTGTGAAATGACACATGAGGATTGTGTAGAAGTATTGAAAAAATCTTACAGTTAATCAGAAAGGATGTGTGAAATGAACTTGAACTTAAATACATTTTTAAGACACGTTAATCAAGGACTTACTGTTGTTGGGGGCTCAGAGTTACATAAATTTATGAGTGAACTCAGCAATGAAGCCATGAAAATTACCTCTAAATTAAACAATCATTATCATGAGCCAGAAGAAATTAGAACATTGTTTTCAGAGTTAATAGGAAAACATGTAGATGAAACATTCAACATGTTCCCTCCATTTTATACTGACTGTGGAAAAAATATAACAATAGGTAGAAATGTTTTTATAAATTCAGGATGTCGATTTCAAGACCAAGGTGGTATTACTATTGGAGACAATTCGTTAATTGGTCATAATGCAGTATTGGCAACTTTAAATCATGATTTTGCACCAAGCAAACGAAGTACTATGCACCCAAAACCTATTAAAATAGGGAAAAGTGTCTGGGTCGGTGCTAATGTCACAATAACTCCTGGTGTAGAAGTGGGAGATGGAGCAATCATAGCAGCTGGAGCTGTTGTAACAAAAGATGTGTCACCTAATACGTTGGTGGGAGGTGTCCCGGCAAAGTTTATAAAAAAAATTAAGGAGGAATAAATAAATGAACAAAAAAGTCTTAATTATATCTACAAGTTTTCGCAGAGATGGAAATTCTGAAATATTAGCAGATATGTTTTTAAAAGGGGTAAAAGATATATTAAGTAAAGCATATCAAATGGGAAAGGCAGTATAAGCCTATGAAAAAGATTATAAGCCTTATGTTAACTGCACTTTATAGCTTTGCATTGTTAGGTTGTACAAATATTCCAGCCTCACAACAAACAATTAAGCAAGAATCTAAAAATAATACTTTAACTGCAACTCCTATTTCTTATAAAGAAAAAGAAGTGATAACATCAACTAAAAATAACATGATAACTGCCAATCTTAAAATTGGAGATAAAGACTTTGTATTGAAACTTTATAATAATGCCTCTGTACAAACACTACTAGAAAAAATGCCACTTACACTAGATATGAAAGATTTAAATAAAAACGAAAAATATAATTACTTTACAAAAGATTTGCCATCAAGTTCAGAATCTGTAAAAAATATTAAGACTGGTGATTTTATGCTATACGGCTCTGATTGTTTGGTACTATTTTATAAAGATTTTCAAACCTCATATAACTACACTAAGCTGGGGTACATTGAAGATACCAGTAAACTTGATGAAATATTAGGAAATGGAAACATACAAATAGTGCTTAGTATTATTAACTAAAACAATAGTGTCATTATGTCAAATACATCTACCATGATGACACTATTGAACCGAATTTTCTCTAACTTACAATCTTATTTTTTCCATTATTTTTAGCTATGTAAAGCTTTGTATCCGCTCCCTTTACTAGCTTCTCAATAGTCATATTTTCAACGTACTCCTCTACACCACCACTGACTGTAATTTTGTTTACTAAATCAAATAATTTTTTATCACTAGAAACATGTATGCGAATACGCTCTGCTACCTCAATTGCTTTAGATTTAGTAAAGCTAGTCATTACAACTATAAACTCTTCTCCTCCGTATCTTGAAACAATCCCATCATTTCCAACCTCTTCAATTAAAATCTCACTAAATCGAATTAATACATTATTTCCACATAGATGACCATATTTATCATTTATTTTTTTAAAATCATCTATATCAAACAATACAATGGACATAACTCTTTCTTGCAGTGGCTTTTTTAATATATTGGACATATATTGTATTAAATATCTTCTATTATACAAATTTGTCAAATCATCTATAATTGCCTGCCTTTCAAGTCTTTGGTTCAATTTATATACTTTATCACGCTCATGAGAATACTCTTGTAAAACCACAATCATTACTATACATAAAAACAATGAAACTATAATAAAACTACTTATCGTATCTGATGCACGAGATTCGCCTATAGATACAATTAAGTTTGGGTAATTAAATGCCAAAAATATAGATATACAATACACAAATATAGATACAAATATCATAACTATTCTCTTAAGACCATCAAGAGTCAATGATATAACACATATTCCCAACAAGAAATAAAGCATCATACCACTATCCACTCCACCACTTATAAAAAAGAGTACTGGAAATAAGAATATATTAAGCCCTATATTAATTACTAGACACCCTCTATCAATATCTTGTGTTTTAAGAGAATAGATTGCCAATATGGACATGATACAAAAGCAAGAAAAACTTCCCCATATAGATATACTAGGAAGGCTACTAAAAAGAGCTGCAACAAAAGCTAAAAATGAACAAATAACTCCAGCAAAACAAAAAAGATAAAAAAGCCTTTCTTGTAAGTTTAATTTTTTATTTAAATACGTCTCCATGTATTTTTTAATAGACTGTTGTATAGATGACAAATATTTATCTCCTTCTTTATTAAGATATTTTAATTTAATTATATTATAATATTATATCATATAATAAGTATGTTTAAATAATAGCTTACATATCCAATATATGGAATTAAATTTATCTAATAAGTATATATGATAATAAAAGTATGTAGAAAAATATTAAAAATAAAACTTATAAAAAATAACAGACAATTACATGTATAAAATAACAAAGCAAAGCACTCATATTATGTTAAAGTGCCTTGCTTTATTTATATATTATATAAAAATTTATAACCTATAATTTCTATTCCAACTCAAATGCCCCTGTATAAAGACTATAATAAACTCCTTTTTTATTTATTAACTCATCATGAGTACCTCTCTCTATTATACGTCCCTGTTCAAGAACTATAATTGCATCTGAGTTTCTAACAGTAGACAATCTATGTGCTATTACAAAAACAGTTCTACCCTTCATAAGATTATCCATACCTTTCTGTACCAGTGTTTCTGTACGTGTATCAATAGAAGATGTAGCTTCATCAAGAATCATTACTGGTGGATTTGCAACTGCTGCACGGGCAATCGAGATTAATTGTCGTTGACCTTGTGAAAGACTGGCACCATTTTGTGTCAATATAGTCTGATATCCATTTGGCAATCTAGTAATAAAGTCATGTGCATTTGACAATTTAGCAGCCTCAATACATTCATTATCTGTAGAATCCATTTTACCATATCGGATATTATCCATAATTGTTCCTGTAAATAAGTTGACATCTTGCAATACAATTCCCAAGGAATTACGTAAATCTGTCTTTTTAATTTTGTTGATATTGATACCATCATATCTAATTTTTCCATCTGCTAAATCATAAAAACGGTTAATCAAGTTTGTTATGGTAGTTTTTCCAGCTCCAGTCGCACCGACAAATGCTACTTTTTCTCCTGCTGTTGCTTCCAAAACTATGTTGTGTAATACTAATTTCTTTTCTGTATATCCAAAATCCACATCAAAGAACTGAATATCACCTTTTAAAGGAGTATATGTTATTGTACCATCATGATGAGGATGTTTCCATGCCCATATTCCTGTATTATCAGTTGTTTCGATTACTTCCCCATTATTGAATCTAGCATGTACTAATGTAACATATCCATTATCTTGCTCAGGCTCTTCGTCAATCAATTCAAATATACGTTCTGCTCCTGCCAACGCCATAGCCATCATACTAATTTGCTGTGCAATTTGTGAGACAGGCATACAAAATGTTTTCGACAAACTCAAGAAAGCGACAATCATTCCAACTGTAATAGAGCCTACACTATACAATGCCATAAGTCCTCCAAAAAGAGCAATTAACACGTATTGCAGATTTCCAAGTTGCATAATAGTTGGCATAAGTATATTACCATATTTATTTGCTTGTGTAGAATCTAAACATAAATCTTTATTCTTTTTATCAAATTGTTGTTTTGCATCTTCTTCATGGCAGAATACCTTAATGACTTTTTGACCATTTATCATTTCTTCAATATATCCTGTAATATTTCCTAATGTCTCTTGTTGCTTTATGAAATACTTTGCACTTGCACCACCAATTTGTTTAGTAACTATGCTCATGATGACTGTAACTACTAAAACTAAAAGCGTCAAAGGTACATTACTTATAAGCATAGAAATCAATATAACAACTACTGTAATAATAGCCGAAATAAATTGTGGTAATGCCTGTGAAATAAACTGACGCAATGTGTCTGTATCATTGGTATAATGGCTCATAATATCTCCATGTGTATGAGTATCAAAATAACAAATAGGAAGTTTTTGCATATGTACAAACATGTCATCTCTAATTTCTTTCAAAGTTCCTTGAGAAATCTTTACCATAATTCGATTATAGAGGAATGTTGCGACAACACCTAAGATATAAATACATGCCATTAAAATAATTGTATATAATAAGCCACTAAAAGATGGATTATCTTCAAGCAAAAGTGGAGTTATATAATCATCAATCAATGTTTGCAAAAACAAAGAACTTATGACAATAGTACAAGAGCTAAAAAGAATACATACGACAACTGTGCTAAACAAAAGTTTATGTCGCCCTACAATATAAGATAACAGTCGTTTCCATACGCTAAATACCTTTGTTTCCATTACTTGTCATCTCCCTTCGTTTGTGAATCATAGATTTCCCTATATATTACATTTGTTTTTAGCAATTCCTCATGTGTACCATACCCATTGATTTTACTGCCTTCCATAACGATAATATAATCAGCATCTTCCACTGAAGAAATACGCTGTGCAATAATAATTTTTGTAGTGTCTGGTATTTCTTCACTGAATGACTTTCTAATCATTGAATCAGTTTTTGTATCTACTGCACTTGTAGAATCATCAAGTATTAAAATTTTTGGTTTTTTTAGCAAGGCTCTTGCAATACATAGTCTTTGCTTTTGACCACCAGAAACATTTGTCCCTCCCTGTTCAATATATGTGTCGTATTTATCTGGAAATGTTTCAATAAAAGAATTTGCCTGTGCCAATTTACAAGCATGTATCATTTCTTCTTCACTAGCATATTTATTTCCCCAAAGTAGATTTTCTTTAATTGTTCCAGAAAATAGCTCATTTTTTTGAAGAACCATTGCTACTTCATTACGAAGTGTAAATAAATCATAGTCTTTTACATTTACGCCTCCTATTGTAATTTTTCCCTCTGTCACATCATAAAGACGTGGTATTAATTGAACTAGTGAACTCTTTCCACTTCCAGTCCCACCTATAATCCCCAATGTTGAACCAGTTTCTATATGAAATGAAATATTTTTTAGACATTCTTTTTCTTTATCATCTACATAACTGAAACATACATTATCAAAACTTATTTCTCCATTTTCCATATGATATACAGGAGTATCACCGTTTTTTAATGAACTTTCTTCATCTACTATTTCTATAATTCGTTCACAGGAAGCTCTTGCCATATTAATCATAACCATAACCATAGATAACATCATAAGACAATTAAGAATATTCATGGCATATGTAATTAAGCTGGAAAGTTCTCCTGTAGTCATTGTAGTTGCATTGCTTGAAACTATCATTTTTGAACCAAACCAACAAAGTAGTAGTGTACAGCAATACATAGAAAACTGCATTAATGGCATATTATAAGCAACAATTCCTTCAGCCTTTCCAAATGTCTTGTATATTTTCTCTGAAACATGTTTAAATTTCTTGACTTCAAATTTTTCTCTTACAAAAGATTTAACTACTCGTATACCTGTGAGATTCTCTTGCACAACTCCATTTAAGTCATCATAAATATTAAACACTCTTTCAAAATATGGATGGGAACGACTTACAATTAAATATAAACCAACTCCAAGAATTGGGATTGCAATTAAAAATATAAAGGATAAACTCGCATTAACCATAAATGCAGCAATCAATGAAAATACAAGCATAAGTGGAGCACGTACAGCCACACGAATAATCATCATATAAGCATTTTGGACATTTGTTACATCTGTGGTTAATCTTGTTACAATACTGGAAGTTGAAAACTTATCAATATTAGCAAAAGAATAGCCTTGTATTTTGTAATACATATCCTTCCTTAAATTTTGTGCAAACCCAGCAGATGCAGTAGCACAAAAACTTCCAGACAGTATTCCAAAACATAATCCTAAAAATACACAAACAATCAAAATGGTACCAAGTTGCACTAGGGTCTGTGTATTGTTTCCACTGATTCCTACATCAATCATTTCTGCCATAATCATAGGAATTAAAATTTCCATTAAGACTTCTAATACAACAAATACTGATGTTAGTATGGAAGCTTTTTTATACTCTTTAATGGAACAAGCTAATTTTTTAATCATATTCTATCTCCTTTTCTAACTAATTTTTAAGATGTTGATTTACTCTAAGTTTTATCAGACAACTTTAATTATCTATAATTTTCTTACCTAACTTTTATTTATTCTGTATAGAAATGAATATACTCAGATGCCTAATATTTAAAATTTTATCATTATCTGTGTTGAATGAGAATTTCAAAAACCTTAATAACATTAGATAAAATCTAATATTATATTGAAATTATCTCATCTTACAATTATACTTTTGATATGGAAAGAAGGTGCTTTATGAATACTCAACAATTAGAATGTTTCGTATGTGTTGCTGACAAGTTAAATTTCACAAAAGCAGCAGAAGAACTTTTTTTATCTACTCCTACAGTTACTCACCATATCAAAAATCTAGAAGAAGAATTAGGAGCGAAATTATTTATACGAAATTCAAAAATGGTTCGATTGACAGAAATGGGAAATATGTTTTACAGTGATGCCAAAGACATACTCAACAAAATAGAGGTATCACATAAAAGGATAGCAAAAGCTACTTCTCAGAATACTTCTTTTTTGCGTATTGGATGTTCTAGTCATGCTGAACTCAATAAATTACAAGGTATATTGTCAGACTTACGAATTGCCTTTCCACAGGTGTACCCTTTAATATTTATGGAGGATTATTTTAAGCTTAAAAATTTATTCAATAATAAACATTTAGACATTATGCTTTCAACAAGAGAAATGATTAGAGATATGAAAGAATGCACTTTTAAGAAATTAAAGAATACTAAAAATTATGCTATTATGTCCTCACAATCTATCCTTGCTGAAAAAGATAGTCTGACTTTTGATGATTTAAAGACAAATTGCTTAATTATATTAAATCCTAAGTTTATACCATTTCAACATGGAAACATATTGCAGGAAAAAATAGCATTACATTCTCAAAACCATTTTAATATTGTATGTGAAAATGACCAAGCAAGTATACTTCTTGCAAATTGTGGATATGGTATAGCAATATTACCTGAACATTGCATACCAACAGAAAGTGATGGTTTTATTATTCGTCCAATCATTGAAGAAGCTATCATCGAGTATGGTATTGCATATCAAAAAAATGTAAAGGAAAAATACATTCGATTCTTTATAGATAATTTTACTTGTTTGTAAATAAAAATAAGAAAGAAGAACCTCAAATATAAAGGTTCTTCTCTTTTATTTCAATATACTATTCTTTAGTATTTTAACTGTATCGAGACATATTTTTATATAAACATATTTTTACTAATAAATCTAATATTACAATGTACCTAATTGTATAATTATGGTATAAATTCAATTTATTTTTATTGATTTACTACTTTATTAGTTTACTTATGTATCAATTCATCTTTATTGTATTAATTCATCTTTATTGTCTCACTTAATCTTTATTGCTCTACTTCATTTTTATTGCCTTACTATATTTATTGATAATATTCCATGTACCATTTTCTTTTCTTAATTCGAGACTTATTTTTGAATAATACTCTCCATCTTCACTAGATTGTGTCACTATAACTTTATTTCCAGACTTATTCTTATAGCTACGTTCTTTTATCTTATTTTTTGTATGCCCAACTACAATAGCATCTATTCCATCTACTGTAGTAGCAAGTTTTTTTATCTCGCTACTTGGATTTTTTAAATTTATATTATTACTATCTGAATGTACAACTGTAACAATTACATCTGGATTTTCTTTTTGCATAACCTTTACCCACTCATTTGCATCCTTCACTAAGTCATTGGTATATAATCTATTTGTTTTTTTAGAATTTTTTTCTGAACTTGAATTATTGATATTTTTTTCATCTTTATCTATAGTAAGCCCCAATATTCCAACCTTTATGTCGCCTTCTTTAGTTTCAACTTTATGCATTATATAAGGTTTTACATAATTTTCTCCAGACTCATCGTATATATTAGCTGATAAAACAGGAATTTTCATTTCCTCAAAATTTTCTATAATAGAATCCAATGTAGACTTTTTTTCTTCAAAATCATTTTTTTCAGATATAAGTTCATGACTACCAAGTACTACAGCATCATAACCTAGATAAACAATAGGCCATTCGTTTACTCTTTTATGAATACCTTTTTTTGTATTATACTGCCATTCTTTAGACCATCTAGTCATTTCTTTTGTATCTGCATCAAAGAAGTCTCCAGTATCAATAAAGATTGGCTGTACAGCTCTATATCTTTCATTAAATAAACTAACTGCCATTTCATCTGAAAAATTTGAATGTAAACCAGATGTTGTAATTATATTTACTTCTTTTCCAAATACCTTTAATTCACTGTGCTTATCTTTTATAAACCACTTATCATTCTTCTTACCCAACTTAAAGTTAATCTTTGATACACTATCGCCATGAGCTCCAGGCTGTGTCACTACCACTTCTTCACCAGATTTATTTTTAAATGTATGTTGCTCTATCTTTTCATGCGTATGACCAGCTACAATAGCATCTATTCCCTCTACAGTTGTTGCCAGCTCCTTTATTCTATTTCCTGGGTTTTTAGGATTTTTAGGCTCTTCACCTGAATGTACAATGGCAACGATTATATCTGGACTTTCTTTTTCCATGACCTTTACCCACTTTTTAGCATCTTCCACCAAATCATTTGCATATAATTTACCTTTATATTGTGCTTGTTCTTCAAGTGCTCTAGCTTTTTTATCTTGCTCAAAGCTTTTAAATCTTGAACGTTCTCCTACTTCTTTTATAGTAAGCCCTAGTATTCCTACCTTTACATTCCCTTTTTCTGTTTTGACATCTTTCATTATGTATGGTTTTACATAGTTTTTTCCAGATTGTTCATATATATTTGCAGACACCAATGGTATGTTATTATTTCTAAAATCAGAAACTAACCTATCAAGACCTTGCTTATCATTAGAAACGAACTCATGATTTCCAAATGTAACTGCATCATATTTTAATTTTGCCATTTCTTTAGCTATAGGAACTTCTCCTTCACGTGGCTCAGCTATTTTTTTAAACTCTGGCATACCATCATTAAATCGTACTAGTTTTTGACCAGTAGACCATCCATTCATATCAATACTTTGTATGTCAAAAAAATCGCCTGCATCAACCATTAGCAAGTTTTCATCGTATTTTCTCTCTTCTTTCACATAAGAAACTAGGTTTTCTGGGACTATTGAATGTAAGTCACTTGTCCCAAGTACATTGATTTCTATATCTTTAGTGCTTTCACATCCCACTAATAATATTATTAGAACTATTATTGATGTAACTATAATAAATTTTATTTTCATAAAAGCTTCCCCCTTGATTTTTTTGATGATAATAAAATTTACTCTTATACCTTATCTTTACTATCTAAGTTTGTTACTGTTTATTATACGAAAAAAACTATATGTAAATTCCTTTTTAAATAAATCTACGTATAGTTCTTTATATTTTTTAGTTTCAAAACAAGACTTACTCTAATATACTCAAATCTTCAAGTAGGTTTAATATAGTATACTCACAATATTTTACTATATGGAATATGGAAATAGTCTTATATACTCATCTTATCTATCATACTAATATTAAATACCTTATATTATTTATAAACCTTATATATTATCTATAAACTTTATAAAATTATTTAACCTCAATTGTTTTACTAAATTTATCATTAATAACCCATGAACCCTTTTCTTTTTTCACTTTAAAAGTAATTTTAGAATAATATTTACCATGTTCACCTGGTTGTGTCACTATAACTTTACCTCCAGACTTATTTTTATAGTCATGTTCATCTATCTTTTCATGAGTATGACTAGCAACAATAGCATCAATCCCATCTACTGTAGTTGCTAATTCTTTTACTCTATTTCCTGGATGCTTAGGATTTTTAGGTTCTTCTCCTGAATGTACAACTGCAACTATTATATCTGGATTTTCTTCTTTCATCACTTTTACCCACTTCTTTGCATCTTCTACTAAATCATTTGCATACAATTTATCTTTATATTGAAATTGCTCTTGTAAATTTACATTTTCAAGACCTTTACCTACCTCTTTTATTGTAAGACCCAATATTCCAACTTTTACATTGCCTTCATTTGTTTCCACATCTTGTATGACATATGGTTTAACATAGTTTTGTCCAGACTGTTTATATACATTTGCTGATAATACAGGAATCGCCAACTGCTCAAAATCCTCTACAACGGCATCTAAAAGACGCTCATCTGACCAAAACTCATCTTTTTCAGATACAAATTCATGATTTCCAAGTACTACTGCATCATACATTCCATTCTTCATAGCTATGACCATTGGACATCTACTAATCTCTGTGTCCGTATTATTATCTCTTATAGCTTGCCATTCTTTATACCATTCAGTCATTTCATCTGTTTGAGGGTCTAAAAAGTCTCCTGCATCTACTACAACAGGTTCAATGTGGCTACTTTGTTCATTAACAAGGCTGACTTCTAATTTATCAGAAAAATGTGAATGTAAATCTGCAGTAGCAAGTATATTTATTTCTTTATCAATTATTTTTAATTTGCTAGTCTTTTCCTTTATATCCCATTTACCATTCTTCTTATTTAATTTAAAGTTAATCTCTGACACACTATCTGAATGTGAACCTGGTTGTGTGACAATTACTTCCTTGCCAGATTTATTTTTATATGTATGTTGCTTTATTTTTTTATCAGTATGACCAGCTATAACTGCATCTATTCCTTCTACTGTAGTTACTAGCTCTTTTATTCTATTTCCTGTATTATCAGAACTCTTAGATTCTTCCCCTGAATGTACAACTGCAACTATTATATCTGGTTTTTCTTTCTTCATCACTTTTACCCATTTCTTTGCATCTTCTACTAAATCATTTGCATATAATTTGCCTTTATACTCAGGTTGCTCTCCAAGTTCTCTTGATTTAGTTTCTTTTTCAACATCTTCAAATCCTGAACTTTTCCCTACTTCTTTTATAGTAAGACCTAGTATTCCAACTTTTACATCGCCCTTATCTGTCTTAACATTTTTTATCACATATGGTTGTATGTAGTTTTTTCCAGATTGTTCATATATATTTGCTGATACTACTGGTATATTATTATTTTTAAAATCAGAAACTAATTTATCAAGACCTGGCTTATCATTTGAAATAAATTCATTATCTCCAAGTACCACAGCATCATATTTTAATGGTATCATGTCTTTAACTATAGGTACTTCATCTTGGCTATTTTTAACTGTGTCTTCATATTCTGCTATACCACTCTCTCTAATATTAACTAGTTTTTTTCCAGAAGTCCATTCCCACATTTCTTTACTTTGTTCACCAAAAAAATCTCCTGCATCTACCATAAGTAGATTTTCATTCTTTGCTCTTTCTTCATTTACATATGAAACTAGAGAATCTGTCACAACTGAATGTAAATCACCTGTTCCTAATATTTTTACTTCTGTATCTGATACTGTATCTTTTGTATCTTTTGTACTTTGACATGCCACAAGTAATCCCACTAAAAACACTATCAATACCATTATAATAAATTTTATTTTCATAAAAGCCCCCCTCGCAAATTTTTAGATTATAATAAAATTTAATATCATGCTTTATTTTAAACTATAGCAGGTTATAGAACTATGAGCAACATTCATTGGTTTAATAGATTATTATCTTTAAAGATATTCATATTTAAAGATATACATTTCATTTCTTATGTCATTGTATTTAAACATCCTTAATAAGATATTTAAATATACTATTAGAAAACTTTAAATGTATACTTCATATAATAAACTTTTATTTAATACAAATAGATATGATGAGATTGTAGCAATATTAAAATATATGGAGAAAATCGAGTATAAAATCTCATTTGAACAGTTAAGTAACTAGAATGGTTGTAAAAGTGATATGTCTCAATATGCATACTGATAAGAACCTCATTGTACCACTTCACTTTCTTATGCTAAAAGGTACAATGAAATTCTGTTTTATTTATACAATTTATAAATTAGACCATTACTTCTTAGGATTTACAAGTTCATCAAGTAACATTGGAAGTAGCTCGTCTATTTGTTCATCATTAAATTGGCAAGTCCCAACAGCTTTGTGACCTCCACCGCCATACTTAAGCATTAGACTACCAACATCAATATTTGAAGTTCTATTTAAAATACTGTATCCTACAGCTACAGAACACCCTTTTCCACCTTTTCCATTTACAATCCAGGCAGAAATATTTTGTTCTGGATACATACTGTAAATCATGAAACGATTACCTGTATAAATTGGCTCTACTCCACGTAAATCAGAAATAATAACATCTCCTTCTGTACGTGTGTATTTAGCAACCATTTCTTTAAATTTATTTGTCTGCTCAAAATAAACTTCTATACGTTCCTTTACATCTGACAGATTTAAAATTTCTTCTGTATCTAAAGTTCTACATGCATCAATTAACTTTTCCATCAATTGATAGTTAGATATAGTAAAGTTTCTCCAACGCCCCAACCCTGTTCTTGGGTCCATAAGATAACCAATTAAAATCCATCCAGTTGGATTTTGTACCTCTTCTATAGTAAGATTTCCAGAATCAACTTTGTCTACTGCTTCTAGCATTTCATTAAAATGAGAAAATCTTTCATTTTTACCATAGTACTCATGAATAATTCTTGCACAAGAAGGAGCAATGCGACTTTATCCTTTATACCTTCCTTTAAGTTCATTTCTCTCAAATTCACTAGAATGATGGTCAAACCAAAGACCACCCCCTTCTACAAATGGTACATTGGCAAGACAATCATCTTCTGTCACCTCAACCAACCCATCTTGTAAGTCTTTAGGATGAGCAAATTTCCAATTATCAATAATACCTGCTTCTCTTAATAATGCACCACAAACTAATCCATCAAAATCAGAACGTGTAATCAATCTCATATGTTTCAACCCCTTTGCTTTAAATATATGCCTATATATATTGTAATTTTTTCCTTAAATATATAATATCACTTTACATGTCAGCTTGATATACATTTCAATATATACCCACAAAACTTATTTTTTTGGTTATAAATAGCTTTATTTATTATTTAAAGTACAACTTTATCTTTTATTAAAAATATAGTTATATCTTGCCTAACAGCCAAAATTTCAATTAAAATAAAAGTCTTATGTTACTATGAATATACTTACATTTTATTATAGCCTTAAATATAGCATCTTTCACATTATATTAATTCCTCATATAAATTAACATAAAAACATCACTTATCACTTATCACTTATCACTTATCACTTATCACTTATCACTTATCACTTATCACTTATCACTTATCACTTATGTAAAGTTTAACATGCTAAAATAAAGATAGCAGTTTGATATAGAAATCAAATTGCTATCTTTATTTTAGCACTATCTTCAATATTTTATTTAATGATACTAGTTTGTATATTGTTTACACTGCACTTCAATAATTTTATCTTATTTTTCCTCTTCTTTAGGAGGTGCAATTATCAATCCTATAGAATGTATTTTACGCCCTTCTCTTGATGGGTTATTTTTTAAAGGTTCTAGTATATCAGCAATCTTTCTAGTTACTTCAGTTATTTCTTCTAGATTAGCATATACTGGAAAGACAGAAAAACCAGAACCATCTTTTAAAATATCTTTTTCTTCTCTTTTAGCGTAATCATAAAACTCCTTCATAAATACCATCATATATTGAGTAAACAGCTGTACATATGCTTCTGCTGAGTTTTCATTTATCATTTTTTTTGCATCATCATCAATATCTGACTTAACAGCATATACTTTTTCAACAGTTCCTCTTATTTTATTTTCTTCAATTACCTTTATAATATTATCCTTTAACATTTTATCAAGATAACGATAAAGTGTGGCTTGTGATATATCCTTAAACTTCTCTCCTAATTGCTTTGCTGTAGTTTGCTTATTTGAATAAATCTCAAGTAACAACCTGCACTTAACTGGATTTATAAAGCAATCCATAAGTTTTTCATTCATATTATACTACCTCCCCATTATTATCATTAAGATAATATTATCATGTTGATAATATTTAATCAAGTCTATTAAAAATTTTATACAAACAAATAATACTCAAAAAATAAAAAAAGCCCTTGAATTATTTACATAATTCAAAGACTTTATATCTCATGATTTAATACTAAGCTAATTTTGCTTTAGCAACTTCTGCTAATTTAGCAAATCCATCTGGATCTTGTATAGCCATTTCAGATAACATTTTTCTGTTAACTTCAACACCAGATAATTTTAATCCATTCATTAATCTTGAATAAGATATTCCATTCATTCTAGCTGCTGCATTTATTCTTTGTATCCAAAGTTTTCTGAAGTCTCTTTTCTTTAACTTTCTTCCTATATAAGCATTTTTTAATGCCTTCATTACGAATGTATTTGCTGGTCTATATAATTTGCTTCTAGCTCCTCTGAATCCTTTTGCAAGTTTTAATATTTTTTTATGCTTCTTACGAGCGTTCATAGCTTTTTTAACTCTTGCCATCGTTATGACCTCCTTTTATATCCCTCTTCTATAGTTATTATTTATAATCCGTATCCTATCCTAGTATGGTAATAATTGTGCTATTCTCTTAGCATCTCCATCACTTACTAGAGTTGATTTTCTTAAGTTCATCTTAGTTTTTGCAGATTTTTTAGTTAATATATGTTTTTTATAAGCTTTAGCTCTCTTTAACTTTCCTGTTCCTGTTTTCTTTAATCTCTTTGCTGCACCTCTATGAGTTTTCATTTTAGGCATGACAAATTCCTCCTCTCAGTTAATCATCTATTTTTTTGGATCTATAATTACAACCATATTATTACCCTCAAATGCAGGGGCTTTTGTTGGTTCTCCAAACTCTTTTATTATATCTAAAAACTTTAACATAACTTCTCTTCCTATATCCTTATGTCCTAGTTCTCTACCTCTAAATCTAAGTTCGACTTTGACTTTATCCCCTTTTTTAAGGAATTTTATAGCATTATTAGCTTTCGTATTTAAATCATTTTGTTCAATACCTGGTCTAAGTCTTACTTCTTTTACAACTATAGTCTTTTGTTTTTTCTTAGCTTCTTTGTCTTTTCTCGCTTGCTCATATCTAAACTTTCCATAATCCATTATCTTACACACTGGTGGATTTGCATTTGGCGAGATTTGAACCAAATCTAAGTTTTTACTAGTAGCCATTGCTTGAGCTTCTTTAGTAGGCATTACTCCAAGTTGTTCACCTGTAGGTGAAAGGACTCTTATTTCCTTGTCTTTTATTTGTTCATTGATTGCTAATTCTTTGCTAATTGTAGGACACCTCCAAATTTTTTATAAAATATAAAATAAAAAGCGGATGACATAATCATCCGCAATATAAGTTACCAAATTTAAACAAGCTTAAATTACTACTAAGCTTTAACTTATATTTACCTTACTAACCCTCGGCGTAAGGTGAGAAGCGGACTTCTTCTTTGTTTTATTCTTACCCTATCCACTATATCATTTTATCAAATTTTTTGCAACTATTTTTTTAAGTTTAATAAATTTTTACTAACTTAACTGCTTTTTTATTTAAAATTGCACATATTTATTATAAACTACATATTATTTGTATTTAATTTCTTCTTCCTAATACTTATTATATGCTCGTACCATTTATTTTGCCCTCATTTTCCAAAATTTAATTTAAAAAATTCAAACTTCAACTTTAAAATCTTTTATTACCCTATCACTCTATATAATAAATACTTAAAAACACTTCTTTAGCCAATTTTATACTGAATACTTTACTTTACATCCTTTAATATCCATATTATAGATTTTTCATCATTTCAATTTTATCTTGATTTGTCATATTTTTTTAGTATATAAAGGTAATTTGCACATATTCATAAATGACTTTTTCCAGTTAAATTTATGAATTTATTTTTATTTAGATTACATGTATATTTTTTCCATAAAAAATAAATAATAAAATATAGTAAATATGGAAAATATAAAATTGATTAACAATAATTAATTACCTGAGGTGTGAATATGAAAATGCTAAACAACTTTTTTAAAAAAATTAACAATCCAGTTCCTGTCTTTGCACAGACAAAAATGGAAAGAGAAAATCAAACAGATGATTCGCTTTCTACAAAACCAAAAACTACATTTAGAGATGTAGCTGGATTAGACGAAGTAAAAGAAGAACTATTTGAAATAGTTGATTTTATGAAGTCTCCACAAAAATATCAAAAAATGGGTGCAAAAATACCTAAAGGCGTATTATTTTATGGTCCTCCAGGGACAGGAAAAACATTACTTGCATCTGCTGTAGCTGGTGAAACAAACTCATCATTTTTCAATGTTACAGGTTCTGAGTTCGTTGAAAAATATGTAGGTGTAGGAGCAAAAAGAGTAAGAACTCTATTTGAAAAAGCTAGAAAAGAAGCTCCAAGTATAATATTTATAGACGAAATAGATGCTGTAGGAGCAAAAAGACATCTTGAAAGCAACAATGAAAAAGACCAAACGTTAAACCAACTTTTAGTTGAAATGGATGGATTTAATAAAGACTCCAATGTATTAATAATAGGTGCTACCAATAGACTTGACTTATTAGATGAAGCTTTACTTAGACCAGGAAGATTTGACAGACACATTCATATAGGTGCACCAAATTATCACACTAGATTTGAAATTCTAAAGGTACATACAGATGACAAGCCTATAGACAAATCTGTAAATCTAGAACTTTTAGCTAAAAAAACTCACGGTTTCAACGGAGCCCATCTTTCAAATATAGCAAATGAAGCAGCTATATTTGCAGTTAGAGATGACAGTGAATATATTACAGCAGAACACTTCGACAAAGCACTTGAAAGAGTTATTGCAGGATTAGAATCCAAAAACTCTTCATTAGTTGAAAAAGAGAAAAAGATAGTAGCTTATCATGAAGCTGGACATGCTCTTGTAAGTGATATAGTTGGAATTTGTCCTATACAAAAAATATCTATAATACCTAGAGGACAAGCATTAGGTTATGTTCTTCAATTACCTGATGAAGATAGATATATTTATACTAGAGATGAATTGGTTGGAAAAATAAAAATATTACTTGCTGGGAAAGCATCAGAAGAACTAATATTTAATCATAAATCTACAGGAGCAAAGGATGACTTAAAGAAAGTCACTGAGATAGCTAACCAAATGGTTTGTGAGTATGGTATGAGTAACTTAGGATTTATGACTATTGATGGAAATGATAAGACTTTCTTATGTGATAAAGTTCAAAAGGAAGCTAATCGTATAGTTGAAAGTTGTTATAAAGAAACTTTAGAGATGTTAAAGGATAACCTTGAAGATTTACATTCTGTTTCTAAATTCCTATTTGAAAAAGAAACTATGACTCATGAAGAATTAAAAGATTTGATAGGAAAAGAAGCTGTAAATTAGTTTGATAATATTTTAAATAATTTCTACATCAAAATTAATAATTATTTTAAAAAGAATTTAAATATTTTGAGATGATAGGTATTGAGGCTGTAGGTAGATTTGTGTAGAAACAAATTTACTTACAACCTCTTTATTATTTTTTTGTTTATTATCTTTCATTCTGTTATTAAATATTGACTCTACTAACCTTATTGATTTAAATTTACTTTCTATTTTTTTGTTTTTGATATCTTTTTAAATAAACAATACATTTTTCTCATAAAAGCTAGCAAATTTTTTTGAGTATTCGTCACAAAAATTTTACCTTACTGTAATTATCTTCCTGTAAACATACGGTTAACATTACTATGATATTGTTTTGTATATAAATACCAATAGACTAATATATAAGACACTAATGAAAAGTAAATTTTAAATGTTAAACACATAAATAATACATATGAGAAGGGGAACATATCATGAATAAAAAATTAAATGCAAAAATTATATCTACAGGAATGGTTATGACTACACTTGTTACAGGAGTTGCTCAGGCACAAGAAACTGCTCAAGGTAATACCAATATAGAAAAATCTGAAAAAACAGCACAACCTAAAAGTAGAAAAGAAATTAAAACTAGTAGTACTACATATAGTCAACTAGCTGATTTTCTTTTACAATCAGCTAAATCATATAATTCTAATATAGATAAAAAGAAAATCATGTCTGGATACGAAAATAAAGAAAATCAAAAAGTTAATAGACTAGATGGTCTTATCATGATAAGTAGAGCTTTTGGAACTTTATCCGCTCCAAAAGGTCAAAATGAAAGAGTGGCAGAGAAAAATGTAAGTTTTACAGATATACCTGCTTCTGCTAAGTCTGATATAGACAACTTAATAAATGGTGGAGTTATGGTTAACACTAAAGACAAAAAACTTCATGGTAGTGATGTTATGACTGTAGGAGAAGTTGACACTATGGTTAGACGTATCTGGGCATTTAAAGGTAGTAATCCAAAAGATGATTTTTATAATTTTGTAAATAAAAAGGCTTTAGAGGAATCAAAACTTCCAAGTGACGAAACAGTATCTGGTGGTTATGTTGATATTGAAAATGAGAATACAAAAAAAATTAATGACATTATTAAAAAGATAGTAGAAGGAAATCATAAAAAAGGTAGTGAAGAACAAAAGATTAAAGATTTCTACCTTAATATACTAGACATGAAAAGCAGAAATGAACTTGGAAATAAACCAATAAAAAAATATCTTGATGCTATAGATAAAGCAAAGAATGTAAAAGAACTTAGTGATATTCAAAAAAAATCACTTGAAGAAATAGGAACTGGTGGTTCGGTTGGTCTTTTTTTAATGAAAGATAATGTAGATGAAGCAAAGTATGCTTTATATATAGGAACAATGGCTGATACACATTTATTTAGTTCATATTCAAATGATGAGACAATAGAAAATAGCAAAACATTTTTTAAAAAGCTGTTAATTTTAAGTGGAGAAAGTGAGGCACAAGCTAGTAAGCATGTTGATGAGTATATAAATTTTGTAAAAAAAGTATCTGGAGGTGAAGAAGGTGTTGACAAGAGGATGACTTTAAAAGAGATAGAAGAAAAAATGCCAAATTTAGAATTGTCTAAAACACTTACTGCTGCTGGCTATACTAATCTTCCTAAAGAAATCAAGGTAATGAATCCAAAAGATTTAGAACTATTTAATAAGGCATACACTAATAATAATTTAGAAGCTTTAAAAACTCTTTTTAAAATAAAACTGTCTGAAGAAAATGCACAATTTTTAGACCAAAAATATCTAAATGTTTGGACTGACAATGCTAATCCTGGTGCAGATGCTTCGCAAAGTAAAATAACTGAAAAAGATGCAGCAGCATTAACATCTGAAAAGTTCAGTTCATATATTGGAAAATTATTTGTAGAGAAATATTTTCCTGAAAAATCAAAAAAAGACGTTGAAGATATGGTTAAATCTTTTGTAGAATTATATAAAGAAAGAATTAAAAAACTTGACTGGATGAGTGAAACTACCAAAAAAGAAGCTATAAAAAAACTTGATAAAATGACATTTGTCGTTGGATATCCTGATAAATGGGAATCTGATGCAGAAAATGTAGACATTAAAAGTAAAGAAGATGGTGGAAATCATTTTGATAATATAACTGCTTTTAAACTTGCACGTCTAAAAAAAGATGCTGAAAATACAGGTAAAGTAATACCAAAAGATAGATTTGGACTAGCAACATTTACTGTAAATGCAGTGTATGGAATGTATGATAATGCAATGACTTTCCCTGCAGGTATTTTACAAGCACCTTTATATGACCCAAATGCATCAAGAGAGGAAAATCTAGGTGCAATAGGTGCAGTAATAGGACATGAAATTTCTCATGCATTTGACAACAATGGAGCCAAATATGATTCAAGTGGGAAAGAACATGATTGGTGGACTAAGGATGATTACAGAGAATTTCAGGAACGTTGTAATGATGTAGTTAATTTCTATGATGGATGGGAAATAGCTCCAGGTGTAAAAGCAAATGGTAAGATAAGTTTAGGTGAAAATATTGCAGATATAGGTGGTGTAGGAGCTGCCTTGGGAATTTTATCAAAAATGGAAAATCCAAATTATGATAAGTTCTTCAAGAGTTATGCAGAGTCATATATTAGATTATACACAAGAGAATATGCAAAGAATTCTACAGGAGATGAGCATAGTCCAAATACTTTAAGAGTAAATCGTGTCTTATCAAATTTCGAAGAATTCTATAAAACGTATAATATAACAAAGAATGATGGTATGTATGTAGCTCCTGAAGATAGAGTAAATTTATGGGATAATCTAGATACTAATGTAAAATCTAAAAAAATGACTGGAGATGACAGATTTGAAACAGCAGTAAAAGTATCTAAAGAAGGCTGGAAAACTTCAAATACTGTAATACTTGTAAATGGTACTGATAAGCACTTAGTAGACGGATTATCAGCTACACCACTTGCAAATACAAAAAATGCACCAATGCTACTTTCTAATGGAAGTAATGTAGATAAATCAACAATGGATGAAATTAAAAGATTAAAAGCATCTAATATAATAGTTGTAGGTGGAGAGGCTTCAATCTCTAATTCAGTCGTTAACCAACTAAAAGGTGTTAATAAATCTATGAATGTAAAAAGAATAGGTGGAAAATCAAGATATGAAACGTCTTTAAATATAGCTAAAGAAATGTCTGGTAATAACAATATTGATACAATATATGTAAGTGCTGGAGATGGAGAAGCTGATGCACTATCTATTTCATCAGTAGCAGGAAAAAATAACTCTCCTATAATACTTACACAAAAAGATGGATTAGATAAAGACGCATATGATTATATTAAATCTAAAAAAGTAAAAACTTCTTACTTTATAGGTGGGGAAACTAAAATCTCTCAGAAAGCTATAGAGCAAATTAATAATATAACTTCAAATGATGTCTCAAAAAACAGAATTGCTGGAAATGACAGACAAGAAACTAATGCTCGTGTTATTGAACGTTTCTATAAAGATAATAGCATAAATGGTGTGATATTAGCTAAGGAAAATAATCTGATTGATGCTTTATCAGTAGGCCCATTTGCATCAAAGGAAAATATGCCAGTTGTAATAGCCACAAATAGTTTAAATAAAGAACAAGAAAATATATTAGATAAAAAGAACTCAGAAAAGGTATATCAAGTAGGTGGTGGTATAAAATTATCTGTACTTAATAAATTAAGACTCTTATTAAACAAATAATATAATATAAATAAAAAAATATCCTATAAATATATATTTACTGAATTAATTACAAGTATTCAAGAAAGTATTCTCCATTTTGAATTTGAAGAATACTTTTCTTGTTTATACATTATTAGCATATCTTTAATATAATTTTATACTAAACTGTAGAATCTCTTTCAATCAATTCAGGCTTAAGCATTTCAACTACTGGCTCACAATCATCTTCCTCTAATAAAATTTTAAGTATATTAATCGTTTTTCCAATTAATAAGTCTAATGGTTGTCTAATCGTTGTTAAACTATAACTTTTCCATGAAGCCATCTGAATATCATCATATCCCATTACTGATAAATCCTCTGGTATCTTCAATTTATACTCAAATCTTGCAGCATCCATTACACCCATAGCTATCAAATCACTTGTGCAAAAAATTGCTGTTGGAGGACTTGATAATGCTAGCATTCTCTTTCCAGCTTCATATCCAGAATCATAATCATAATTTGCAGACTCTTCTTTAAGGTTGTGAATTCCGTTTTGTCTTAATTTAGAATAAAATCCAATTTTCTTTTCCATTTCCTCACTTGTTTCTCTTGTAAATTGAATGTATCCTATATTTTTATGTCCCCTATCAATTAGGTATTCAGCAGCCATTCCTCCACCTTCAATTGGGTCCACATAGACCGTACTTATTTTTATACCTGGTATAAAACGATTAAAAAGAATCACAGGAATATTATTTTCTTCACATGTCTCAGCCATTACCTTATTCATAGCTGAAGCTGTAATAATCACAGCTTCCACTTGAAACTGAATTACTCTTGAAATTATATTATCTATTCTTTCTTGTCTAGGAACCTTAAAAACAAGACACTGTTTACCTATTTCTTGAATCTTTTCCACAAATAAGTTAATAATTCTGTTGTAAAATGGACCTAGATTATCACCAACTATCAATCCTATAACATTTGTTTTGCCACTAATCATTCCTCTTGCAACTAAATTGGGAACATAACCAATTTCATCTGCTACACGGAAAATTTTTTCTCTTACTTCAGGTTTTACACCTTTTCCATTTGCACTACCAAATGCTCTTGAAACTGATGACTGCGATACTCCTGCTAGTTTTGCAACATCTTTTGAAGTAGCCGATTTATTATAATGAACTTTCTTTTGATTCATTTAGTATTTCTCCTTAAATATCTTGTATTTCTTTTTAGCATCTTTTACTTCTTCTTAAACATCTTACATTTCTTATTAAAATTGTATTAAAAATAAGATTATATATTGGACAACGAAAAAAACTAACACAATTAACTCTTGTTTCCCTAAAGAAAATGGCAATACAGATACTCCATCTACTTTATCTATTCCTTGCGAAATAAGTTCTTTTCTCATACCAAATACAGTATATTTTTTAATATCTTCTATATTATGATTATTCTTTAAAATGATACTAAAAATATATCCAAATATTAATGTTATTGTAGCACCTATTGCTGGATTCCACAACCAACTCACATTATATTTATTAGAAATAAAAAAGCCTAAAACTAATCCTATGATGAAACCAATAGAGACCCCTTTATCATGAGCTTTGTACGTAAACATAGCCAATATAAATGCACCTGTAGCTGGACCAGCAAAATATGAAATATAGTTACCAACAAGGTCAATAATTGATTTGATGCTTCCTCCAAATCCCATAATAATAAAACCTGTCATAACAATACCTATAATCATTGTTATAATCATCGTGACTTTTAATGACGATTCCTCATTATCTTTTTTAAAATAAAACTCATAAATATCCTTTGTAAAAACAGTTGTCATACTGTTTAATATAGAGTCAATACTAGACATCGCTGCTGCAAATACACCAGCAATAATAATTCCAATTGCCCCTACTGGAAGTTCATTCAAAATAAAAGTAATCATTATTTCATTTGTAGTTTCAAATGCTCTTCCCTTATAATAAACAAATAAAATCACTCCTACTAATAACATAAAATAGTAAGCTAAATTCATAACAAATGCACTAACTACAAAAGAATTTTTGGCATCTTTTAAAGATTTAGATGTCAAAACTCTTTGAACTTGAGATTGGTCAAAGCAGAAATATCTTATCCACATTACAGTTCCACCAATCAGAGTAGCCCAAAAAGTATTTGTAATTGAAATATCCATACTAAAATCAAATGTATTTAATTTACCGCTCTGTTGTGCAATTTGCAATGTATCAAAAAAACCGAGATTCATTCCTTTTAGTGCTGTCATAATTACTATAAATACAGCACTTATTACTACTACCATTTGAATGCTATCAGTCCATATAACTGCTTTAATTCCCCCTAGTAGTGTATATATAATTGCTACACATACAACTATTGGAACCAAAATATAAAGTGACCAACCAGTGATTATCTGAATAATAAGTACTGGTATATACACCATAGAACTTGCTTGAATCAATGAATTGATAAAAAATTGAATAATAGTTAATCCTCTTGAATAATTGCCTAAACGAAGTCCCATATATTCATATACAGATGTTATTTTTAATCTATAAATAACTGGGGTGGTAATGCTCAGTGCAAAAAATATTGCTAAAGGGACTGTAATGTTAACCATCACTGGATACATTCCATCCATATATGCCCATCCAGGACCCCCTATAAATCCATTAGCACTAATCATAGTAGCAGCAACTGACAAAGCAATTGGAATCCATGGCATTGACCTACCTGCTAAGAAATAATCTTCTTGATTTTTATTATCTTTTCCTGAATAATAACCAATAACCAACATTAATAGCAAATATCCTACTATAATACACACATCGATTACTGAAATCATAAGCCACCCCTTTCTAACTAACAAAATAGTTCTTAGAATTCTATTCTTTCTTGTTTAATGTTTCTGGTAAGAACAGCCATACAATAGCACCTGCTACAAATACTGCTGTTGATATATAAAAAATAGTTGTCATACCTAAAGCCCCTGAAGCTGTACCAGCTATTGCAGGGATTGCAAATGTAGATATAATTCTTCCTCCATTGAATGACATTCCCGAGGACAATGAACGATATTTACTTGGGAATAATTCTGTATAGTATGCTCCCCATGCTCCAGAATATCCAACAGCAATACCTAATAATACTGATATCATATAAAATGCTGTTGTATTATTTCCTCCTAGTTTTGTATATATAAAGACAAATACTGCCGCTAATGCCATACCTATAAAAGGTACTTTTCTTCCAAATTTATCTGCTATTGAACCCCAGAATAAATATCCTACTAACTGCCCAATTCCTTGTAAACTATATATAGAACCTGCTACTGCTGCTGTCATTCCCATTCCTGTTACCAAATATGTAGTTGCATTGTTTGAAAATGCTGAGTATGCTGTAAAATTAGCACCTGATAAAATAATTGTTCCTAATCCAATCCACAAATATTTCCCCTTATACATACTTACATAGCTAATTTTTTCACCTGTTTCTTTTCCTTTTTTAACCAATTCTTTTGTATACTCTGAATCATCTGGTACAAAGAAAAATGCTAAAATAGCTCCAATTATAGGTGGTATAATCGCAGTATACATTAATATTTGCCAATTTGCATCACCTAAAAATCCATACACTTTCCCGCCAAAAATCATGGCTAGCGAAAATAAAGCAGTTAATACAGCAGCTAACTTACCACGATATTTACTTGGAAACATATCCGCAACTAGAGGCATCGCTGTTCCAAATACACCACCCAATACTACCCCTGTACATAAACGTGCAATTTTCCACAATATAATATTTGTAGGAGATAACATTGGAATAAAAGTTGTCAACCCAATTAATAAAGCTACACTAATTAAAGTTTTCTTTTTACCAAGCTTTGTAGAAATCACTCCAAAAATGAATGTACCTGGAATTGTACCAAAGGACATGACAGCAAATATTTCTTCTGTCTGTTTTAATGAAAAACCAAACCCGCCTTCTGCCAAAGTATAAATCATTGTTGGTTTAATAAAAGTACCTACCATAAAATTATAGCAATAAAAAAAGTATATTAATGCAATGGAAAAAAATGCAATTCCCCTTTTTAGATTCGAATAATCTTTTCCTAGTATAATATCATTTTCTATCACATCTGTTGTTTTCATATTGTTCATAATTACCCCTCCCTTACTGTTAAGCATACTATCCCTAAAACTTTCAATTTTTACTTTTCATACATAATTCTTATTTAAGTTTTATATACATTTCTTGTTTAAATTCTATACATATTTCTTGTTCAATCTTTATAACAAGAATATTTACTTATATAATTTCTAAAGATGTTTATACTATAAACCCATTTACTCTTCTACACCCATATACATCTGCTTCAAAACATCCATACCATCAAAAGTCATCCATTCTTCCTTTACCTTACCTTGTAGTACATGATAATGATTAATTCCCATTACCTCCACATGTTTTCCAGAAGGTTGTCCAAAAAATCCAATGCCTTCATTTATTCCACGTAATCTCCATCTCACAGATACATCATACCCTTCATTTTTTTCCTTTTGATTACAAGTTACTCTTTCTACTTCATAACTTCCATTTGGAATTGAAGCAAGTAAACTTACAATCATTCCTTGAATCTCATCATAACCATTTAAATCTTTATCACATATGAAATGTACTACTGCATTATCGTGATAATATTTTTTAACTTCATTTATATATTTATAATTGTAAATACGACTTGTCATCTCAAGCATCATTTCACCAACAGAATCATCTTTAGCTTGATACTTTGCTGGCATAAATTGGCCATCCATAGACTCACAAATACCATAAGTTGATTGTAAGCTCAATACTTTAGATGCACTTGCCTTTGCCATACTTTTTGCCACTTCTTGAGGATTTAACCCTAACTGAGTAACAATCCATAGATTATCTCTAACTAGCCATTCTTCATGTATTCTATTATTCGTTGTAGCACAATCAATTACAGTTCTAAAATTTATCTTTTTTCCAGTTGCTGGAGCAAAATTACTATCACCTAAATTAGTTGCTGTAGACAAAACACGGTGAGAAGACAAAAAACCATCAGCACCAAAATTAGACCATATTACATTTTGACCAATCAGCCTTCTATCTGGAAATGCATGTAGAGTTTGAAGAGTATTCGAGATAACATCTTTTATACCAACTAAATTAGAAGAACCACAGTGCATTGTCACATTATTGTGATATGTATCATAAATAACTCCAATACCTTTTTCTTCCCAAATATTATGTGTAATTTTCATAATATAGTCTATAAAGTCTCTATACTTGGAATCAAATCCAGGTAATTTCTGCTCCCTTTTTGTTTGATTTGAAAAATCATTATAATCCATTACTCCAACAGGTGTTACTTCTAGCGAATCTCCATAGTAAATTTTTGTAGACTCCATATTTGCTTCTCCCTTCAATGTAATTTCTTCAGCTTTTTCAATAGTATTATTCTCATTGATTTTACCTGTATTAGCTTTATTTACTTCAACATTACTTAATTTAAGCTCACTTATATCAACTTCTTTTGCTTTTACTTTCTCTTTATCTTTTTCTCTTACATCATTTTTATCAATATATTTCAATTTGCATCTCATTCCTTTCTTGAATACGTATTCACAATTAATTATTAAAAATTAAGCATTAAAAATACTTTTAGTTCTTTCAAGAATATCAAGACCTTGTTGTTTTAGCCAGTAAGGAATATCAATTAACACCCAATTTTCTTTAAGTTTATCTCCCTTGCGATAGTAAACGTCAACAACTTGCATATCTGCCTTAACCTCTCCACCTGGCAATCCTAAAAATCCTCCACATGGGATATTGCTTAAGTTAGGCCATCCAAAGAAACAAGCAAAATTTCCTTCTGCAAATCTACATACATGTCCATTAAAAGTCTTTCCTTTTAAATTATTTCTAAATGGCAATTGATGCTGTTCTTGATATCTAGGTATAGTATAAGAAGCTCCAATCCCCCCTGGTCCATACCAAATCATATCTTTAGCCCATGATTTTTCAAGTATCTCTGGTGGACATCCCATAGAACCACTGTCATTTAATTCAGATAAATCATCTACCATTTTATTGACTAATGCTAAAGTCTTAACCCCATCTACTTCGTCTGCATCTTCAAAAAGTAGTCCATTGTGGTCAATTGGTCCTGGATATACAAAATATGAACCTGTTTGTGGTGGCAATGGATTGACACCTGCCTGAATCATAAATCCAATTATATCTACAAATAATCCAGTCTTGGAAATTTTACCATCTTGCACACAGTTAAATTCTGCGTATCTTAAGCTAATCATCTTGCGAGTATGCTTAATACCAAGCCAGTCATTATCAAAAAGCCCCATAAAATGACCCATACTCATTACCCACTCACTGTTATCAATTTCATTAGTACCTGCAATAAAGATATCTTGTCGTCTTTGCATATTACTCAATGAATTTTTTAAAGGCTTCCAAAATGTATCTGCTACATTTTCAACTCCTCTTTGTTCACGAAATGGATATACGCCTCTCCAGTCATAGTCTGACCTCATGTACTGTTTTAAAATTTTTTTAATTTCATCTCCATTGGCGTTTTCTAATGCTTCAAAGTAATTTCTTACAACTCTTTTTGATTCTTGATATTTTCCCATGATTATATCCTCCCAAATTTATAAAGTATAATCTAACTTTATTGACTCTTCATTGCATACGTTTTCTCTTTTGTAGCTTTTTTATTTGTTTTTAGGCTATTTTATGAATACATATGCATTTTTCTAAATATTAACATATATCTAAAAAATTGTAAAGAAAATGTTATCATAAAAATGTAAATTGTAATTTATGTCTACTCAAATTTATAGGGCTTTTATCCTTGCTAATAAAAATAATCTTTACCTCCCATATTTATTGAAATACTTGCACCAATAAATGGCTATAAAAAATTAAAGGTGACAGTCTTTTTAAAGCTGTCACCTTTTTGATTTAGTCAATCTAATATGTTTTTATTTGTATTCTGGTGTTTATTTTTTAATATTTATTTGTTGATTTATTGAATTTCTAATTCTACTTTTTATCAACGCATTTTTTTTCTTCACATTTCATTTCTTCTTTAGTATTATTTTTTTGAACAGATTCTATTTGTTCATCAGTTGCTGTTTTAGATTCATCAATTTTTTCATATTCTTTTATATTATTTTTCTCAGCATCTTCTTTATTTTCAGACATTATTTTTTCATCTACATTTTGATTTTCAAATCTTCCGTATTTCTGATATTCATTGTTTTCTTGATAATTTTTAGCATCAAATTCTTCATTGTCTTTAGATTCTCTGTAACTTCTTTCATGACCACTTGGGGCAAATCCTTCATGACTTCTACACTCTCTATGCTCATGACTTCCTTCATGACCTCTATATTCTCCTCTTTCGTACCCTCCTGGGGCAAATCCCTCATGACCTCTATACTCTCTATTGCCATGATTTCCTTCATATCCTCTTGACCCAAATCCTTCATGACCTCTGCATCTTGCATGTTCATGATTTCCTTCGTATCCTCTTGGCCCAAAGTTTTCATGACGCATCATTTCAAATCTTTTACATCCTTCACATGTATGATTCCATGGATGTCTATGAGGACCTCCATATCCCATTTGACCATGATGTTGCGAATATTTATTATGTTCTCCATAATGTTCTTGGTGTTTATGATGTCCTCTCATTTCGAAATCTTCAAATCCTCTAAATCCTTCTCTTTTATCTTTGTAATAATTCATATTAACTCCTCCTAATTAACCCGATTTTTTCTATTAATTTATTTTCTTAGTTTTTATTAAGGTACCTTATTTATTTTTAATTATAAAGGTACCTTATAATTTTGTCAATACTATTTTTAAGGTACCTTTGCATTTTTTTAATTTCTTTTATTTTCTCTTTTTAAAATGAAAAAAATTAAAGATGCTTCTACTAATAAAATGATTCTTATAGTATGCATAACAAAGCCTTAGGATTTTTAATTTATTTTAGTCTTAGCTTAATTTGTTTTGACTTACTTTTAAACCTGAAAATTATGGCATGAAAAAGTTGTATAGAAAAGCACATATTTATTATCATGTATAATTTTTTATTAAATTGCTTAAATTTATCAAACTGTTTCCTAGACTTCAATTTATCAAATAATTACTTTTAAAAAAAGTGAACCATTTATAGTAAAATTTTATCTAATGAGTGTAAGGCAAAAAAGTAGTGCTACTTCATAGAAATGTAGATTTATCTAATTATTTCCTAAACTTCAATTAAAAATAATTATTTTAAAAAAAGTGAACCATTTATAGTAAAATTTTATCTAATAAGTGTAAAGCAAAAAAGTAGCGCTACGATTTGCATGGAAAGGTAGGAATACAATTGGATAAAACTACATTTATTAATAATATTCTTGAGTCAGAACAGACTTTGTATCGTGTATCTAAGTCTATTTTAGGAAACGACCAAGATTGTGAGGATGCTGTTAACAATGCTATTTTAAAAGCATATGAAAAATTAGACTCACTGAAAGAACAACAATATTTTAAGACTTGGTTGATTAGAATAGTCATAAATGAATGTAATTCATTAAGGCGTAAACAGTTTAATATTCTACCATTTGAAGAAATTCTCAATAACAAAAAAGTAGAAGAAAAAGATGATTACAGTGATTTATATATTGCTATTCAAGGTTTATCTAAAAAAATTAAGATTCCAATAGTTCTTTATTATATCGAGGGATATTCAATAGATGAGATTAAAAAAATATTAGATATACCTCAAGGAACTGTAAAAAGCAGATTATCAAGAGGTAGAAAATTATTAAAAACTAAATTAGAAGATATGGAGGTAAAGTATGAACAAAGACAAGTTAAATAATTCATTCCCGAAAGCTCCAGAAAGCTTTCATAATAGATTAAATAAAACATTAAATAGTCTACCAGAAAGAGAGGAAAATTATAACATGATTAATAATAAAACACATAAATCACCATTTAAATTATCATTCAAAAAGAGCTTAATTGCAACTTTGGCTGTTACTCTACTGTTAAGTACAACAGCTCTTGCAGTAGGAGAAATATCTAGTCTATTTTCAAGTACAAGTAATAAGGCTACCTATACATCTGTCCCAACTACAGAACAAGTAAAAAAAGACTTTAAATTTGCGCCTAATATAGTTTCTGAATTTAGTAATGGATATAAATTTAAAGGAGGATATATTGAAAAGGAAAAAGGACTTGATAAACAAGGTAATATTTTAGGAGAATTAAAATCACTTAATATCAAGTATGAAAATGGTAATGATGAAATATCTCTTAAAACATCAAATAATATACTTGGAAAAGATTCTGAGAATATAAAAGTTGTAGATACGTACAAAGATGTAAATATTTCTTATGATGAATTCAAGCAAAAGTATGTACCAGAAGGTTATAAAATGACAGAACAGGATAAACTTGATGAAAAATCAGGTAAATATACATTTAGTGAGTGGTCAGGTGAGGTGGAAGTTAATGAATATAAGTATTTAAGTTGGAAACAAAATGGAGTTTATTACTCATTTATAGTTGAAGACTCAGGTTTATCTATGAATGATTTAGTAGAGATGGCTCATGAAGTAATAGATACAAAATAAAGATAAGTAATATAAAACATAGCCAACGATTGAATTATTTATGAGTCTATTATTTGTGACTTTAATTTATTTATTAGTAAACATAACCATCTCTTTTATATTAATATTTTTTTTAGAATTTATATATCAGATTCTAGCTATTTAACTGCTATACAAATTCTAGTTAAATAATATACTAAAAAGCCCTTAAAAAACATCTATTTTGGATTTTAAGGGCTTTAACTTTATGATAAAATACTCATCTAAATATTCATTACAAATACATAATAAATATATAATAAGCCTAAAAAAATTATATAAGAATTAAAATTTCATTGTTTTAATATTACTTCAACATTATTTTAATATTGTTTTAATGTTGTTTTAATATCGTTTTAGTATTACTTTAATCTTACTTTAATATGTTTTAATAAAGAACTTATCTCGTCTAAATAATATATGTTTAGCACATGAAGAACTCTTGTACAACAAGTATAAAGGAGCAACCTTTCATCTTCATTATTATAATTTTTATTGCTTGCATTATATATAATAACCACATCAAATTCAAGCCCTTTAGATAGATATGAAGGCATTATTAACACACCGTTTATATACTCGTCATCATCTTTTGTTATACATTGTACATCAACATCATTCTCTTTTACAAACTCGTATACTTCTCTAGTTTCACGAACTGTCTTTGTTATGATGCCAATAGATTTATAATTTTTCTGTTTATAATCTTTTATATCGTCATATTTGCAGAATTAAAGAGTTTATAAAATATTTCATATTGTAATGGAGTGTAATCCTATGCTTCATCTATGATTACATATTTTTATAGTAGAAAGATAAATAGTTTCTAATCTTCATTAATATCCTTTTCGCTATGCTTTTCATCCTTAGATACATTCTGTTCATCAAATCTCTTATTCTTAAAAAACTCTGGATGTTGTTTTACTATCTGTTCAAAAAATCCCGGATGCTGTTTCATCATTTGTTCAAAAAATTCTTCTCTATTAAAAAAATCTTGAAATGCTTCCATACGTGAACTATAAAACTCTTTTCCTTCTTGAGAACTCTCATGTGGATTTGGACGTGAATCCATATGTCCCATTCCAAAGCCTTCTCTTCCATTAAAACCTAAGCGTTGACCAGGATATGGTCTTGAGTGTGGTCCCATATGCGACCCATCAAAATTAATATTATCATCATTTTTTATAGTTCTCTCCAACTCATTAGTAATCTTAATAAGAATATCACTTAGAATGCTTTTTTCTTCTTTTTCTAAAATATCGAATATTTTATTAGTTGGGTCTTCTTCCTGCTCAATTTTATTAATTTCATCCATACCTTTTGATGTTAGTCTTACTACCATTACTCTACGGTCTTTTTCTGAAGGGGTACGAGTAATAAATCCTTGATTTTCTAGTTTTGAAAGCAATTCACCTAAAGATTGAGGTCTCATATCAAGCAAATATGATAGTTCTTTTTGAGTAATTTCTGGCTTTATTTTTAGCATAGATAATACTCTTCCTTGACCTCTATGCGTTCCTCTAAAAAAACCATGTGATTTATGATTTTGAAGGTGAAATTTATGTAGTAATGATTGTACTTTAAAAAATTGCTCTAATAAATTTTCATCTTGAGTTTCATTCATGATTTTTACCTCCTAAATTAATTATTAATTTTGTAATCATGCACTTTACTAATTATATAATTTTTTTCAAATAGGTCCTTTAAAAAGGTACCTTACTTGTATTGAGTATAAGAGCAAGCCTTGGATTTGTCAAATACTTTAATACTTTACTACACTTTTTATGCTTTTTCAGCACCATAATAAAATACTTGTATTGTCTCTTTTAAATAAATAATCAAGTTTGATTTTTCAAATTAAAAACTACAATATATTATTACAAAATAAAAATACCCAATCAACCTAAATAGTCCAATTGGGTATAAATTCTTTAAAAAATCATTTTGTATTTAAATAATTATCTTTGTATTTGAATTTTTATCTAACTCTAATCTTTATCTAACTCCAACTTTTATTTAACTCTAGCTATTAGAGAAATTGTATTAAAGTACTTACCATCTTCTACTTCCATCATTTTTTTATCATTTTTTGCATAAGAATTATCGCAGTTTAACCAATCTTGCCATGCTTCTTCATGACAATTTAAAGCTTCACATTTCTCTAAAATCACAGACTCCGATTCTGACCAAAGTTCATTCCACCATTTGATAGAATGAAAATTCATATTATCTTGCCAAAATGGAATAAGTTCATCAGGTATACAATCTACAAAATCTTGTTTTAATCCTGGCATTGCCATTGCAATTATTCCACCCTCTTTTACAAGAGGCGATATGTGATTTTCTAAAAAACCTTCTTTGTTTCCAAAGTAGTGATAAGAGTGAACACTTATTACTGCATCAAAGAAACCTTCTGCGTAAGGTAATTCATGTGCCTCTGCTTGTATTGGAAATATTTTATTATCTAAGTTAAAGTCCTTAAATCTTTCATAATTCTCAGTTGGTTCTATCCACAAATCTGTTGCAAATACAGTTGCATCAAATTCATTTGCTAAAAATATAGAAGATATACCTCTTCCACATCCCAAATCTAAAATACGCATTCCCTTTTCTAATTTTATCTTATTTGTCATTTCCTCTAGTATTTTTATACAATTAGGCCCCATCATGTTTTTCATGAGGAACTCTTTGTCATATTTATTACTTTTCGTAAATATCATTCTATCTTTCCTTTCCTTATAAATTATTATTTATTTAAATTGTTCCTATTTTAATGTATATACTAATTAATCTATTTAATTTAGCGGATATTTGACACTTTACCTTTTATTATACCATTTATTCTCATAAATATAATAATTCTATTATTTTAAAATTAATATTTATAATAATTTAAAATAAATACTTATAAAATATAGTTTATCATAATAATACTATAAAAAAACATCGAAAAATAAGTATTCTAGAGAGGAGTAGTAAAAATAGCTTTGATATATGTTAGTTATAAAATATGAACAAATAAAGAAGCAAATAGACATGAACTTTGGAATAACTAAAAGAATCTAACTCTGCGACAATTTTTTAAACTCTCCAGAGAGCATTACGACACTACATTATAAAGCTAATTAAGATACTATTCTAAAAACAATAAAATAAGCAGTCAGTAAACACAAATTTTTACTGACTGCTTATTTTTGTTTTCTTAAATTCTGGAGTAATAAAATCATTTTCAAAATTCATAAAACTCCAATCATCATCAATATTTTTAATATCAAATTCTATGTCTAGCTTTTTATAAAGTTCTTTTGCTTTAATATTAATCACTCCTTTATAATAATATTTAACTGATACATATTTATACAAGAGTTCTATAATATGCTTATACTTTAAAAGTCAACTATATCTCAAAATACTGTGAGTATTAACTCATTTTAAAGTATAGTTTATTTTTCTAGTATACGTTTTATCTCAATACTCTTGCCTATAAATATCCGTTTATTTTAATATACTTTATTAACCCTGTCAAATACTATTATTTTATATGAGCTATTCTCAATTTATTTATTATTCTAATTATATTTACTTATTATCTTAATTCTTATTGACTTACTATCTTATAGTTACTCTCATTTATTATCCTAATCCTGTTAATCATTAAGCTCCTAACTACCTAAACTTTTTTTAAATTTTTAGGAGGCTTTTTTTTAACTTCAATAATCTTTAAAATATCATCAAGCTCTTTCTCATTCTCCACTCTATAATTTATCCATCCTCCACTTCCACAAGGGTATCGCTTATCCCAAAATTCATTTGTCTTTGGCAATAAGTTATCCAGTATATCTAATAGCTTATCTACATCATTACTTCCAATTTGAATAGTTACTGTAAAGCAATCTTTCTCAAAAAACACATAAAATAGATGCATTGTTTTATGTGAATACTTATATCCCCAGCCATAATTATTTCCAAAAGGAAATCTTAATTCTTTACGTAAATCATATTTTTTATCTAATAAATTCTCAAGATACAAAATAAGGTTAAAATGATTTTTGCCCACATACTCAGAAATCTCTTTTTCTGATGGCATGACACTTTTATTCAACATTCTTTCATACAATTTTAATCACCACTTTTGATTTATTTTTAATCTGAAAATACTAGTATCAAAATTATTCACTTTTTTTACATTCCTCCACAAATTCAATTGGATGTTGAATAATCTTAGAAACTTCTTCTACAGAATACCCTTCATCTAAATATCTTCTAGCTATAACTTCCATAGATTCTCCTACCTCGATAATATGTTTATCAGGGTCATAAATACGCACTACCCTCTGTTGCCATTCATATTTTAGTGGTTGATGAACATACTCTACATCTTTATATGATTTAAGTTTTTCAATAAATTTATCAAAATCATCAGCTTCAAAATAAAGTTCCATATTGTGTGATTTTTGCACAACTGTATCTGGATTTAGCCCTGTTAACCATGCAAAATCCTCTTGTATTGCAAATCCCCCACTAAAAGTTACATTTCTACCTAAATCTAACACAACTTTTTGGTCAAACAATTCTCCATAAAACTTTTTTGACACTTCTACATTATTTACTGCCAATAATGAACATTGATATTTCATAAATGTACCCCCTAATTTCTATTATTATTTTATTATATCAATTTAAACTTGAAAGCTATATGTCATATTTACAAAAATTATTTGATTATGTATTTTACACAACTACAATCTCCATACAAAAAGCTACCCTAAATATAGTTATTTAATTGATAACTAAAGGTAGCTTTTTATATTGAATTAATAGAATTGTCCATCATTAATTTACACTCATGTTTAATTTTATTTTGGTTCATATTACAATCCACTTATAATTTATAATTTTCCAAAGACAAATATACTATACATCATAAATATACTGTATATGATTTAGGTTTATATTATACAAGCTCTCAAAATTTCTAAAAATAAGTTTTCATATTTTTAGGTATCATGTTTTATTTTACAAATAGCTACTATTTTTCTTTAATCTTCTTTTCTTATTTTTCTTTAATACTTCTTAACCACGCTTCAATAAAAAGTATATCCTCTTCACTTATATTATCATCTGCATGCAGTGATAATAATAAACTTTTTATAGAGGAATCGTGAATATTCCTAAAAAATTCTCTTGTTTCAACATTCAAGTAATATTTTTCATCAATTAAAATCTCATATTGTGTATATTTATTTACCTTTTTAGAATTTAAAAATCCTTTAACTACTAATCTAGATAAAATAGTTAAAGTTGTCGTTTGCTTCCATTGATATTTTTGCTCCATAGCTAAAATAATATCTTTTGATGTTATTTTGGAATCTACTTTCCATATAAACTTCATTATCTTCAATTCTGATTGTGGCAGCTTTTTTATCGGCATAATAAACCTTTGCTACTCAGAATATAGACAAGCAATATCCACAGTAAAATTTTCATCAATTTAATTGATATTATATTCATTTAAATTACTGTGATTTTATAAGATTTTCTCAATCTTAAATTCTAAAGTTAGCTATTTGTACATAATAAACATATGTAAATAGTGTCAAAATTACTTTATATTGCTTAGTTTTATGAAATGTCTTGTACTCAGCTATATACTTCTGGATACTTGTCTCAGTAGCTCTCCCTTCTTTTAAGTTTTTCTTTCTAATTTTAAGCATTTATATTTTAGTAATCTTACTTCTTTTAATTTTGACTTATTGCTTCTCTAGCTTTTAAAAAAATAATCTATCATTTACGATTTTAAATATTATAATCTCAATCTTAATTTATGATTTTAAATATTGTAATCTCAGTCTTAATAATTACACTTTATATAATTAAATTTTGCTAGTTTATTGAATATTCGTTTGTATCTTTTATAATCCAAACCTTTTCCTCAACAGCTCTTTATAGCTCTAATTTAATTCAACATATCTAGACATCTATACTTTATATCACTAAAAATCAGACACCAAAACTCTACTTTAGTAGAGTTTATATGGTCAAAAAATGTCTATTTAAAATACTTTTTCGCTCTAAATACAAAGTTATAATAAAATATTTCTCTAATAATTACATAAAAGTTTTTCTAATTAAATCTGCTCTTAAAATCTGATTATCGTCTTCTCAAAATTAAAAACTACTATATTATAATTCTATTTTAGTAGAATATTTTTGTCAATAACATTTTAAGTATTATTGAAAAATATTAAAAAAAAGGGAACTATTTAAAGAGTTTAACAATCTTACAATAATTCCAAAATATATTATTCCTATGAAAATTTTGATACCATGAGTAACTTAGCTCTAAGCGCATAAAGCAAAAGTTACTATTTTATTTAATAAAACTTGACAAGAAAAGAATTTATATTTATTCTACTATGATAGAGTATTTTTGTCAATAAATAATAAAATTATTTTCAAAATATTTTCATTGTTCACGCTTATTCATTATTTCATTATAAAATATTACTTTAATAGTGGTAATTTTAAAGTTATTTTTAGACCTTGACAATTATCACTTATGATATCTAATTTACCTTTGTGTGCATTTATAATACCTGCTACTATTAAAAGCCCTAGACCATGATTCTGACCTTTAGCATATGCATCACTCAAATTATATTGATGCTTCAATAAATAACTAATTTTATCTTTACTTATACCTTTTCCATCATCTTCAATAGTTATATAGCAAAAATCTAAATCAGACCTTGAAACTACATTTATATTACACCCATGTTGATTGTGAGTTATGCTATTTTGTATCAAATTGCTAATTGCTCTTTTTAATAACTTTTTATCTGCATCTATAATAATATCTTCATCCAATATATTAAGCTCAATATAAAAGTTATTATCCAAATTATTATTTATAAAATCAGAAACAACCTCTCTTAAGAAAGCAGAAACTCTAATTTTACCGCAATCTAATGCTTGCATATTGTATTCTAATTTAGAGACTAAGTTAAGGTCGCTTACTAATTCCCTAATCTTAATACCTTGATTACATATAATATATACTTGCTCATGTTCTCTTTGAGAAAGATTTTTACTTTCCTCAAGCTCTCCAGCATATCCTATTATCATTGAAAGTGGTGTTCTTATATCATGAGATATTCCTGCAATCCAATTAGACCTAGCTTCTTCTCTTTTTCTAAGCTTTGCATTTTTTTCCTGTAATTCTCTAGATACAGAGTTAATAGATTTTGAAATATCACTAAGTATCCCCTTTTCTTGAAGAAGTACTGGCTCGCCCTTTGAAATAAGCTTCATCCCTGTAATAATTGGCTTTATAGATTTTATCATTTTTAATCCTATAAATAAAGCTATTAAAAAAGTAATCATTGCATTAAGCAAAAGCATAATTAATATTAACCTTGGAAATTGGTCTATTTCATTAATAGTATAAGTAAGGTTAAACCTTGTGTACTTGTCTTTGGGATATCCTGTAACTAGAAGCCCATCAGGATGCTCCCATACATACACAGGATAGTCTTTTAAAAAAAATTTTGAAAACTTAGCTACATCCGTTAAAGTATAATGCTTTGGTATTTCGTTTGGTAAATCATACTCCCATATTCTGTCCCCATTATCATCAATTAGCATTGCCCAAGCTTGATTTTTGTGTAACACCTCTTTACTAGATTCATCCAAGACAAACTTACCATCCTTTAAAGTTAACTTTTCTTCAAGCATCATTAAATTTGCTTTAGTTTCTCCACTATTGCTTGTATCTGATTCGCCAGAGTATGGGTATACAAAAGTTACATATGAAAATATCAAAAATCCTGCTATGTTTAAGATAATTAGAAATAATGAAATCAAGATACTTGAACCTATAAATCGTCTTAATATATACTTTACACTATCCAAAATTAAATCCCTCCTCTTGAAATCTTCATATGGCATAAATCAATTAATAATTAACTTATATCCAAGCCCTCTTACTGTAAGAAGATGCTTAGGAGAAGATGGAGCTTCTTCTATCTTTTCTCTAACTCTCCTAACATGTACCATAAGAGTATTTTCATACCCATACATGTCATCCCCCCATATAGCTTGACATAGTGCATCACTAGTAACAATTCGCCCTTTATTTTCATAAAGCTTTAAAAGCAGGGAATGTTCTTTAGCAGTTAAAGATATTTCTTGTCCATCTTTTTTCACACATGCAGTATTTAAATTTACAACAACATAATCTCCTAGTTTAAATACTGGCAACTCATCTTCCTTCATAGGAATATATACACGATTTAATATACCTACTAACCTTAAAGTAAGTTCTTTAGGTAAAAATGGCTTTACTATATAATCATCAGCCCCTAAACCTAGACCAATCAATCTATCTTCATCCTCTCCTCTTGCAGAAAGAAAAATAACTGGTATCTTAGACGTTTCTCTAATTTTTCTCATAATAGAAAAGCCATCTCCATCTGGCAACACTACATCTAAAATTGCACAGTCTGGTTTTATATTTTTAAATACTCTCACAGCTTCTTCATAACTAGATGCTAGAAAAATTCTATTAAATCCCTCTTTTCTTAAGATTTCATCTATCATTTTTAATAATTCTTTATGGTCATCAACCACAAGTATTTTTTTATCCTTTATTGTTTCCATAATCATCACCCTTCCTAAGTATATCATATACCCATTTTTATAACTTTACCTCAATAGACTATTTAAGGTTATTGTAAGGTAAACTTCAGCTAGCTGAAATGTAAGTGCTTTATTGTATTAATATAAGCTACAAACAATGCTATATGTAAGTCATAAAAATTCATACTAAATTATAGAAAAGAGGATAAAACATATGGAAATGATAATTAAGACAAACAGACTTTCAAAAGAATACAATAAAATATTTAGAGTAAAAGACTTAGACCTTAGAGTCCCAAAAGGAGCTGTATATGGCTTTTTAGGTCCTAATGGTGCTGGTAAATCCACTACTCTTAAAATGCTACTTGGACTTGCAAAGCCTACACAAGGAAATATTAGTATTTTAGGCAAAGAATTAAACGATAAAAACAGGATATCAATCTTAAATGACATTGGCTCATTGATAGAATCTCCATCATACTATGGACATTTGACAGGACTTGAAAATATGACTATTATGCAAAGACTTTTAGATTTACCTAAAAAAAATATACATGAAGCCTTAAAAATAGTAAGACTAGAAAATCAAAAGAATAAGAAGGTCAGTCAATATTCACTAGGTATGAAACAACGTCTTGGTATTGCCATGGCAATAATGAAGTTTCCTAAATTATTGATACTTGATGAGCCTACAAATGGACTTGACCCAGCTGGAATTGAAGAGATTAGAGAACTAATAAAATCTCTTCCAGAAAAATACGGTATGACAGTTCTTATTTCCAGTCATCTTCTAGGTGAAATTGACCAAATCGCCACATCAATAGGAATAATAAATCATGGCGAACTTGTTTTTCAAGATAGTATAAAAGAACTTCATGATAAAGGTCAAAGTCATATTGCTATTAAAACACAAAATCCAATATCTGCTCAAAAACTTTTAAATACACAGGGATATATGTCACTTATACAAGATGGATATTTAACTATTGAGAATTTAAAAGATACGGATGTAGCTAAAGTAAATAACATACTTGTACATTCAAATATGGATGTGTTTAGAATAGAAGAACATAAAAAGAGCTTAGAGGATATATTCCTTGAACTTACTGGCAAGGCGGTGACTTTATAATGAAATATCTTAGTTTAGAATTCTATAAGATTAAAAGAAAGAAAATTATTTTGATGACATTTTTATTTGTAGCTGTTGAGATAATGTGGTGTATCATGAATTCAAACAGAGCTCTTACAAAAAATCCAGACATGCTAAGTGGATTTGAATATTCATACATGATTATGAGTTTTACAAGTTTAAACGGATTATTTTTTCCTATTTTAATATCAATAATTACTTCACGAATAAGCGATATAGAGCATAAAGGAGATACATGGAAACTTTTAAAAGCTTCTGCTACACCCTTAAATAGTATTTATTTTTCTAAATTTTTATGCTCAACTATTTTAATATCAGTATCTATACTCTTACAAATATTAGCTATTTTAGGTTTTGCATCTTTTAAGGACTTTATCGAACCATTTTCCATGTCCTTAATTATCAAATATACCTTAGGCACAATACTTGTTAGTATAGCTATAATAGCACTGCACCAATGGGTTGCAACTGTATTCCAAAATCAAATGCTTGCTGTTACGCTTGGTATGTTAGGTAGCTTTATAGGTTTAACATCAGGATTATTTTTTCAAGGTATTCGTAGATTATTTATATGGTCTTATTACATAGAATTAACGCCTCTAAATTATGCCTATGACACTGCCCTTGGTTCATCAGTTTACAAAGTAAATATGAATTTTTCAATGACTGTTTTAATCTTCTTTGTTGGAATGTTAATTTATTATATTGGAAAAAATCATTTATTAAATAAGGAAATATAGGAGGGATTTAAATGTTAAGAAAATCAGTTCTGGGAGAAATCCTAAAGTTAAAAAATTCTTTTATATGGTATATATTATTGTCTTTGCCACTTATAAGTGTGCTAATTGGTTCTGGAAACTTTTATCTAAATCAAGGTGTCCTTAAGAAAGAATGGTATAGCTTGTGGACTCAAGTTAGTCTATTTTATGGTGAGTTTTTCTTTCCTATATTAATAGCAATCTTTTGTGCCTATGTTTGTAGACTTGAACATATGAATCATAATTGGAATAATGTAATGACACTTCCAATCAATTTAAAAAATATTTTTTTATCTAAGCTTATAGTTATTTCAATACTTACAGCTATTACTCAAATTGTTTTTGTTATTTTTTACATAGTTGCTGGAAATATGATTGGATTTTCCCAAAGTGTACCTAATGAACTTGCTGGCTGGATTGTTAAGGGTTGGATTATTTCCATTTCAATAGCTTCTATACAACTATACCTATCTATAAAGATTAGAAGTTTTGCTACTCCTATTGGTATCAGTCTTTGCCTTTCTCTATTTGGAATGGGCTTACTAGTAGCACAACCTTCTATTGGAATATTTTTCCCATACTCTATGTTAGGAAGTGCTATGGGTATTATAAAGCAATCTGCTTTAAATGTTAACGATACTATAGTTACAATATGTGTTGCATTTGCTACTACTATAATATTTTCTGAAATCGCTAAGAGAAACTTTAGAAAAAATGATGTTATATCTTAATATTATAATAAAAGTATATATGACAAGATGGCGTCACCCTTTTGTATTATAATAAATAAAGTATATATGATAAGTAATTCAAATATATTATTTATAATCTTTAAAAAAAGAAATTATGGAACAAACATGGGAAATCGATACTTACTTCTAAAAATTCACCTATTTTTAGTATCTACTCTTCCCTTGTTTATTAATATAAAATATAATATGTATAAATGAAATTCAATCTAATAATATGACTGAAAACAAATTACTAAATTGGTAAATAATTGTAAATAAAAAGAAGGAGAAGAAGAAAAGATTATTTATATTTTATACGAATTGTAAAAGAGCAAAGTTATAATAAAAGATGATAAAACTAGTGATAAGACTATAGTACATTGCTATTTTATTTTCTAGAATTAGCCTTAATCCACAGGAGGATAAATTAAAATGATAATTAGACAAGAAAAAGCCAGTGACAAAAATAAAGTATATGAAGTTGTTAAGTCTGCATTTGCAAATGAAGAATCTTCTGACCATGATGAACAAAACCTTGTTAATCGATTAAGAAATAGTACTAGCTTTGTTCCAGAACTTTCACTTGTAGCTGAAGACGATGGAAATATAGTTGGCCATATTCTATTTACAGAAATAAAGGTTAAAAATAATGTACTACTTGCACTAGCACCAGTATCAGTTTCTCCTAATGTTCAAGGTAAAAAAATAGGTTCAAAGTTAATTGAAGAAGGACATAAAATTGCAAAGTCAAAAGGATATAAAGGTTGTGTAGTTTTAGGTCATGACAAATATTATCCTAAGTTTGGCTATCAAGTGGCAAGTAAGTTTAATATAAAAGCTCCATTTGAAGTACCAGATGAAAATTTTATGGCTATAGAACTACTAGACAATGGGTTGAAAGAAGTATCTGGTGTTGTAGAATATGCAAAGGAGTTTTTTGAACAGTAGTTATAAATTATGATTAGTAATTTTGTTGAATATTCAAGAGATAAGGAGTGATATGATGGGTGAACTTTCTAAATTGCCAAATATAGGTCCTGTAGTTGAGGGTCAATTAAACCAAGTTGGAATCACAAACTATGAACAGTTAAAGGAAATAGGTAGCAAACAGGCATGGTTAAAAATAAAATCTATTGATGCTTCTGCATGTATTAACCGTCTATATTCATTAGAAGCTGCAATTCAAGGCATCAGAAAAAGTCAATTATCTTCAGATGAAAAGGAAGAATTAAAAGAATTTTATAATATATTTAAGTGTTAGAAAAGGAGTGTTTATATGTTTGAATCAAGATGTGGTGTACTCTGTAATAGTTGTACAAGAAAAGAGAAAGTAAATTGTAAAGGATGTACTCAAATGAAAGGCCCATTTTGGGGTGGTGAATGTAAGGTTAAGACTTGCTGTGAAAGCAAAGAACTTAACCATTGTGGAGAATGTGATACTTTCCCTTGTGATATGCTTTCAAATATGGGAAAAGACCAAGGTTTTGACCCTACAATAAAGATTGAACAATGCAGAAAGTGGCTAAATGAAGAAAAAGCTTTAAATGATTCTCTTAATTAATCTAATTCATGGATTGAAATACATATTATTTTAAGATACATATGATGAGTGATGTATTATAAAAGAGCTAAGTAAATAGTTTTAATTATTACTCAAAACTGATATTTAGCTCCTTTATATCTTATATTTAACTCTTTCATAATCACTCTTTAGCCTTTTATAATTATTCTTTAATTCTCTATAGTTATCTTTTAGTCTTTCATAGTTATTTCTAGCTCTTTCATAATTATCTTTTAGTCTTTCCAATAATTGTATGCCTTTTAATAAAATAAATTAATTGCTTTTAATCTAAGTAATACCAGACACTTTATCATTTAATCAATATTTACTTTCCCATAAAAATGGTCATAGAAAATCAATTCTTTATACTTCACTTTTTGCCTGTTTTTTGGTATGATTATTATGTTAAGAAAATTAATATAATTTAGTATTATCAAATTAAATTAGTTTACATTTTCCTAAAAAGTTTATTTAAACACCTTATATGACGTCTATTAAAAAACTATCTTTCCTTTTAAAATTTTTAGCTTAAAATAGGAGGTAAATATTGTGCATAATAAACTTTTGTCAATTACCCAATTAGCAAAACTTAGAAATCTTACAAGTGAAACACTAAGATATTACGACAGAATAAATCTTATAAAACCTAACTATGTAGACCCTAATACTAAATATAGATATTACTCTATCCTTCAATACGAAGAGTTAGGAACTGTAAAAGAATTAAGACAATTAGGAATGTGTATCAATGATATTACAAGTTATTTTAATGACAGAAATTTCCAAAAATCTATTGAAATTTTTGAAAAATACCAAGAAACACTTCACTCAGAAATCAGAGAAAAAATAGAACTTGAAAAGGTATTAAATAAAAAAGTTGAATTTTTAAAACAACTAAATTCTCTATCTCCAGTAAATACAATTACAGAGCTTACACTTCCAGATAGATATATGATTACCTTTGATGAACCAACTGGTGGACCTCATGAATTAGCTCTTGCTGTAACTGAATTAGAATCTCATTTAAATGAGATTGCTCCAATTGTTGCAAGCGATAGAGTGGGTGCTTATGGTAATGATTCGATTTTAGACGAATCGCAAGATTATATTCCTCTATCTCCATTTATATTCGTAGAAGACAACGATGTACAGTCCTCTTTAAAAAAGCTTGTTCCAGGTGGATTATATCTTTCTATGTATTATGATGGTGATGAACTTGAAAGATACCATCCGTCTTTTGATTTTATAAAAGAGTATATGAGTGAACACAACCTATGCCTTAATGGTGATATTTATCAGATATTTAAAATAGATGTGACTCTTACTAGTTACTTAAATGAAACGCTTATGGAAATTCAAGTTCCAGTAAAAAAAATATAGTCTATTACATAAAGGCTATGATTGTTAGCTTACCATAGCCTTTTTACTTACTTTTCTCCATAGTCTTTTTACTTACTTTTGTGATTCCCAATCTGCTGGGTATGTTACATATATAAACCTAGCATAATTAGGTACTGAAAACTTTATACTACTTCCTTTTGGTATAAGTATTAGCTCCCCTTCAGATGCTGTTATCTTTCTGCCATCTATTAATATGTCTAAAGTTCCTTCTATTATATAGTCTACTTCATCATAATTTAATGTCCAATCGAAAGTTGTTTCTTTCATTTCCATAATTCCACAACCTAATCTTGGACTTTCTTCTAAGGTAAATAAATCTTTTGTATAAACTATATCATTTGGATTGCCAGTATCTAATCTATTACTTTCATCTACCTTTACTCTTGGTAATCTTATAGAAGTTATTCCACTTATATCTTTGTGTCTATCAAAATCCACATTATTTTTAGAACCATTTAAATTTTCTTCTATTATTTGTCTAACTAATACTTCCAATATATCTTTATCTAACGTACTTATATCCATCTCTTATTACCTCCTTAACTCTTATATTAAACTCTATAGCATCAATACTTTTACTCATCTGTTACTCATCCGCAAATTCAAGAGAATCGACTATTCCAACTATAGTTGCATCTATTGGAACACTCTGTCTTTCTATTGAAGTTCTGGCAGCAGAGCCTCTCGTTATAAGGACTAAATCTCCATTCCCTGCCCCTGCATTATCTGCAGCTACTAAAAAGCCTTCTTTATATGTATCTTTAGCATTTAATAGTTTCACAACTAAGAATTTTTGTCCATTTAACTTTTCATCTTTTCTTGTTGCCCATACATTACCAACTATTTTTCCTATCTCCATAAGTCTCCTCCACTATATTCTTTTTACTGTTATATTATGTATTCTTATAAAATCCATAGCTAATGGAGTTATTATACTATTTTGACTTACGATAATATCCTTAGTTCCATTTATCATAGGCTTTCTCAAATCAGACTCCGATATAAGCCTTTTATGCGTCAAGTCTATGCTAAACTTATCATCTATTTTTACTTTTTCTTCATTCAATATTTCTTTTTTAAACTTTTCCTCACTAAATGCTATTTCATTAAACGCTACTTCACTTAATGTTATCTCATTTAAATCCTTTATAATCTTTACTCCATATTTACAAATACCATCTTCATACGCTCTGTATTTATTGTATAGTGTTTTAGGTGCAGTGTCTTTATAGAGTTTGTATTCTATTCCTCCATCTAACACATATACTTTCTTACCTTTCATAAGCATTTTTAATAGAAATCTTTCTTCATTTGAAAAACTATTTCCTAATGCTAAATTGCAAATACCTCTCATACAAAGTTTTGATACTATTACTACATCACAATCTTTTGTATCATTATCAAATATTTCTATATTAAACTTATCACTTAATAAATCAAATTTACTTTTATCATTTTCATATAATATAACTAATTTTTTTCTATTTTCATTTTCTATACAACCAATATTCGTAATATTTATTTTTTTGTAAAGTTCTTCTACTATAATCTCTATAAGATTGTTATAATCCATAAGCTTTCCTTTCTAGGTGTATAGCTATCTCTTTATTATCTTTGCAATACTTCCTTTTGAAAATGCGCATGCATTTGCCTCATCGTAATCTATGTGCATATAAGTTTTAAACTTATCACTAACTCTAACAACTACATCATCAAATATTAAAGGTCTTTTTCCAAATACTTTAACTTCAACTATCTCATTGTCTACCACATTAAATTTTTTGGCATCTTCTATCGACATATGTATATGTCTTTTTGCTACCATAAGACCTTTTTGAAGTTCAATTTCCCTTTTTTCTGTAGCTATTTTAATACCTAAGGTATTTTCTAAATCTCCACTTTGCTTTATTGGTGGCTTCAATCCTAATATAGAACCATCTGTTAAAGATATTTCTACTTGTGTTTCCTTTCTACAAGGTCCAAGAACTACAACATTTTTTAATGTACTTTTTGGTCCAATTATTGTAACTCTTTCTTTACAAGCATATTGACCTGGTTGAGATAAATCTTTTAATTTTGTTAATGTATATCCTTTGCCAAATAGTTTTTCTACATCTTCTTCACTTAAATGTACATGTCTTCCTGATGCTTCAACTTCTATAAATACTTCTTTTTTAACTCTACTTACTACTTCTTGTACTATTTCATTTAATAGGTTTTCCATAAATATCCCCCAACTACTGGTATTGTCCAGTTCTTATTTTATAAATCATAATCCAGAACACTGATGACAATCTATTAAGAGCTTTTATTAAATCTTCTCTCTCAACTTCTCCATATTCACCTTTAAACGCTTCATATGCACAGAGTTCAGCTTCCCTAGTACTAGTTCTTATACTATTTATAAGTACTACTTCTTCACCCATTTTATAAGTTGGAAATTCATGACCTATACCAAAATATTTTTTAGGATTATGAGATTGTTCTCTCAACTCTTTTTCAGATAGACCTAAAAGCTTAAAGCTATCTAATTTTTCTTCTAACACTTCACATCTCATTATCTTCCTTACAAACTCTAATATTTCTTGTAACTCATTTACTAATTTTCCCAGACCTTTTTTGTTACATAAAACTTGAACCTCTAGTATTTTTGATTCTAATGAGTCTATTTTGCCTCTTAAAATTATCCTCTTATGGTCTTTAAATACTAATATATTTCCATTTAAATGAGTCATATGTTCTGGCTTTTCATTTAACTTAGCTCCAAATACAGTTTTGTATTTATAAGATTCTTCTTTTACAGTTTCTTTTATGACTTCCTTATTTTCATTGTTTGTATTTGAAATATTATCAATATATTTTATTTCAATTTTTTTTTCAGCTAAATAAGACTTTGCTAAAGGAGTTATAATCTGACCTTTTTCAATGTAATATTCAGTTATATTCCCTTTGTTTTCGCGCATTTCTTTTCTTATTTGATTTTCTGTTAAAACACTCATTTTATCACATCTCCTATTAGATGTATAAAAGGGGACTCCTCAAAATATATTGACATCCCCTTTTTATCAAATTTAAATTTTATTTACTATATAACCTATTAGTCAACATTTACTTTTGGTAATATAGCATCTACTTCAAAGTGTGGTCTTGGTATAACATGAACAGATATTAAATCTCCAACTCTCTCAGCAGCAGAAGCACCTGCATCTGTAGCAGCTTTAACAGCTCCAACATCACCTCTCACCATTACTGTAACTAAACCTCCACCTACTTGCTCTTTTCCAACTAATTGAACATTGGCAGCCTTAACCATTGCGTCTGCTGCTTCTATTGCTCCTACTAATCCTTTAGTTTCTATCATCCCTAATGCGTTTGCGTTTGCCATAATTCTTACCTCCAAAATTTTATATTAATATTTTTTAAAATTATTTTAGTTTTTTAAAATCTAACATAGCTCTAAAGCTATCTTTTTTACTAATACATTTATTAGCTCTTCTCTATCCATAGAGTCAAATATTGATTTTTCTACTTTAGAATTTGTGCCTCTAAGTTCTTCTATTTCTTTAACTCCATAAGCTATTTTCTTTATATTTAATAAATCTAATGGTCCTACATTATTTGAAGTTGAACTTCCACCTATAGCTCCACACCCTAGTGTTAAGGCAGGTGATAAGTTTGTTGCTCCTCCTATTCCTCCAAGTGCAGATGGTGCATTTACTATTATTCTTGATACTGGCATATTAAGTGCAAATTTCTTTACAAGTTCCTCATCATTAGCATGCATTGAGAATGTGTGACCAGCACCTTCGTTTAAAAGTATCTCTCTAGATTTTTGCATAATAGATTCAATATTTTCCTCTACATAAAATGCAAGTATTGGAGTCAGTTTTTCTCTAGAGTAAGCTACATCATTTCCTACTCTAGATTCTCTTGCTATAAGCACTTTAGCATAACTTGGCACATTACTTAAATTAGCTAATTTAGCAAGTGTTTCTACACTCTTTCCAACTATTTGAGGATTCATTGTTCCATTTGCTCTTAATATAAATTTAGACAGCTTTTCACTTTCCTCTTCATTTAAGAAATAAGCTCCTTGATTTTTCAGTTCATTAACAACTATCTCTTCCATAGATTTTTCTACTATTATAGATTGTTCAGATGCACATATTACACCGTTATCAAAAGTTTTAGAATCTAATATTCTTTTAACTGCTAACTTAATATCTGCACTCTTATCTATAAATGCTGGTCCATTTCCTGGTCCTACACCTATGGCAGGTGTTCCTGATGAATAAGCAGCTCTAACCATAGCTTCTCCACCAGTTGCTAAAATAAGTTTAGTATCTTTATGCTTCATTAATTCATTAGTACCTTTAAGGCTAGGATTAGTTATACCTAATATAATATCCTCTGGACACCCTGCTTTTATAGCTGCCTCACTTATTATTTTTATAGTCTCAAGTATACATTTTTTTGCATTTGGATGTGGTGAGAAAATTATTGAATTTCCTGATTTTATAGAAATCATAGCTTTGTAGATTACTGTTGATGTTGGATTTGTTGATGGTATAAGCCCTGCTACTACTCCTACTGGTGTAGCTATATCAACTGTTTTTTCTTCTTTATTTTCACCTATTATCCCAATAGTCTTCATATCTTTTATGGCTTCATATAACATTTTAGATGCAAATGTATTTTTAACTATTTTATCTTCATATTTTCCAAATCCAGTTTCTTCGTTGGCCATTTTAGCTAATTTAGCGGCATTTTCATATGCTGCATCTGCTATTGACTTAACTATTTTATCTATTTGTTCTTGGCTCATTCTAGAAAGTTTAACTTGAGCTTCTTTAGCCTTTTTTACAAGATTTCTAACTTCTTGTATAGATAATAAATCTTTATCTAAAATTTCCATATCTATTTATCCTCTCTAATCAATTTATCAACTAAATCTACTAGGTCTTCTTTTTTCAAAGAGTTTAATTCTTTATTAGTCAAAGAAGAATTGTATTCTCTAGCTAAATTTTTTAGTTCTTTTACATTCATGTTTAGTAAGTTTCTATTATTAGTAACCCCATCTCTTACTGGTTTTACTTCTTCTAAAGTTTCTATATTTCCATTTTCGTTTTCTTCAACTTTTATATCTTCTTCTAATGTTTCTATATTTGTATTTTCTTCAATTTTCACATCTTTTTCTAAAGTTTCTGTATTTGTATCTTTATTTTCTTCTATCTTCATATTTTCTTTGATTGGTATTTCGCTAACTTTATTATATTTTTGAGTAGCTCTTTCTTCTTTTTTCAATAAATTATCAGCTACTTCTTTATGTATCCTTGGTATTACATGAGTTGCTCTTAATACTCCAACTTTATTTGCGGCCACTTCTCCAGCTTCTATAGCTGATTTAACTGCTCCTACATCTCCAACTATTGTTAATGTAACTATTCCCGCTCCTACTTTGTCAATGCTAAGTATATTTACACTAGCAGACTTTACACATGCATCACATGCCTCTATTGCAGCAACATATCCTATTACTTCTATTAAACCTACAGCATTCATTTATCTTTAAAACCTTGTTGGGTCATCAGCTACAGATTTAACAGCTTCAGCAAAAGCATCACAAGCTGCTTTACAAGCTGATTGAGACCCTGTAAGCAATGCTCCACCAAAGTTTGTTTCAGTTGGAGGTGCAAATAATTCACATAGACTTACATCTGCTGCTTTTAATGCTGCATCTAGTGCATACATAGCTTCTAAAGGTGGTGCTACTAAATAAGCTATGGCTTCTCCTTCATTGATTCCTGCCACTTTAGAAAGATATGTTCCTGTTCTAGATACACAGTGAGCATAATATACTATTGAATCATCATCATTTGCACTTATAAAAGTTGATCCATATTCTAGAAAATCAACTACTGCATTTAATCCACTTCTTACTTCAGCTGGGCTTGGTCCTGCTATTATACCTAATACTTCCCCAGCAAGTTTTGTTGAAGCATTTGTAGCTCCTGCATACATTGACTTTGCATATACAACATCAACTTCTGAAGCTTTTGTTGCTTCATCAAGGGCAGTATATGTCACATCATCACAATCAGCAGTTATAAACCCTAAACTTTTATGGTCTGAATTTAATTCTAGCTTTTGTGCAATTTCTGGACTTACGTTTGAAATCATTTTAATTCCCAATATTTTAGGACGAATTATATCATTTTTCATAACTTGTACTCCTTTAAGTTATTATTTTAAATCAATTCCAGAAGCTTTCTTATCTAAAATTGTTTTTATAAGTTCAGCTATATGTGCACCTGCTTCAACAGCAGTAGTTCCACCTTTATGGATGTTTGATACCACTGTTCTCTTAGCTTCTGCTATACCAACTTTAGGCTTGTATGTAAGATATGCTGACATAGATTCTGCTGTAACAAGACCTGGTCTTTCTCCAATTAACACACATACCACTTCACAACCTAACTCTTCACCTAAATGGTCCATAGCCCCAACTCTACAATGTTTAACAAATACAATATCTCCTACTTCAATTCCATACATCTTTAAACCTTGCTTTATAGCCATAATACAATCATTTGAGTTGGCTTCTATAGCAGCTGAACTTAGTCCATCACCTGCCATTATTAATACCTTTTGATTTGTACCTATTTGCGTTTTTATAAAATCTATAGTTTCACTTGAAAATTTTCTTCCAAGGTCTGGTCTAGTTAAAAATTCATCTTTATCCTTACATAAAGTTTCTATTTTTATTAAGTTGCTATTTTCCACAAAATCTTCATCTACGTAAGAGAAAACAGCATCTTGTGCAGCAGCATGGTCTGCTCTAAATCTTAAAACTGTTTCTGTTTTATATCTAGCTCCACATCTACCTATACCTATTCTTGCAGGAGTTTTAGATTTCATATCTAAATAGGCTTCTGCATCCTTAGGATTTTTTACTAATAATTGCTTTTTTAAATCTATTTCCGTTATATCTTCTATGCAAGCATCATCATCCACTGTACTTTTATTTACTTTGTCCACTGTATTTTCAACAACTTCATTTATAACGCTAGAATCGATTTGACCAGCCATTTGATTTACTAACTGCTCTACTAATGCTTTTAAATCTTTTTCATTCATACTTAAGACCTCCTACCCTAATAATATTGATGCATCTCCAGCTTTTTCTGTTAATTTACCATCTTTAGAGAAGCCCATTTGTTCCATCCAAGCATCAAACTCTTTTATTCCTGTAAGTCCAAACATTTCTCTAAGTGATGCTGTCTCGTGGTATCCTGTAGTTTGGTAGTTAAGCATTACATCATCTCCATGAGGTATTCCCATAAAATATGTACATCCAGCTGTAGTTAATAATATCGCTAAATTTTCCATATCGTTTTGGTCTGCTTTCATATGGTTTGTATAGCAAACATCAACACCCATTGGCAATCCATGTAATTTACCCATAAAGTGGTCTTCTAGTCCTGCCCTCATTACTTCCTTTGCATCATATAGATATTCTGGTCCTATAAATCCAACTACTGTGTTTACTAAAAATGGCTCAAACTTTTTAGCAAATCCATAACATCTAGCTTCCATAGTAACTTGGTCTATTCCATGATGTGCTTCTGAAGAAAGCTCTGAACCTTGCCCTGTTTCAAAATACATTACATTTGGACCAGTAGCTGTCCCATGCTTTAAAGCTAAATTTCTTGCTTCTTCAATAGTTGCTGAATTGAATCCAAAAGCTTCGTTTCCTTTCTCAGAACCAGCTATCGATTGGAATATTAAATCTGTTGGAGCTCCATTTCTTATAGCTTCCATTTGTGTCGTAACATGAGCTAACACACAAGTTTGAGTAGGTATTTTATATTTTTGTTTTACTTCCTCAAATCTCTTTAGTACTTTAGTTACACTTTCAACTGAATCATCAACTGGGTTTAATCCAAGTACGGCATCACCTATTCCAAAAGTCAATCCTTCTAGAAGTGAGGCAAGTATCCCATCTGGGTCATCTGTTGGATGGTTTGGTTGAAGTCTAGCTGATAGAGTACCTTCTTCGCCTATTGTTGTATTACAATGAGCTGTAACTTTAATTTTTTTGGCTGCATAAACTAAGTCCATATTTGACATTAGCTTTGCAACTGCTGCTGTCATTTCTGAAGTTAATCCTCTTGATATTCTTTTTATATCTAAACTACTTGTTTCACTATCTAATAGCCACTCTCTAAGTTCTGAAACAGTCCAGTCCTTTATTTCACTATAAACTTTTTCATTTACACCATCTTGAATTATTCTTGTGACCTCATCTTCATCATAAGGAACTGCGGGATTGTTTCTTATATCCTCTAATTTTATATGAGATAAAACTACTTTCGCTGCAACTCTCTCTTCGGCACTTTGAGCTGCAAGACCAGCTAGCTTATCACCAGACTTTTCTTCATTTGCTTTTGCCATTACGTCATATAGCCCTTTGAACTGATAAGTACGCCCAAATAATTTTGTCTTTAAAATCATCTCCTTACCCCCTTTTTTAATTAAAAACTAATGTCTTTATTACTACAGGTAACACTTTACCTTCAGCTATTGGCTTTCCAATATCTATGTAGTCTCCATTTTCAACCTTAATACTATCTATACAAATAATATCTTTTTTGTAATCTAAAACTGCACAAATAGATTGTCCTAGTACTTTTGCCATGTCATTTTCTATAATTACTACAAATGGCAAGTCATTTTCTATAATTTCTTTCATACCACTTACTAATCCACGTGCATACTCTTGTATTTCTAAAAAGCTTGGATTCTTGCTTCCTTCTATAGCTATAACAATTTTTTGTAAGTCATTTTCTAACTTAAACCAATTTAACTTATTTTTTATACTTTCACTTAATGCCTTTTCATCGCTAGTTTCTTCTTCTCTTGATAGTTTTAAAACAGGTAGATTTTTAAGTGGAAAATCCTCACTTGTATAAGTTATAGTACTTCCACTTACTTCAGTCGTATGAGAACCAGCACCTACTACTGTAGCTCTAATAGTCTCTAATGGAGTTATTACATTTATTTTTTTTAGTTCCTCACAATTTTTTATTGCTTGCCCTAATAAAATACCTAAGTCTCCATATTTAAAATATTCATCTATGTTTTTATCATAGTAGATGTAATCAGCGACCCCACCAGAAAAAGATATGTTCTCTATCTTTTCACTTAAATTTATAGATTTATTGGTTACTATAAACTCAAATAGACTTGTTTTCTTTTTTATTCCTATACTTTGTAGTATTAAATCAACCATTATATCTATTATTGGCTTTGTATTTTCTATAGTTGCTATAGTTCCTATTTGAAGTCCTAGATTATAATCTTTTATAATTTTTTCTATCTTAGGTGATATATAAGTTATTTTTTTGCTATGCTTGTCTATTTTTATAAGTCTCCCACCTATATCTAGACAACCAGTATCTAAGACTTCACCTCTTTTAAATAAAGCTAAATTACTAGTTCCGCCACCTATATCTAGATTTACAACACTAGTTGAATGATTTTTAGAATAAATATGAGCCCCTGCTCCTTTACCAGATATGATACTTTCTAAATCTGGTCCTGCTGTTGCCACCACAAAGTCTCCTGCAAATCCACTTAAATTATGAAGTACATAATTTGCATTTTCTTTTCTAGCTGTTTCACCAGTTATAATAACTGCACCTGTATGTATGTCTTCTTTAGATATATTTGCTTTTTTATATTCACTATCAACTATGTTTTTTATTTCATTTCCATTTATCTCATTGTTGGAGATAAGAGGTGTAAAGTATATTTCACTTTTATATACAATTTCTTTGTCTATTATACTTATCCTAGGTACTGAAAAACTAGATGCAGTGTTTTCAACTATCAATTTAGAAAATATTAGTTGAGTAGTACTTGTCCCAATATCTATCCCAACACTTAATAACTCTTCTCTCATTTTCTCACCTCATAATTTAAAAGCATTTCTTAAACAAAGAAGTTAGATTGTTCTATAGACTATCAATATTTTTCTTCCAATGACCTTATCTCATTTAAATATTCAAATAACTCATCTATACCTACATCATCTATTGTGTCTACTTTAAATATTTTATTGACTCCTGCTAAAGTTAATCTTTCTATTCCTAAATCTATTTGATTTTTATCTAATTTATTTATCTTAGTCATAATGCCTATAGTTTCTTTACAAAATATACTTGCAAAGCCTGGTGCCATATAATTTTCTTCTTGAGTTGCATCATAAACTATAGCCACTACTTTAGCATCTACAGCTGTAGTTATTAAAGCGTTATACAATGCTCTATTTTCCATATATTCACCTGGGGTATCTATTGCATTTTTATAAATTTCTATTGACTGTGTTTTCTTATATCGAATCTCTAGTTCATCTAGTTTTTGGCAAAGAGTAGTCTTTCCACTACTTGTTTTTCCCATAAAAATTATATTTTTCATTTTATGTCCTCGTTATCTTAGTTGATGAAAAATTCAACATCTCACCTAACACTTCTAATACTTCATTTAATGCAGATTCTACAGAACTTACATCTCCAGATATTACTAAAGACCCACTAAATCTATCTATAAATCCAAGCGATATATCTGATGATTTTGTTGCCACATCTGCTGCTATTATTGAAGCTTCACTCGGCGTTATTGTAAGAATACCGATTGCATCTTTTCTATCTAGTATTAATCCTAACTTTTTGTATATATCCTCATTTGGATTAGCTATTATATGAGCAAGTGTTACTTGCTTTCCTGGAACATATTCTTGTATAATTCTTTGTTTAGTTTCTTCGCTCAATTTTGCCCCCTAATTTTTATTACATTTTTACTTGATTTTATTTAGTATTTCTATTATGTCTTCTTCTATGGGAACTTTAGGATTTGCATTAGTGCATCCATCTTGAATAGCCAAAACTGCTATTTCACTCTGTAAATTACTTAATTCTTCCAAACTTACATTGCATTCTCTCAATTTAATTGGCATGTTTAATTCTTTTTGTAGCTTTTTTATTTCATTAACTAAACTCTTCACACCACTTCTTGTATTTGAAGTACTAAGACCTATTAACTTTGATATTTGTGCATATTTTTTTGCTGATAATGAGTAGTCTGTATTTGAATATCCTGTGATATTAGCATTGTATTCTATTACATGTGGCAATAATATTGCATTTGCTCTTCCATGTGGTATATGAAACTTTCCACCTAGAACATGTGCTATGGAGTGATTTATTCCTAATGATGCTTGATTAAATGCCATTCCTGCTAGACAAGATGCATTATGCATTTTTTCTCTAGCCTCTAAATCATTTCCATCCTTATATGCTTTCAATAAATATTCAAATACTAGTTTTATTGCCTTTTCAGCAAGTGCATCAGAAAAATCATTAGCATTTACTGATACATATGCTTCTAATGCATGTGTCAAAACATCCATTCCAGTATCTGCTGTTATAAAATCTGGTACTGTTTTAACCAACTCTGGGTCTAGTATCGCTATATCTGGAATTAATTCATCTGACACTAGAGGATACTTTGCACCTTTTTGCTTATCTGTTATTACAGAAAATGATGTTACTTCTGAGCCAGTTCCACTTGTTGTTGGTATAGCAATAAATTCGATTTCATTAGTTCTTAAAATTTGCTTTGAAAAGTCCTTTATAGCTTTAGCTGCATCTATTGCAGAACCTCCACCTAAAGCTATTACTGTATCTGGCTTTATATTTTTTAATACTTCGATGCCTTGTACTACTGTATCTATAGGTGGGTCTGGTACTATATCACTAAATACTTCATATGTACTGTGTTTTAAATTCACCAAGATTTTATCTATAGTTTTTGATTTAACCATAAAAGGGTCTGTTATAACCAATACTTTTTTATCTTTTATCTCTTGTAAGTATTCTAAAGAACCTACTCCAAATTTTACTTTGGTTTTTATTTCAAAATTATTCAATCTAATCTCCTCTTTTATAAAAACTTATTTAAAATTAAACAATTGTTAAGCAAAAGCCCCACAGAACAACCTATGGAGCTTTTATTAAGCTTTCAATATTTCGTTATGACATTATTTTAGTAAATATTGGATTTTAGTAAAGTCAAGAATCTTGTATATTAATACTTTATGTTATGCTTTTTCTTATAAGCTATATGAGATATAAATTCATACATTATACCCGCAGCTGTAAGTGAAGTAACATTTCCAGCATCATATTGTGGCGCAACTTCAACAAGGTCATAGCCTACTATATTTAAATCCTTTAATCCTCTTATTATTTCTAATGTTTGGGCAGATGAGAATCCACCTATAACAGGAGTTCCTGTCCCTGGTGCATATGCTGGGTCAACAAAATCTATATCAAATGTAAGGAATGCTTTTGAATCACCAACACGTTGTTTAATTCTTTCTATTATTTCTTCTGTAGTCATCTTATGACATTCAACAGCTTTTAAAACTTCATATCCTAAATCAGTTGAATGATACTTATCTTCTTCACCATAATAACCTTCTCTTATTCCAACTTGAATTGATTTAGATGTATCAACAAGGTTTTCTTTAGCAGCATGGTAGAAAGGTGTTCCATGACTATAAGGCTTTCCAAAATATTCTGCTATTGTGTCATAATGAGAGTCAAAGTGTATTAAAGCAACTGGTCCATGAACCTTATGACAAGCTCTTAATTCTGGTAATGTTACACTATGGTCTCCTCCCATAGCTATTGGAATTACACCATTTTCAAAGATAGGTAACATACCCTCTGTAATTACATCAAATGTATCTTCTACATATCCTGGCACAGAGCCTAAATCACCATAGTCTACCCCAGAACAATAGTCAAATATACCAACATCAAGAACTGGATTATATGGTTTACAACCTAGAACTGACATTTCTCTTATTGATGATGGACCAAATCTAGCACCAACTCTAAATGTAGCACATGAATCAAATGGTATACCAAGAACAGCAAAATCTACATCGTCTGTTGTAACTACATTTTGTAATCTCATGAATGTTTTAATTCCTGCAAATCTAGGTGATTTTAAAGAATTTATTGTTTTATATTTAATCATAACTACTCTCCCCAATTTTTATTATTTTTGTTATTTTTTTATCAAATTTATTTTAAGCTTCAGATACACCATCTTCTTTTTCCATCTTAAGAACGTATGGAACTGCAATTAATTTTGCAAATATTATACCTATTATTCCACCTACGATTTGACCAACAAGTATTGCAATAACCAAGTTTGGTTGAAAATTGACATTGAAAGCTATAAAATCTCCTAAAGAATATCCTGCACAAACTAAAAATGACATAGATATTACTTTACTTGTCGGTTTCATATCTTTAACTAGTCCAAAAATTGCGATACCATTTGCCATACATGCAACTAATCCAGCACTACCTGCGCTATCTAGTCCAGCTATTGAACCAAGTTTTTCCAGTGGCTTTTTAAAATACTTACGTATAAGGTAAACCATTGGAAATGCTCCACAAAGCATCATTGCAATACTCCCTAGAAGCTCAATAGACCTAAACATTTCTTTCTCATCTGCAAACATTGGGTCAAATCCCCAACTCCCAAATACTTTAGTGAAAATACCTGTATAGTGTTCAACAATAGATGATACTACGACTATTATTAATATGCTTGTAAGACCTTTTCCAAAATACATGAATCCTTTTATCATTCCATTAGGGAACAACTTTAACCCTAATGCAAGCAACACACACACCACAACAATAGGAATTAGATTTTGGAAAATCATTAGCATACTTAAATTTAATGTATAGTTAGAACTTCCTACTGTAGAAAGTGTCGTACGTATCGTAGGATTTGTAAGTAATGCAACCATATATGACGTGAATACTCCAAAAGGTACTGATAAAAATCCAGACATAGCTCCTAAAGCTAAGTACTTGTAATCTTTTTTATCTAAAATTGAAAGTCCTATTGGAATATTAAATGCCACTGTAGATGCACACATAAATCCAACTGCTAATACTATCACTAATATTTCACTCGTTTTCCCAATCTCTATAGCTAAAGCATATGAACCGCAATCTGGTGGCATAATCATAGATGCTGCTACCACTGGGTCTGCGCCAAACATACTAAACAACTTTCCAAATATTTTCTCTACCCCGACTTTTAGATACGGAACAGATACCATAAGACCTACTATTGGTATAAACATCGTTGCCATAGTATGTAAGCCTTCATCAAAAGATTTAGCTAGCTCTGATTCTTCTTTGAAAATCTTTGCTAATCCTCCAGCTACACAACAAGCCATGATGATATACAGTACTGAGTCTCCTAATAATTCCATACAGTATACCCCCTATGTACTAAAAACATTAATCAGCTCTTTATTACTTAATTTTTATTATATTTCTTATGCTAATAAATACTTCTTATAGTGCCTCTACAGATTCTGTAAAGTTAGGGTCATTTATTATATCTAAGTAATGGTCAAAGTTTTCATCCTTCATAAATTCTATACAATCAGCTGCACGAGTTCTTCCATATTCCCAATAGAAGTCATGGTCTTTACCATATGTTATTTGAACTAATGACCATAAAGACCAATGTGCATTAACTAAAAACTTACTTGTAAGTAATCTTGCTCTTTGCTCTTCTGTTGGTTCTCCACCAAAGTATGTTCTTACATAAAGCTCTTCTTTATCTTTTGGAAGAGGATTTTCTACGCACACACATGCCATATCGTAAAATCTATCATTTGTTCCACCGTATTCCCAGTCTATTACACGCATAACTTTTCCATCATACATAAAGTTTTCTGCTAGTGTATCATTGTGACAAGGAACTAATTTTTGTGGGTTATTTTGATAAGCAATTTCTATTATATCTACTTTTTCTGTTATACTATCCCATCCATCGTATCTCTTATCAAATCCATTTTCTTTAAGTATTTGTAAGTACTCTTTCATCTTAGCTATTGGGTTAAATACACTTTTAAACTCCATTCCACTATCGTGGTATTTTCTCATAATTTCTGCTGATTTCATAACTACATCTGAATTATTTATAAAATCCTCTGCATGCATTGTATCTGATTTTATAAATTCACAAAGTTGTGAACCTGTTTTTGGGTCATAGTAATATATTTCTGGAGCTATTCCAAGACATGACATTAAAGAAGCATTGTGCTTTTCTGCTGGACGATTTATATATCCTGCTGTCCCTACTCCTGCCACACGCATTGCTATTTGAGTGCCATCTTCAATCTCAAGCTTAAAGTTTTTATTTGTAAGCCCGCCTGGCATTATTTCTATTTTGCTAAGTTCTTGGCTAAATGCTGTTTTTGTTAAATTAATTAACCTAAGGAAATCTTGAATTTCATACGGTTGTATTACCTCTCCAAATACTGACATATTTTCTCTTATACTTTCATTTTTCATAATAATTTCTCCTTTGTATGATTTGTTTTTGATTAAAACTTTTTCTATTAAAAACCATTTCCCTTTGATTAGAATTCTATATCTTTGTGCAACACAAAGGTCAACACTATTTTTGTTTAATTTTTTGTTATAATGAATTTTTTTATATATTCTTTGGGTTTTATCTCTATTTGTGCAAATAAAAAAGGGGTTATCTCAAAATGGATTTTGAAAGTTTTGTAAAAAATAATGATTTTGGAATTAGAATAGCAGAAGGTCTATGAGCATCTAAATAAATAAAAGAAAATTCAAAATCTAAAATAAGAAAAGATATTGTAAAATATATTATATAATTTCGAATTTTCATATAAATAAATAGAATATAGAATAATGTAATATATTTATGTCATATTCCTTATGATAAAATTGAACTATGTTAAGGGGGAATTTAATATGCCATTTACTGAAATATGTGTTTATCAAGTCAAGCCACAAAAGGTGGACGAGTTTGAAACGCTTATGCTTGAAGTTAAGAGTTTTTTAGAAAAGCAAGAGGGGTTACTTTTACTTCGATTTACCAAAAGAGAGTATCACATAGACTTAGAACAAATTAAAGAGGGGCTTCCTCCTCCCAAACTTACTCGCATTGTAAAAAGCGTTAAGTATATGCTTTATTGGGAGTTTGACACGAAAGAAAATTATGGAATTGCACAAAAAAACCTTTATGATAGTTATTGGAAATCTATCGAAAAGTGCTTAATAGTGCCACATGACTAAAAAAAGAAACCACATTCTGTTTTGTATAGAATATAGTTTCTTGAATTTTAAATAATTAAAAGCAATCTTTTATTTTTTGAATTTTCTAATTTTATAGTAGACAACTTTATTAATTAACTCTTAAATTTTTATCTTCTCTACAAAACTTTTTTCTTATTAAGAAATATGCAGAGATTACAACAAGTTCTATCGCTAAAAATATACCATAAGTAGCTATAGAATCTATACTGTCTATACCATTTCTAAAGAAAATTAATGCTACTCCTGCTACTATAATTCCTATAGCATTTTTACCTATAGCATTCTGACCAAAACCATAAAAAGAAGGGAAATTTCCTTTTATCTCAACAACTGTCAAAATCAATCCAATTACTATAAATAATGCTCCTACAACTTCCATAATCATACTAGCCATTTTACACCCTCCTCATTAGAGAATTAACCACTACTATAAAAATATCTTGCTTTTATAATTACATTATATATTCAATTGAACATTTTTGGAAGCATTATTCAAAAATAATTTTTCATTCTATTTAAATTTATTTTTCATATTAAAATCATCCCAATTTTTATATAAATATTAATCTAACCTGTATAGTTTTATATATTAGAAGGCTTGTAAATAAATTTATTTTATAAAAATCTATTCACAACCTCTTATATACATTTATATATTATCAAGAAAATAACAGCTAAATAACCAATATTTTTTTAATTATTAATTTTGATTATAAATTTCTTCAATCTCATTCTTACTCAAATCAACTAGTTCATAAATTTCCTTTAGACTATGTCCTTTGTCTTTCAACCTTATGATAAATTTACGATTTATTTGTAAAGTTGTTTCATTTTTTCCTATTTCTATTCCCTCTCTTAAAACTTCTTCTCTAAAACTTCTACTTCTATCCATAATGTAAGCACCTCTTTTCAGATTTAATAAATATTCTTCATTACTACCTAATTCCTTTAACCTATCTAATGCCTTTTTAACAATAGTATCATTCTTAGCTATAACCCTGACATCCAAGTTAGAAGGATTATTGATAAGTTTTCCCCATAATATAATTCTATCTACTATGTTATCATGTCTATTAATCTTAGGAAGCTCTACAAAATACAGCACTGTTTTCTTTGAATAAATCTCTGGATGACCATCCATAGTTAATCTCATACAATTTACATAATCATCTATTTGCCTATATTTTACATGATTTAGTATATGTATTCCAATAGTTTTTCCAATATCTTTATATTTCTTGCCTTCTTCTAATTTCTTTCCATGTACAAGATTTAAGTAATACTCAGCTCTTTCTCCATAGTCATCTTCAAGGGCTCTTTGCATTTCAATATTTATATGATTCTTTTCTTCATCCTCGGCTAAAATGTCTAATCTAGGTCTTTTCTCGCCAATATAATTAATAGTTGGGTCAGTTTCAACTCTGATTATCTTCTTGATTTGTGTAAATGGCTTAATGTTTTTATTGGCATTTGGAGCATATTTTATAATATCATTTATGAAATTTGATAGTAAATCATAGTCATTATGTAAGGTAAATAGTGATTTAAATACTTCATCATATTCAGGTTTAGCATAACCATCTTCTGTTATAACTTGACCAATATTTTCATCTGTTAATATTTCTTTTGGAATTAGATTTCTAAGTTTGTCTAGCTCCTCATTAGAAAAAATATCTTTTTTTAATATATCATTTATTTTACTTGTCCATTCTCTATCTTTTTCTTCAACTATGCTTCTTCTATACTCTTTTGCAGTTTTTCCAATTTCTAAGCCATATTTCATCCCAACACCACTTTCTTTTATTATATCAATTATTTATTGAATAATCTTCAATTTCATATCCTTTCTTTCTGTTTTTTATATTACTTTAAAGTGTAATTGGAGGTTTTATTGGTTAAAATTAGCTTTATTTTTCTCTTATATTTATTATTGTCCAAACTTGTATTTTTTAAAATAAAATAGAGCATGTTATCCATGATTTTTAAGAATCACAAATAAAACACTCTATCAGTAACATTTTATATTAGAGCTTATTTATAATATATTACAATAAGATTATTCCTACTAAAAATCTTATTACTCATGATTGATTATTAGATATATTATATAAATATTTAAAGCAAATACGATTGATATTATTCTTTATTATACAATGTGCAACCCGTTTTCTTATTAAAAAGCTGAGCCCATTCTTCTGTACAGTAAAAAACAATACACTCCTGATAACCATCTCCCATGAAAAATAACTGTTTGATATTTTTTTCTTTTTCAAAAACTTCATTCATAAAATATAGCATTTTTTCATTAAACCAGTCATAATTAACTTCTACTTCACACATATACGGATTACTATTGTAGTAAAAACTTATTGTCTGCATGCCAGTTCCTTGATTGAAATCTACTTGGCTTGTGTCTTCTACAATTTGTGTGATTTCAAATTCATTGTTATTAATAGATAAAATTCCTTGCAAAAATATGGTATACATATCATGTCCTTCTACATCAAAACTGTATACTTGAGAAGATTTAGGTATCCATATCCCAGTATTGTAATCGTAAGAACCCCTGCCAAGAATGGTTAAAAGCATGGCTGTTTTATTCATTGAATCTAATACCTCTGATGGCATGATGTTCCAAGTATCTTCAAGATGTTTAATTGCTTCATCTGTAATGCCATGAATACCCAATTCTTTAAGAGTATTAGCTACTTCCTGAAAAGTCATTTGATTAGAATCTACCATAATATTTTCCTCCTTAGATAAGCTACTATTACCTTTTTAGTTATTATTTCAATCACTTAGCCAATAAAAAATATCGTGCATAATGTAATTATAATTTTATTTTCTATCAAATCTGATTGGTTTGCAAGCTAATAGTATCAAATCAAATTGGACAAAACAACTTTGTTATTTCTTTGAAGCAGATTTTTAAATATCTGAATAAAGTCAAGAAAATACTATCTTCACAGTTTTCCCTGTAATAAAATCTAGTTTTGTATCTATATACGTCCCTTTTTGAATGAATTTCATTCAATAGATAATTTAAAAAAATACTTGAGATTTAAAGAAGTTTTGAGTTAAAAATTTACAACAGGATAGAGTATTATATGTAATATTTTTTATGTTTATATTTCGCTTTCTCTTTATGTTTTTAGTTTTATTTTTTTGCTTTGTATTTTTATCTTTTTCTGCCTTTTTCTTTATTTTTATTTGTCTTTTTATATTAGTTTCTATTTTTTAGCAGTTACAATATATGAAGTATGATTCACTTTCTTCCATGTAATATTTCTAAAATCTACAGATAACAATTTACATATTTCTTTTTCTGAGTACATTTTTACATCTCCATCTTTGCTGTACTTTATGAAAACATTCATTATATGTCTAAATAAAAATGGTTGCCAACAGTCACAAATTATCAGGGTTCCTTTTGGCTTTAATACCCTACATACCTCTGACAATACCTTATCGGGTTTAGGATAATGATGAAAAGAATCATTACAATATACAACATCAAAAAATTCATTTTCAAATGGCAAATACTCTGAATCTCCTAAAACTAAGGTAGCATTCTCTTTTAGTTTATTTTTTGCTATATCTAGCATATTCTCAGAAATATCAATTCCATAAGCCTTTTTCCTACAATCTTCATTTAAAATAGCTTGTAATACTGCTCCTGTTCCACACCCTAAATCTAAAATAGTATCATATGAAATATCTGAAAGTGTTTTAAGTAAGACTGGATAAAGCTTTCTTGCATGTTGCCCCTTTATGTCTTGGTCATAGGTATCCGCTTGATTATTAAATGTTTTTCTTGATTTTTCTTTTATATCTGTCATATCTAAACTCCTCCTTTCTTATATTGTTCACAGTATATCACGGGTAGTTCTTTATGCCAATGAATGATATTCATTCACTTTAAATATTTAATATAACTATATTAAGTTCTCTATACTTATATTAATATTCAATTTATACTATGTGTATTATGATTAAGTTATATTACACATATTATGATTAAGTTCCATTATTCATATTATTCTTAAGTTATGCTATATATATTATATTTATTTAGTCAATTTGACCTTTTTATATTTTTTCTCTCTTCTAACTTTTATAAAACAATCATAAAATAAAGTATCATAATAATTACTCATACTTATCACGCATTTTTCTGTTTTATCTGTGACCTTTTATCTTGTCTCTGTAAATTTCACAATTAATATTTTGCCCTAACTAGTTCCTACCTTTAAAAATTTATTTTTAGAACCTATCAATTTTATTCTTTAATTGTCTCTTTACTTTAAAGATAAATCGGTCACAATACTGTTCGTTTTTTACCAACAGCTCATATGCATCCATAATCCCAATAGATTGTACGAAACCAAAAATACCAACTGCCAATCCCAAAAATACAAGTGAATGATATTCTGTCCATTCAATGTACCCTCTAGCTGTTACCGCAATAATAAGAATACCAACCACAAACAAAAATGTACTTGGAATAGCAACTAACTTGTATTTTTTCTTGATTGAAATATATTCCTTTGATAATTCTTTCAAAAACTCATAATCAAATAACAATGGCTCTTTTCTCAAGATTTCATAATCTTCTTGTTCTGTAAACATCCCAAGTATAACAACACCAATACCTAAAACAACACACACTGCTATTCCTAAAATATGCCAACTTGTATGAGTTGGAAGCATTACATAAGGAATACCTGCTAATGCCCAAAACAAAAAACATAAACCCAAATATTTACATTCTCTTTTCTCATTGATAAGATAACCTCTTGCCACTTCCTTGCTTACATAATATCCCTTTTCATTTGTTCCTTTTATTGATTTCTCATCTTTTAATAAAAAATCAATTGATACTTCAAAGATATTAGATAGTAGTAAAAGTTTTTCTGTTTCAGGAAATCCTTGATTGTTTTCCCACTTACTAACCGCCTGTCTTGTTGTTCCGATTTGTTCTGCAATTGCTTCCTGTGATAGCCCTTTTTCTTTTCTCAACTTAAATAATTTTTCACCAAAATTCATATATTATTACCTCCTGTGATTTGATATCCAAATATTATCAAACTATTATGTTAAATTCTATATTTTAAGAAATGCACATTGTCAACTTCAAGTTGCACTCATGTAATTTGTTGCTAAAACATGATTTTATAATAATTTTTGCTTCTCTTTTTGTATTATAGCATCAATGGAAATCTAAATCCTTTCCTTTCTATTTTGGAAGTAATATTTATCAAAATATGATTTTATTAAGTGTACAAACATTTGATTAACAATAGGCTTTTGATTTATGTTCTAAATACAGCATATCCACACATTGAGATTCCCCTTCAAAAATTGGCTCTGGATAATTATCTATAAAAAAGTTTTTAACCTTATGTGAATAAACAAATCCAAATTTCTCATAAAACGGGATTCCACTTTCAGCTGTACCCACAATCATTGATGGATACTTTTCACTATAAACATCTAAAATATGATTTATCACCTTTGATGCATAGCCCATATTTTGAAAATGTTCATATGTAGCAATATTTTTTAATTCACATGTTTCTTTAGAAATTTCATTTACAACTGCTATACAAGTGAGTTCATCATTATCATACAAAGCATACATAGTGCCTTCATCAAGATACTTATCAATCATTACCTCATATGGGTCAGCCACCAACAAAAGGTCAATATGACCTTTTTTATTTTTATCTATCGTTTTTATTTCTATCATATATATCTCCTCTTTTCAGCATATATTTCTTTTATGTTTTTGATACACATAACTAAATGATAATACAATTAGAACACTGAATGATTATTACTATCTAGTATTACTATCTGGTTTTATTGTATTTACTCCTTTTTAGTTTTTAATACTAAATTGATAATAGAATACATTTTTAGAAGAATCAAGAGTAATTACAACTTATAGGTTAAAAAAACTTTAATTGTGTATATGTATCTGATTTCTTATAGGCTTCTATAATGTCTTTCATCTCTGTCAAAATACCATAACGACCACATTCTTTTTTTAGTACTTGTTCACATCTCTTTCCATTCAAGCTAGGACATACATAATTTAGTCCATATGTCTTTTGATACTGAAATACTAGTTTTTGCGATATATTCTTTAAATGCTTATAAAAAAACTCTCTTTGACCATTACGCATTGTCATTCCATACATACAATAGATAAACTTTGCATTAGCCTTATGTGCTTTTTCAACAATTGCTCTTATCTCATTCTCATTGTCAGTCAAAAATGGTATCAAAGGTGTCAATAATATCCCACAAAATATTCCAGCATCATTAAGCTGTTTTACTGCTTCAAATCGTTCAGAACTTAGACTCACATTAGGTTCTATTTTCTTTGCTAATTCGTCATTTGCAGTGGTTATAGTCACTTTGACAATGGCAGAATTATTTCTTGTTATTTCTTTCAAAATTAGTATATCTCTAACTACCAAACTACTTTTTGTATCAATAGATACTCCAAAATGATTTTCTGAAATTAAATTCAATGCTTGTTGAGTAATGCAAAGGTCTTTTTCAAAAGGATTGTATGTATCAGACATGGCTCCAATACCGACAACTCCTTTTTTTCGCTTTGAATGTAACTCCTTTTTTAGAGTTTCTATCACATTTTCCTTATATCTCACTTGGTCAAAATTTTCTATGTTGTATACTGTGCTACGACTGTCACAATAAATACAACCATGAGGACAACCACGGTAGAGATTCATATTATAATCAATCCCAAACCATCTTGAGTTGTCAAATTTAACTTTCTGTAAAATTTGTTTTGCTGGTATACTTTTAATCATTATTAACCTCTTTTACTATCAGCATCTATAATATTCTTTAAGGAATTCACCCATGTTTCTAACGTTTGAGTTAAGACCAATTGCTGGTCTAGAATAGCCTTCCCTGTTTCTGGTACATTCGATTTTGTATTTATATTTTCCTCAATATACGACTTTAATACTTGTATGTTTTCTTCAATACTACTCAAGCACAGTTTTTGCTTTTCTGGTGTAAGACTGTATAAATTTACTATTACAGCATTGAAATCCAGAAAAATATTTACTGGCTTTGAAGCTGTATCAAACATTAAATCTAAAAAATGCTTTTCACCTAATTCTGTTAAAGAGTAAATTGCCTTTTCTGGCATTCTCCCCTCTCTTACAACTGTACTTTGAATATAACCTTTTTCTTCTAACTGAATTACCTTCTTATAAATTGATGGTGTACTGATTTTAACCCAACGTGATATATTTCTATATTCCACCACTTTCTGTATATCATAAGCACTCTGAGGCTGTTGCTTTACTATCCCAAGTACAATTAAATCTATTGTTGCCATAAAAATTCTCCTCTCGTTTTCTCTCTATTGACAAATACTATAAATTATAGTAGCATTTTCTGTATTACTATAAATTATAGTATTATATTTTAGAGCTAATGTCAATAGAAAGGGAGTGTTTAGCATGAAAGAAAGCAACAAAAAAATTGAATTATTAGGGTCTGCCCCAATACCGAAAGCATTGTTATCTATGGGATTACCTACTATGATAGGTATGATGATAACTGCATTGTACAATTTAGTAGATGCATACTTTGTGGGTGGCCTTGGAACAAGTCAAATGGGTGCTATATCCGTTGCATTTCCACTAGGTCAGATTATTGTGGGATTAGGATTATTATTTGGAAATGGAGCAGCTTCCTACATTGCCAGACTCCTAGGTCATGGAGATAAGGAAAAAGCAGGTAAAGTTGCTAGTACAGCTATTTACAGTAGTATAATAGTCGGTATATTATTTATTATTGTCATTATGATTCTTCTCAATCCTGTTTTAAAATTATTAGGAGCTACAAAAAGTATTATGCCTTATGCAATGTCTTATGCCAGTATATATGTCGTATCATCTATTTTTAATGTGTTTAATGTCACTATGACTAATATTGTCACAAGTGAAGGAGCTGCTAAAACAACTATGTGCGCTATGTTATTAGGTGCATTGCTTAATATGATTTTAGACCCAATATTCATTTATACTTTTGGAATGGGTGTAAAAGGCGCTTCAATTGCAACTGCTCTTTCTCAGATGGTTTCAACACTTGTTTATATAGGATACATTTTTAGCAAGAAAAGCATGTTTAGTTTTAGAATTAAAGAATGTTGTTTTTCAAATGAAATCATGTCAGAAATATTAAAGATTGGTGTACCTACCTTAATATTTCAGTTATTGACTAGTCTCGCTATTACATTAACTAATATGGAAGCTACAAAATATGGTGATTCTGTAATAGCTGGAATGGGTGCAGTAACAAGAATAATGTCTTTAGGTAGTCTTATCGTATTTGGGTTTATAAAAGGATTCCAACCAATTGCTGGTTATAATTTTGGTTCAAAGAACTATGATAGATTACACAAAGCAATAAAAACATCTATAGAATGGACTACTATATTTTGTGTAGTACTTGGTCTTGTAATGGTGTTTTTCCCAACAGCTATAATTTCACAATTTACAAGTGGTGACGTGTTATTGATTGAAAATGGTAGTAAGGCTCTTAGGGCAAATGGATTTTCATTTATGTTATTTGGTTTTTATACAGTGTATTCTACATTATTCCTTTCACTAGGAAAAGCAAAGGAAGGTGGATTTTTAGGCATGTGTAGACAAGGGATATGTTTTATTCCTATAATCTTGATTATTCCTATATTTTGGGGATTAAATGGTATTTTATATGCACAACCAATAGCTGATTTTATAGCTGCCATAGTTGCAGGTTTTATGGCGATAAGACTACATAAAGAGCTTCATATTTTAAAAATAAATTCCATTTCTTCTAAAGAATAAATCGAATTTAAAGTATGTGTCAGTTATATAAATCGACTATCAAAGAAGCTTCATGTATATTACTTATACAAATCGACTATCAGAAAAGATACAAAATTATTTCATGTATTTTGTAGGCTTAATTAACTCTATTAGCACTTATAAATTAATTTATCTATTTATATGAATTAACCTACTTCCTAACAGGCAATAATATATATTAACATATATTTTTCACACAAATCATACTATTAATATGTGGTTAAATAATCCTTTTTCTCAAACTACTTGTTATTTTATCTATTCACTTGTATCATGGGATTATAATTATTTTAGGAAGGGAGACATTATATGCTTTCACAAAACGATATTGATATACTTACACAAGGTTTATCTTTTTGGGATAAACTCACTGACTCTCAAAAAAGCTTATTAATCTCTTCAGCCAATATATCCCACTTTGAAAAAGGAAACTCAATTCATAGTGGTGATAGTGATTGTGTTGGTGTTTTGATTATAAAGTCTGGAACAATACGCACATACATACTTTCAGATGAAGGGCGTGAGGTGACACTTTTCCGTCTTGATAGTGGTGATGTATGTATATTATCAGCATCATGTATTCTAAATACAATAACTTTTGATGTCTATGTAGATGCTGAGACAGATTGTGATATTATACAAATTAGTTCTTCTGTTTTCTCAAAATTATCTACAGAAAATATTCATGCAGAATTGTTCTCGTATAAACTAGCCACTGAACGTTTTTCTGATGTTATGTGGGCAATGCAACAAATCCTTTTTATGAGTTTTGATAAGCGTTTGGCATCTTTTTTAGTTGATGAAATAACTAAGCAAAGTAATACTACTGTAAATATGACTCATGAACAAATTGCTAAGTATATGGGAAGTGCGAGAGAAGTTGTGTCGAGAATGTTGAAATATTTTGCTAGTGAAGGTCTTGTATCTCTATCTCGTGGTGGTATAAAAGTGTTGGATAAAGATAGACTTCGTTCTTTAACATTATAAGGGGATGACTCAAAATAAAAATTTAAATCATCTCCCTTTTTATACAAAAATTGAATATCATACATTATAGCTTAATATTTTATTAGATTCATTTTTTTATTTAAATACATCTAATGTTCCTATTTAATATAATAAATAAAAAACATTGACTATTTATCTAACACTTTTTATTTATTATTCTAATAAACTTCTTTTATTTCATTCTCAGTTAATGTAGAATATTTAAATTTGGTTAATGTATCCTCTAATTTAAAACCATTCTTCTTTAGCATTATTATAAATCCAGAGTCTTTTCTTCTAGCTTCTTCCTTTTTAGCTCTTTCTTCAATTTCTTCTTTAAAATTTCTACTTTTATTCATAATGTAAGCACCTCTTTTTTATTATATCAATTCTTCATTAATTTAATTTTATTTTTCATATAATTACCTTCTGTTTTTATAAATACGGATAAATTTAGTTTGAATTTTTATTTGCTAATAAAATAGCTTAGTTTTACTTCTATTACTAATATGAAATAAATTTGAATTTTTTTGAAAAGCTTACTCTTATGATTAGTGTAACTTACCTGCGATTTTACCTGAAACTTTTTTATCTATTTCATCAAGAATATGAGAATATATATTTTTCATTGTTGCATTAACAATTCAAACACTACATTTCAATATAAAACATTACATTTCAAATTGAAATCTTATATTTCTATTTGAAATGTAATATAAAGAAATATAATATTATTTTATTAAATTACAAAAAATATTTTCATAAAATTGTATTAAATCAATTTGATTAACAGTTAAATTACAATAAATCACATAAAAAAACAAATAAAATATTATTAATCTAAAAAGTTGGCATATTTTGTGCTTTTATAATTTAACATAAATCTAAAATTAAATAAGGAGAAGAAAATGAATAAAAAACAGTTGATGAAATTCTTACTTGTTGCAGCTATACCAATAATTGTATGGAGCTTACCTGCACCACAAGGATTAAAGAAAGAAACTTGGGATATTGTTGCTTTATATCTAGGTTTACTAGCAGGTCTTGTTATTAAACCATTTAAAGAGCCAATAATTACCTTAATCATTGTAGGTGTAGCCCTTATGTTTATGGATGAGTCAATACTACTTCATGGATATTCGGATAAAATGACTTGGTTTTTAGTTGTTGTAACTATTGTCTGTACAGCATTTGTAAAGACAGGACTAGGAAAACGTATGGCATACAACCTTTTACTAAGAGCAGGAGATTCTACTCTAGGACTTGGATACTTAATGATGATAAGTGATTTAATACTTAGTCCTGCTACAGGGTCAAATGCCTCTAGAACAACTATTATATATCCTATATTTAGAAATATCGCAGAAGGTGCAGGTTCTAAGCCTGATGATGAGCCTAAAAAATTGGGTGCATATTTAACAGTATTAACATATGTAGTCTCTCAAGGTACAGCAGCATTATTTTTGACAGGTATGGCAACTAATGCGATAACAGTTTCTTTGGCAGCAAGTATGTTAGGTGTTAACTTAACTTGGGGAACTTGGTTTATGGCATCAGTTGTACCAGCAGGTTTATTCTTACTAGTAGCACCACTTATAGTCTATAAAATATATAAGCCAGGTTTAACTCACTTAACAGATATTAAGCCACAGATAAGAAAAGATTTAGATTCATTAGGTGCTATTACAAAACATGAAAAGATACTAGTTGTATTCTTTATTCTTGCAATTCTTGGATGGATGTTTGGTGAAAAAATACCTTTTGTAAACTTAAATATGCAAGTAGTAGGATTTGTGTTCTTAGCATTGGTTCTTATAGCAGGTATTTTAGATTGGGACGATGTTATTGGAGCTAAAGGAGCATGGAATGTATTTATATGGTATGGTGCCTTTTATGGTATTGCTGGTTCGTTAGCTGATGCAGGTTTTTACAATTGGCTGGCTGATAAATTAGGTACAGTACTTAATCTATCAGATGTAAATGGATTATTAGTTACAATAGTACTATTGTTAGTGAGTTTGGCAGTTAGATACTTCTTTGTATCAAATAGTGCATTTGTAGCATCTTTTTATCCTGTACTATTTGCAATAGTTTTATCTACTAAAGCAAATCCGATGGTAGTTACATTATTACTAGCATTCTTTGCAAGTTATGGAGCTTTATTGACTCATTATGGAAATGGAGCTGGTCTTATAGCCTTTGCATCAGGATATGTATCTCAAAAAGATTTCTGGAAAGTAGGTACTATCATGGTAATGGTTGCATTAGCAATATTCTTAGTAATAGGCTTACCTTACTGGAAAGTAATTGGATTATGGTAAGTACACATTAAATTTATATACTGGAGATGAATAATTATGCTAGATTTACTTATTGTAAATGGACATGTAGTAGACCCTAAAAATAATGTAAATGGGAATAAAACAATTGCTATATACAATGGAAAAATAACTGAATATAAACATGGCGATAATGCAAAACACACAATAGATGCAAGAGGTAAATTTGTTTTTCCAGGGTTGATTGATGCACATGCTCATATGTTTGCAGATGGAACTGAAATTGGTATATATCCAGATAGCACCTATCTTCCAACTGGTGTTACTAGTGCAATTGATTGTTCAGCAGGGGTAGCAAACTACCAACTCTTTAAGTCTTCAATTGTGGCTAGAAGTAAAGTAAATATAAAAAGTTTCTTGCAAGTTTGTTCAGCAGGATTAGTAACTACTAGCTATCATGAATGCATTGACCCAAGGTATTTTAATCATGAAAAAATAGAACGAATATACAATGAAAATAAAGACAATATATTAGGTCTAAAAATAAGATTAAGTGAAAATTTAGTAGAAGGTCTAGGAATAGAGCCATTAAAAGAAACTATTAAAATAGCTGAAAAAATAGGATGCCCTGTTGAGGTACATTGTACAAATTTACCAGTTCCTACAGAGGAAGTATTAAATATATTAAGACCAGGAGACATATTTGAACATGTATATCAAGGTGTTCAAAACACTATCCTCGACTCAAATGGCAATTTATATGAATGTGTAAAGAAAGCAAGAGAAAGAGGAATCATATTTGACACAGGAGAAGGTAGAAAACATGGTGATTTTGAAGTCATGCTAAAAGCAAAAGAACAAGGATTTATAGCTGATATTTGTAGTACAGATTTGGTGTTAGAAAGCATGTTTAGAAGACCTATATTCTCTCTACCAAATCTTATGTCTAGATACATGTGTATGGGAATAAGTCTATATGATGTTGTAAAAATGACAACACAAAATCCAGCTAAACTTATGAAAATGGAAAATCAAATAGGATGTTTATCAGAGGGTTCAAATGCAGATGTAGCAATATTTGACATTATGGATGTTAAACAAACTTATACAGATTGGAAAGGTAGTAAATTCGAGGCAGATAAATTATTAAAAACAGAAATGACAATTAAAAATGGATTTATAGTATATTGTGCCCCAGATTACATATATGAAAATTAATTAGGAGGAAAAAAATGGGTTGGAAAATATTATTACCACAAGAAATAATGCAAGAAGGAAGAGATTACTTAGAAAGTAGAGGACATGAACTAATAACTGGTTCAGGCATGGAGACTAAAGATATAATAAATGATATAAAAGGTATTGATGCAATTATAGTTAGGTTATCTAAAATAACGAGAGAGGTATTTGAAGCTGCTGATAACTTAAAAGTAATAGTACGTCATGGTGCAGGATTTGATACTGTAGATTTGGAGGCTGCAAAAGAATTTGGTGTTCAAGTATTGTATTGTCCAGTAGCAAATAGTACTTCTGTTGCAGAGGTAACACTAATGTATATGTTATATTGCTCTAGAAATTATACAAGAGTAAGAAAAAGTTTTATAGATGACTATTATAAAGCTAAATTAAGAACTCCTAAATGTGAGCTTGATGGAAAAACTGTAGGAATTATTGGATGTGGAAACATAGGTTCAAGAGTTGCTAAGATGTGTATGGATGGATTCAATATGAAAGTGGTTGCATATGACCCATATAAATCATCTAAAGACTTCCCACAAGGTGTAGAAGTAACTAGAGATATAAGCAAAATATATAAAGAAAGTGATTTTGTTTCTGTTCACTGTCCAACAACTTCTGTCACTAAACATTTTATAGGAAAAGAACAGTTTAGTATGATGAAGGAAACAGCATTTTTTATAAATGCAGCAAGAGGAAGTGTTGTAGATGAACAAGCTTTATATGAAGCATGTAGAGATAATATTATAGCAGGTGCTGGCTTGGATGTATTACAACAAGAACCAGTAGATTCTAAAAACCCTATATTATATTTAGATAATGTTGTGGTATCGCCTCATATAGGAGCAGCAACTAAAGAAGCTACTAATAGAGCCTCTTTACACTCTGCAATTGGAATTAATGAGGTGTTTGAAGGTAAAAATCCTACTTGGCCAGTAAAATCAATAGATTGGGACAATGCAACTATATACAATGATTAGTAAACAACAAACACTTATTAGGAGGAACTTAAAATGACAATAGGAAATAGAGTATATTTAAAAAGAGATTTACCAGATAAAGAACTTGTAAAAAGATTTAGTGTATTACCAGCAGCTAATGTAGGAGACTGTATGTGTAGGTCAAGTGCATTAAGTTCAGAAATAAAGTTAATGTCTTCACCAAAAAACAGAATGTGTGGAGTTGCATTAACAGTAAAATCAAGACCAGGAGATAATTTAATGCTTCATCAAGCTCTTAATATAGCTCAAGAAGGAGATATAATAATACTATCTAATAATGGAGATAGAACACAAGCTATCATGGGAGAAATCATGTACAAATATCTTGCAGATTTCAAAAAGGTAGCAGGAATTGTAATAGATGGTCCAATAAGAGATATTGATGTTATATCAAAGTCTAGTTGTCCAATATATGCTACAGGAACTACTCCAGGTGGTCCATATAAAGAAGGTCCTGGAGAAGTGAATGTACCTATATCTATAGGAGGAATTGCTGTTAATCCAGGAGATATAATATTAGGAGACCAAGATGGTGTAATCGTAATCCCTAAAAATGATGCAGCAGACCTTATTGATAAAGCAGAAGCAAATGCTCAACAAGACCATGCTAAAGTAGTAAAAGCTTCTGAAGGAACTGCAAATAGAGAATGGGTAAAAGAAACATTAGAAAAAAAAGGTGTACAAATTATAGATGATGTTTACAGAGTTTAGTAATAGATGACTTCTACTCTATGTCTATAAAATATTTATACATATAAATATTAAAATAAAAATGGATGTGTCTCAAAATGAACTTTTTAGTTCATGAGGCACTCTTTTTTGTATGAAATCAATTATATTTTCATCATTTCAACAATGAAAAAGAAGCTTATCTCTATTTTGAGACAGCCCCATTTTTTATTTTATTCAATGAACATTTTATTCAATGAACATTTTATTTAATGAAGATTTTATTCAACAAACATTTTATTTAATAAATATTTTATTTATCATATATTTAATTTGAAAGTTGATACTTTTTAAGTTTACGCCAAAGAGTAGTAGTACTGATACCTAGCTGACTTGCAGTAACAGATTTTACTCCATTATTTTTCTCTAATGTTTCAAGAATTAATTTTTTTTCATAATCTACAATTTTATTATCTGCCAAAGTAGGAGAATAATCTATTGTGGATGTTGAATTTATATCCTTTCGAAAATGTGGCTCAGAAGTTAAAATTTCAGAAACTAAGTACTCATCTATAAAATTATCATCACACATAACTACTAGTCTTTCTACTATATTTTTTAATTGTCTTATATTACCAGGAAAGTCATATCTACTTAAAATTTTAAGTGCAGAATCAGATATTGACACTGGTTTGTTATAATGAGATATAATAGCATATGTCAGTTGTTCGATATCTTCTTTTCGCTCTCTAAGAGGAGGTAAATCTAGCTTCAACACACAAAGTCTGTAAAATAAATCTTCTCTAAAATTATTATTATCAATCTGCTCCACTAAGTTTTTATTGGTAGCTGTTATAACTCTTACATTAATAGGTACAACTTTAGTATCACCTATTCTAGTAACTTCCCTCTCCTGCAATACTCGAAGCAGTTTGACTTGGACATCTTTAGAAATTTCTCCAATTTCGTCTAAAAATATAGTCCCATTATGTGCCAATTCAAAGACACCTGCTTTCCCTTCATTTCTAGCACCTGTAAAAGCTCCCTTTACATATCCGAATAGTTCACTTTCAAGTATATTTTCAGGTATAGCTGCACAGTTTATAGCCACAAAAGGTCCATTAAATCTATTGCTATAATTATGTATACTTTGAGCAAATATTTCTTTTCCAGTGCCAGATTCGCCAGTTATTATTATTGTAGAATCAGATTTAGCAAATTTCTTAGCCATATTTACTGAGTGCATTAATGCATCACTTGAACCTAATATATCGTTAAAATTGCTTTTTGCACAATGAGATTTTGAAATTAAACTCTCTCTTATTTCTTTTTCTGTTGATTGAATATTTTCGATATCTTGTATGGTTGCAACACATCCAAAATGCAAACTATCAATTATAATTGGAAAACAATCAAATGTGAGAGAAGACCCTTTAAAATTAATTATATTGTTACATAAAGAATGCCCATTTTTCAATGAATCCGAAATATCACCAGAAGTTAAATAATCTTTTATAAATTTATCAACTTGGTTAAATAGTAGCCTTTTTGCTTGATTATTTATAAAAAGTGGTGAGTGATTTTTATCAATTGCAATTATACCACTATGGGTACATTCTAGAATTTCTTCTGTAATAGAGTTATTTATTCTCTTTTCAATTCCTATGTTATATAGATGAATTGCTTCATTAATAGATGCATGAATAGAAGACTTTTCAACTTCAGTCTCTATACAGGGCTTATTGTATTTAGAGGTGATTTCTTTTGTTGTTTTTCCACCTATGAAAATTTCAGTACCATTATCAATTAATTCTTTTATTGTATCTTCAAACTCATAAAGAGAATTTAACTTGGGTATTTCTAAGTCAAAATTGGAGATTTCTTTGAATCGCTTAGCCGTTTTATATGATAATTCTAAACCTATAAATCCTATTTTTGAGGAATATTTAAGTGCTTTTTTGTACGAATAAAATATGTCTTCATATTTATATCCAATATCTACTATAGGAATTGAAACATGCTTACGCAATAAATCAACATTTTGCCCACGAGTAATTATTACTTTAGTGCCTAAGTTAATTAGGTTATCTGCTAGTTCTATAGTTTCTTTACCTGTAGCAATGTATGATGGAATTTTTATATGTAGTTCTTCAAGCACTTCATATACAGTATCTGAAAATAACTTAGAAGGAGCAATAACTACTATCTCGTTTTTCATATCATCAAATCTCCTTTTATTAATCTATTTTTAATCTATTTTTTATTTTATATATGTATTCTATTAATACCTTGTACTCTCATTTTACCATGATAAAAGGGGATGTCTCAAAATAAAAATTTGAATCATCTCCTTTTTTATACAAAAAACAGAAAAGGAGTTCCTAAGAACCCCTAATCTATATGATAATTGCTATGTAAAAAAACAAAAAACACATTATAATTATTTATAATCTTATTTGTCGTCTTACTTGTAATATTCAAATATCTATCCATAAACATAAAATAATATTATCCACAAACAATAATATACAAACAATAAATAAAAATAAATATATTATATATACATATTATAAACCTCAAAAAATTCTTCAGTCGTAACTGTATCTAACCATTCTTTAGAAGGATATAAAAACTTATATTGATTGTTTTTAATAAGACTATCATCTATAGTATCATAAATACAAGATAGCAATGATGCAGACTTCACAAAAGAATTACAAAACTCCTTAGATACAAGAGATTCCAATACCTCCAGCATAGTTTTTTCATCTAATGATTTACTTGCAGCAATATAAGATGGTAATGCTATAGCTCCATCATCAGGGTATGACATAAATAAATCGTTATTATTAGCACGCTTTGCATATATACTAGGAGTTATTGCTAATCTATCCGAACCATTTTTTACATCATTAAATGATTGTATTGGCATATCTAATATAATTGAATTAGATAAAAATCTCTCCACGTACTCTTTTCCATATCTACTCCATATAGCTTTAACAACAGATTTCGCACCAGAGTTATTTATACCACCAATGACAGTTTTTGTATCAGCGTCAATTACGTTTTTTATAGAATCTGTTAAACCCTTGTAATTCTGGTTATAAGAAAATACTAATGGTATAACCAAAAATGGAAGTAATCTTTCATCGAAATATATAGATGATGATTTAATCTCACTTTTAATATTGAAATAGCTCGATAACGAGTACAATTTACTTGAAAACTTTGAATAGATATTCTTGTCTTCATACACTTCTAAATCTGTAGAAACTATAATATCAGGAATTAAAGCATCTGGTTTTTTTAAATACTCATTGAGTTTGTAAGGATAACCTATACCAAAATAAGTTACCTCTAAATTAATATCCTTCTCTTTTAAAGACATAATTAAATTATCTAAATAGTTTTTCTCATATTTATGAAGTATACAAATATTGCTCCAATACAGCCTAACATTTTTCATAAAGAGTCTCTCCTTTTCTTAATTTATATTGACATTCTAATTGAAATTCATATATATCTTTAAGTTTCCCTAAGATTTCTTTTTCTTCTTTAGTCTTATTGATTACTTTGAAGATTGAACCATTTTTCATTATTATACGCTTCTCTGCTATAAGTGCTGTATGAGGGTCATGAGTAACTATAAAAATCAGCTTATCACTTTTCAATAAGATGTCTAATGCAACATTTTTATTTATTCCAGCATTCTCTATTTCATCTATCAAAACAATAGGATTATTTGAAATGAGAGCAACATCTGCAATCATCAAGGCACGTGTCTGTCCCCCACTCAATGATGTAAGGTCTTGAGATAGGGAAATAGGTTCTGCTGTTATGGAGTTTGCTACATCTAATACTTCTTTGATTGAGACAGAAGTATTGTTTTTACATTCTTTATGTATAACTAAAAATTCCTCAACTGTAGAATCAAGAACAAACCTCATGTTTTGGCTAAGATGAGAAATTAGATTTGTAGAAAATTTATTTCTTTCCTCAATAGCAACTTCCATATTATCAATGACTACTTTTCGATTAGTCAAAGAATCTTTATTGACAAACTGCTCTATATCTTTGATTAACCTGCTTTTACCAGAGCCAGTATTACCTACAATAGAATAAATATGACCTCTATAAAAAGTTAGAGATTCAAAGTTCTCTGTATTCCCAAGTTTGTTTTTTCCAGGATATATGGTTACACTTTTCATTAAAATTCACCTCTAAAATTCATTTTAGAAACTATGCCTTGTTGGAATTCATCACCAATTCTACATTCCCCAATACAATAAGAACATACTCCACTTGGCATTGTATGTCTTAATAAATGTTCGTCATTGTTTGGAATATTAGTACTTTTTATATAGTTTGAAATTAGCTCTACACCAAAACCAACTAATCCATCTATAAAGAATATATTAGAATTAGGATTTATTTTTTTTATATTAAATGATATTATCTCTCTTTCTGCTTGCGATACCATGTCTATTTTACTTAGAACTATGGCATCACTTTCACTTAACATAGGGCCTAGTTTTTGAGGAGTCTTAAAGCTAGATGTACAATCACATACACATATGTGTAATGTTTTATTTGTTGCAGGTGAGCATCTATTGCAAAGCCCAGCAGTTTCTATTAGTAAAATATCGCTACTTTTATTTTTAGCCCAAAGTATAAGTTCGTTTATGTTTGAGATAAGAAAATGGTCTGGACATATATCTTTACTAAGTCCAACAATATAAGGTATATTCAATTTTTTATATATTAAATCATCATCAGTAGCTAGACAATCTATCTTACATATTGAAGGGTTAAGCCCATTAGACTTCAGATAAGGAATTAAATGTTTTATTAAAGCAGTCTTCCCTACAGAAGATGAACCAGAAATTAATATAGTTTTCATGGCTTATGTAAAATCTCCTTTCATATTTTGTTAAGAGATATGATAGCATTAAAAACTACTAAAAACTGTATCAAATGAGACAATTAATAAATAAACTTGATTGAAAATAATTATCAATATTATTGAATTTTGGTAAATACTATGATATTATTTCAATCAAAGTGAATATTTATCAGAAAAGGTGATGACTTTGAATGAGAAGGAAGTACTAATAAATAGCAAGTTATTTTCTGAAAGATACATTGTAGAAGATAAGATAAAAGCAAAGAGTTATAAAAAGGGTCAATTTATAAGCGATTTTTTTGATAAAGAATATTATGTAGGTGTAGTCAAAACAGGACAAGTATCCATCTATTGTATATCAAGTGATGGAACTGAAGTTAACATGTCTATTCTAAAGGAAGGAGATGTTTTTGGAATTTCTAATATATTTGATGAAGAATCCTTAGATACTGTACTAAAATGCAAAAGTGATGTTTACGTAGTTTTTTATCCAAAAAAATGCTTTATAGATATGATGAAGTTGGATATTGCTGTTGCTTTAGAGTATTCAAGATATTGTAATAGAAAAATACAATTTTTACTTAGAAAGGTAGAGTTTTTAAATATACAATCTAGTAAAAAGAAAGTTATTGAATACTTACTAGAAAAAGCTAGTAAAAATGACACTGTGCTATTAGAGTGTTCTAAGGAGGAGTTAAGTAAAAGAATTAGTGTAAGTCGAGCATCTTTATATAGGGAATTGCAGTCATTACAAAATGAAAATTGTTTAGAACTTGGTAAAAAGTGTATAAAAATATTGAATAAAGAAAAGTTAACACAGATTCTATATGAAATATAAACTTAAATAACAGATTCTATATAAAATATAAAATTAAATACTAGGAGGAAGTTTTTATGAAAAAGAAATTATCAATATTATTACTAGCAGCATTAATAATAATTTCATTGGTAGGGTGTACATCAAACCCACCAGAAAAACAAACAAAAGAAGAAGCTAAAGTAGTTGCAAAGGTGACAGCACTAAAGGGTCCTACAGGAATGGGAATGGTCAAAATGATTGGTGATGAAAACGATAAAAAAGAAAAGGATTATGAATTTTCAATAGCAAATTCTGTTGATGAAATTACACCCAAGCTTGTTAACAAAGAGCTAGATATTGCTGCTATTCCTGCAAATCTGTCATCTGTTTTATATAATAATAGCAATGGTGAAATAGAAACACTAGCCATTAATACTTTAGGAGTCTTATACATAATTGAGAATGGAAATTCTATAAACAGTGTCGATGATTTAAAAGGAAAAACGATTTATTCTAGTGGTAAAGGCTCTACTCCTGAATATGCTTTGAATTACATATTGAAAGAAAATGGAATTGACCCGACTGAAGATGTCAACATAGAGTACAAATCAGAACATACAGAATGTTTGGCGGCATTATTAAATGATAAAAATGGAATAGCACTACTTCCCCAACCATTTGTAACAACAGCATTGACTAAGAGTGATAACTTAAGAGTAGCTTTGGATTTGACAAAAGAATGGGATACTTTGAATAAAGATAAAAATACTGAAAGTGCTTTAGTAACAGGAGTTGTTGTTGCACGAAAAGAGTTTATTGATAAATATCCAGAAAAGGTTAAAAGTTTCTTAGAAGAATATAAGAAATCAGTTGATTTTACAAACAATAATATAGAAGAAGCTTCAAAACTTATTGAGGAAAATGAAATAGTACCATCTCAAATAGCAAAGCAAGCAATACCAAAATGTAATATAACATTTATAGAAGGTAATACAATGAAAGATAAATTAAGTGGATACTTACAAGTACTTTATGATGCTAATCCAAAGTCAATAGGAGGAAAGATGCCAGGTGAAGATTTCTACTACACTCAAGAAAATTAGTAAAGCTCATATACTAGCAATAATCTTTTGGCTTATAGTTTGGCAAATAAGTAGTATGATAATTGGTCAGGAGATACTTTTAGTATCTCCTTTTTCCTCTTTAAAAAGGTTATTCGAATTATCTATGAAGTTTGAGTTTTGGCAATCTATACTCTTTTCTTTTATGAAAATAACAACAGGATTTATATTAGCTTTTATCATTGGAATAATATCTGCCATAATAGCATCTAATAAAAAAAATTTTAGGATACTTATTGAACCCTTAATACTGACAATACAATCTATACCAGTAGCTTCTTTCATAATATTATCTTTAATATGGATATCTTCAAAGAACCTGTCTATTTTTATATCTTTCTTGATGGTATTGCCAGTGGTATATAGAAATATTCTAGATGGAATAAATAGTATATCTAGGGAGTTAAATGATATGGCAAAAGTATTTAAGGTCAGTAAGATAAAAAAAATAAGGTACATATATTTATCTGAGGTAGCACCATATCTAAGAGCAGCATGTAGTGTTTCTTTAGGGCTATGTTGGAAGTCTGGAATAGCAGCAGAAATAATAGGAATGCCAGCTAATTCTATAGGAGAAAACTTATACAAAGCTAAAGTATACTTAAATACACCAGATTTATTTGCATGGACTATAGTTATTATTATAATAAGTATTTGCTTTCAAAAGGGCTTTTTATCATTGATAGACTATTTATTAAAAAGATTGGAGATAAACTAAATGGATATAGTAATTGAGAATCTAAATAAAAAATATAATGATAAGGTTGTTTTAGACAATTTTAATAATGTATTTAAAGATGATGCTATCTCATTTATAACAGGAACATCTGGTATTGGTAAAACAACATTGATAAGAATATTAATGGGCTTGGAGAAAGCAGATAGTGGAAAAATTATAGGTATTAGTAATAAAAAGATTAGTGCAGTATTCCAAGATGATAGTTTGTGTGAAAATCTAAGTGTGTTATTGAATATAAAGTTGGTATGTGAAAGTCTGGGTAATTCAGAAATTGAAGATGCTTTAGAACTATTGGACTTAAAGGGTTGCATGAATAAAAGAGTAAGGGAATTAAGTGGTGGTATGAAAAGAAGGGTTGCAATATTAAGAGCTTTATTATATGATTTTGACTTGCTTATAATGGATGAGCCATTTAAGGGTCTTGATATTGAAACTAAGTATAAGGTTATGGATTTTGTAATAAGAAAGATGGAAAATAAGAGTGCTATAATAATTACTCATGATATGGATGATATAAAATACTTTAGAAATCATGAAAAATTAATAATTGACTTTAAAATGTCTTCGATATATTGATTTCATATTGGTTTTAAAATCAACTAAAGTTTTTATATGAATATTATTTCAAACTTACTAATTCTATATACCAAAAAGGCTGTAGGCAAATTTGTTTTTACATAAAAAAGTACCTGCGATTAAAACAAGTACTTTACATATTTTTTCTAATTTGTGATATAATAAAAGCAAGAAGAACTACAATCTATTTGCAGTAGAGTGGAGTTCGTAAATTAGTGTTTCTTTTTGAACTTAATCTTTAGTTCAAAACTAAAGTCACTCCTGCCAGAGTGGCTTTTTACTTTTTTAAACAATTTATCCGTTAAGTAAACTATTAAACTGGCAACTAAACTTGCTAGTACACCTTGTAAAAAATTATCCACACATACTCACCTCCCTTCTATACGTTGGGAGGATAACCTTTTGTATGAACTCCACTCTATAAATTGTAGATTACATCTTCTTGCTAAAACTATTATAACATATAATTCCTACATATTTTACCTATTCTATAGTTATTTTCCTATCTCCTTCGCCCTCTTTTTCTTTCTCTTTCAGCCTCTTTCATTGCTTTATATTCTATCTTATTATTTAATTATTATTGCTATCTAAATTTATCATGTCTACTCTTTTTAATTTTCCTACTTAATTAAAACTCTTACACATAAAAAAGAAGCATAAACAAGTTTATTTTATACAAACTCTATCTATACTCCTCACAAATTCACATAAATTCTCTCTACACAGACTTACTCTTTGCCTTACATATCATCTGAGTCATAGTACCCATAGGGCAATAAACACACCATGAACGAGGCTTAAATAGTATCATCGTAATCAATCCAAGAACAGTTGATGTAAGCATAACACTATAAAAACCAAACGCAAACTGTACCACCCAAGGTGAAACTAAAGTCCCATGATATGCCCATTGCCATGGCATTTTTATAGTCCAAAGCAAAGTCACTACCTCTTTAAAGTTTCTACTACCCTCAAACACTAGATAAGTTGAAAAAAGCATATTAGCAAACATCACCATAAAAAATGTCAAAAAACCATATCTAAACCACTTACTTCTAATAAATTTAGGAATATCTTTATTTCTTGACAACTTTAATTTATTTCCAAGCAAATTAAACAGCTGTCCTCTTCCACAATATTTATTGCAGTACGCTTTATTTCCTTTAATAATAGAAATAAGTAATGGGATAAAGAAACAAATTAACCCAATCCAAGCGAAAATAATATTTACAAATCCCAATATCAAATATATCGAAGAGAAAATCCATAAATAGTCATACCAATGTTTTTTATTATTCATGACACTTACCTTCTTCCTCTTTTAATATTGTTATAATCTCAATCACAGATGCTGGACATACCTTCTCACAAATACCACATCCAACACATAAGTCTCTATCAATCTTTGCACTAATACCATGTGGTACTGAGATAGCCCCTCTTGGGCAGACTTTTATACAGCTACCACAAGCTACACACTCGTTTTCTAAAATATTTGCATACTTCTTTTTTTTAGAAGACATAATAACCTCCCTATATTATTATTCTATAGGAATTATATCAATATATTTACTTTTTATCTGTGACTTAATCACATAAGATATCAAGATTAAAAATTCTACTCTAATAGTCACACTTGCCTTATCCACAATATATCTATTTTTTTCTAACAATGTACCTGACATTAATAACACTCATGTCAAACATTCTCGCTAATTCCATATAATTTTTTCCATTAAATAATTTAATCATAAGCTCATTTCTAGCCTCTTTTAAAGCACCCTCCACTGTCTTAATATAAAAATATGTTCCCCCACTTTGTTGACACAATTTCAGATACTCCAATAAATTATACTTATGTAACTCCTTTGGAATACTCACTTCTATATTGTGTTCTTCAAGCAATTCTATAATTTTTTCCAATTCTAACATCTTTTCACCTCATATTTTATATTATTTTTAGACTTTCAATAAGCTTGTTATGGCTATCTTATTACTCTAATAATTTAGTTCTTGAAAATGTAACCTATCCCCATAGTAACAAAAATGCTTATGCCTAGTCTGTCCATCCCTACACTTCGCAACTATTAAATCAACAATCTTAATTCCCCTGTACTCTGATTCCCTAACTAATTCCTCACTTTCTCCTATATCTTTTACTGCTTCTTCATAATCACTCCCTTTTAATTGATGTATATAAACCACATTGTTGCTATCGTGGTAGATGGCTTTACTATCCCTCATAGGTCTATCTCCATAAGGTCTAAAATCTTTCATTTCATCATTTAATTGACTTAACTGAATTATTGGTATATCAAAATCCAGAGTCATACTTTTTAATTCTCTAGAAAAAGTGGCTACTTCTCTTTCTCTTTTTTCCATACTTTTTTGAGATGTAAGAAGTTGCACATAATCTACAATTAATAAGTCGGGCTTTATTTGCCTTATCCTCTTTCTAATTGCACTGATTGTGTCTATCTTGTCATTTATATAAATTAAGTTATTCTCGCGTAAATCTCCTATTGCATTTACAATTAGTTTCCAATCACTTTCATTTATCTCTTTAGATTTCATATTTCTTGTACTTACCCCTGTTATCTTGCATATATTTCTCATAAACACTTGCTCACTTGTCATTTCTCTACTTATAAATAGAGTCTTTTTCCCTTGCTTGGCCGAATTTAACATTATTTGAAGAGCTAAAGCAGTCTTTCCAACCCCTGATTTAGCTGCTATTGTTGTTAGCTCCCCTTTAAAAAGACCTCCTATAGTCGAATCAAGTAAACTTATCCCAAACTTAAATCCAACATCCTTTTTACTTTCTAAAAAATCAAGGACTTTTTCTGCTATGCTATGTACATCATCATTTTCATAAGTATCTTTGTCCAAGATTTTTCTTATATTATTTTCAAATTTATAGATGCAAGTATCGATATTTTCTCCAAAATTTATACCTTCCAAGAGTCTTTGACAATTTTGATTTATGCTTCTTCTTGCTAAGTTTTCTTTTAAAATTTTTATATAACCATCAATACCAAAAGTTTGACCCCAAGTGATTACACTAGTTAAACTGCTCATTTTAATTGCTAAAGACTTCTCATCTATCTTTGATTTTACAGTTGCTACATCAATTATTATCTTTTCTTTTCTAAGTTCTTTCATGATTTTAAATATTTCAAGGCATGTAGAATTCATAAACATATTTTCATTTAAGTCATCTAATTTGTAGTTTAATTTATTGTCTAAAATAATTGTGCCTAAAATAGCCTGCTCTATTTCAACAGCTTTTGATTTAACCATATAAATTAATCTCACTTTCCTCTTAAGTTTTATATTTTAATATTATTAAGTCTTTTATTTTTATATTAGATTACAATGATATTGTCAGTTAGAAATATACTTTTAATTGTAAAAGATATAAATATATTTCCAGTTAAAAATGCATTATCAGCTATAAAATATATAAATTCATGTTAGTTATAAACGCATTGTCAGCTATAAAATATATAAATTAATTTCACTTATAAATGCATTCTCCGACTAGTTAAAATTCACAGACTGGATTCCAATACCTTACATTTTCATGTTTTTTTCTTTCACGCTTGCTGTCATCATATGTGGTATAGTCAGAATATATATAATTATTATTGTTATGATTGTCGTTCTTTTTACACTGGTAAACATTACTTTGATTTTTTACAGATATGTTTTCATTAACATAGGATTCAAATTTATGGCTAAATAAGGTCTCTGGTCTTATATACATTTCCATTATGGTATCTTTCCACTTAGCTACTTTTACCTCAATAACTTTGTAGAAATCTTCTAAGACATAACCCTCCTTTAGTCTTTCATTGATAAGTTTGATGCTCGTTGGAGAATTGATTTTAAAGTTTTTTCCTGTTTTTTTATTTAGCATATTTATAATGCTTTGCTGTATATTTTTTTTATTAAATTTATTTAAAGATTCTTTTTTATTTGTTACAAACTTAGCTTCTTTTTGTGCATCATGAGTATTATCAAAATCACTCTTTTTACTATATCTACTCATGCTACTAAACACTTTGCTATTGCTTGATTTTATAACATTTTTACTTTGATTATCTTCTATGTCATTTTTAGTTATTTTATCTATGTCATTATATGTTTCATTAAATCTGACATTTGAAGACCTCGATTTTAAATTAGAGTTTTCTATTTTCAATTCTTCTCCAATAAATGGTTTGTTAGTATAATCTTTAATTTTATTAGTTACATTAGTAAAATTAATAGTAGGTTTTTCAGAGTTGATATTTTCATTATTAGAACGAGTATTTTTACCATGATTTTTTATTCCACTATAATCTAAGTCATTGCTTTTTTTATTTGCAGAATTATTCTTACTACTTGAATTATTACTACTTAATATACTACAGTCATCACAACTACTACATTCTGTATTATCATCAGTACTACTATCATATTTTGACATTCCACCATAAATACAATCTTCATCAATACAACCTTTATTTTCTGTATTTCCATAACTATACTCTAAATTACTGAACTCATAGCTCTCTACACTGTCATAGTTAAAATCTATAGTTTTATCACTATCAAATAAATTCTCACTAATACTATCAAATAAATCTTCACTAATTTCTGAACTAATATAACTATATATAGAATGCATCTTCCCCTTTGCTCCCTTAGATACAAGCCTTATTACTCCTAAATCTGAAAACTCTCTTACAAGCCTACTTATAGTAGAAATAGAAAGTTGTAAATCTGTAGCAGCTCTTCTTACTGTCATATAAAATTGACCTCTTGGTAAAGTCCCTTGCAATCTCTGTATATTTTCTTTTCTCATTATATAATGATTAAATCTTATTTTATTAATATCACTTGTTATATCAAAGCCTAATACTACCGAATTCAATTTATAAAATCCATTATTCATCTCTACTAACCCCTTTTCTACTAATAAGTAATCGCTTCTCAATAATTATTACTTTATATAAATAACATAAAGTTTAAATTTAAATATACATTTATTTTAATATATTTTAAATATACTTATTAATCCCTTAAAATCCCTATTTATATTCTTAAATATGCAAATGTATTATGTCATATTTATTTATATTTTTTTATTTATATAGCTTATTTATTGTTTTTTCCCCTTTATACAAGCAATTGTACCATTTTGTTTATTTTTTATCCAACAAATATTTTCGACTATTTTTTTGGATTCTCAATATATCTCCATTATTTAACAGAATATTTTATAGAATATACAGTCTATTTAAATTAATAGGCAATAAATTTAGTAAATTTGTCTAAAAAAAACTTTATAAAATGTCTTTTACCTACTCCATACTTAATCTTTACAAAATATTTTGTATAGCATTTTATATATTGTTTTCATTTATTATTCGCTTAATATTGCTCACACACATGTTGTGTTTAATAGCTAGTTCCCCATAATTAACTCCATTAAATTGTCTCACTATCTCCCTATTTCTTGCATATCTAAAAATCCCCTTACATGTAGGTATATAAGTGTTTGTACCTCCATACAATTTAGCAATCTCTACAAACTTATCAATTCCCACTATTTCCACCATTGCATGAAACTGAACTGGTATATCTTCTAATTTTACTTTCATAAACTACACTCTCCTTTAAAATATTTTTAATAGCTTTAATAGCTTTAATAGCTTTAATAGCTTTAATAGCTTTAATAGCTTTAATAGCTTTAATAGCTTTAATAGCTTTAATAAAGATTTTAATGGTTTAAGAGTAAAATGTTAATATTGGACTTTTAACTTTTTTATTTACAGATTAAATTTAATAATTTTTTTAACATAAACCTTAGACTAAAACGAACACTTCTAAAGAACTTTGACTATAATAATATTTTTCTATAAGTAACATAGAGCTATATATTCCATGTTATTTCTATATTCATATTTAAAAATATAATAACTTTGATAAAAGTACCTAATACTCTCTCCCTATATTCAAAAACTGATTCTTATCATGTGAATTCATAATTGAAAATTTCATTCATTGTATTTAGTGAATGAATGACTGTCCTTGCAAAACTTTATTAACAAATCATAATCCTTTCAAATCTAACAACAAAAAAAGCAGTAAACCTTAGTCGATTTACTGCTCTGGTAATTTTAAATTTACAACTTAATAGCACACTCCATTGCAAGCTCAAAGGTATGTACTTTTTGTGAAATCGGACGTATAGTTAATCCTCGTTGTTCCCATACATCTGAGTTTAGATTATCACAAGCATAAACAAACTGTGAAAATATAACATTTCTAAATTGTGCTGCGGCAGCTACAGCAGCACATTCCATATCAACTGCAATACATCCCTGTTTCTTCCGTGTAAGCATTTTATTACGTGTTTCACGATATGGAGCATCAGTAGTCCATATTTTACCTTTTATGTATGATAATCCTTTACTTTTAAATACAGATTCAATCACTTTAACTCCATGTGGGTTAAGTATAATTTCATCAGAGGCTGGTTGATAATGATAACTTGTGCCCTCATCACGGATAGCTGATGTTGGAATGATTAAAAATGCATCATCAATAGAATGGTCTAACACACCACATTCTCCACAGATAAATATCTTCTTTGCTCCTAACGCGACTAATTCTTCAAAGTTGGTTACACATGCTGGTGCACCTACCATAACCTGACAAATCCCAATTCTTATATTCTTGAAAAATACTTCATAAATTGGTATATCTCCAGCAACACTAATTAAACGACCTATTTTTTTGCCATTATACTTTTCAACAATTGTTTGTATCATAGATTTTGAAAATTCACATACGATAGTTTCAGGAAAATGACAATCAGGTTTTTCTATTACATAATCTGGCCTCAAAATCCCCCAAAAATCAGAGTCAAACTGTTCCAACAGAATTTCACTCATAATATAACCTCCTCTCAAAATTTAGTATAGCGTATTCCTGTTAAATATATGGAGTATATTATATCACGATGAACTAGCTAAAACAATTAAATATGTATATTTACAATCTAGCTACTGGACACAGATACTGGATACATCTAGATAGTTCATTCTAAAAGAACATATTGGATATTTTATCCCCCATATAAAATATTCTAAACAAAATCAATAAAAAACTATTGCACATATCACATATAAACATTAAATCATTCATTAAATCATTAAAACCATATATACTTATAAAGTTTTTTATAAAATTTTAACAAAAAATCTTAAGAAATTACTGTTTAACTCCGATATTATCTTATATGATACTATAGATTTAACAAAGAAAGTCGACAAATCTTTGAAATTAAATTTTTAGGAGGTAGTTTTATGGCAGTTGTTTCAACAAAAAATTTATCTAGTATAAAACTAAAATTGGATGCTGGTTTTGATGATAAGGGTAAGGCAGTTATTAAAAGTAAATCTTTCGCAAATGTAAAGGCAGAGGCATCAAACGATGATGTTTATGCTGTTGCAGAGGCAATCGCAAGTCTTCAAGAAAATCCTATTGTAGATATTTTAAAACTAGATAGCACATCACTATCTAAATAGTAACTTTCAAATATAGTCTACATTAAAATTCATCAACTATTTATATATCATGTTCAATATATAATACACTTGATATTATATAGATTTAACAAATTATACACTTAATATATTGATACTTTAAACAGGTTAATATCTTAAGTAATTTAAACATGTTCGTAAATTAAACATGTTAGTTATTTTAAATACTGTTGTGCTTTAAGTATAACAATATCAAAGTATTTTCTAAACTAACAATAATTAAAATACTTAAAGCAATTAAAAAAATAAATTATTATCGTGGAGGTAACTGTATGGAGATTAAGAAAAAATTAGTCATGAGTTTCAAGAATGTAAAGGATAAACAAGTTTCTTTTTCTATAGAAAATCCAAAGGAGGACTTAACTGAAGAAAATATAAAATCTGTTATGGATTTGATAGTATCTAAAAATGTTTTTTCAGTTGGAGGATTTGACCTTGCTTCTGCTGTTGAAGCTAAAATTGTAGAAACTAATACTACTCCTTATGACCTAGTTATAATATAGGAGGTAATTTTATGGATGATAGTTTACAATTGTTAATAACTAATGTTGGTTTTCCTATAGCTCTATCCATGTATTTATTGGTTAGAATTGAAGGGAAATTGAACACACTATCCAACAGCATTGATGCACTATCTAAAAATATTTTGACATTTGAGAAGTAATTTGACAATATATGCAAGTCATAAGATAGGTCTATTTGTAAAATAATTAGAGATATTCTATGAAAAGTACTACGATATTTGGATAATATTCCCAAATGGTCGTAGTATTTTTTCGAATTTTACCACTTTAAATTTGAATTTCACTATTTTAAATTTGAATTTAACTGTACTTAATTTGAAATTTAGCACTCATCTAGTTGGACTCAATAAAATATAATGCTATTCTAATGACAGTAATAAAATGAGGTGATAATTAATGAAAATACATGTCGAACAATCCACTAATTTTGATGATATTGAAATAATTATAAAATGCTCTGCCATTGACAATAATATTGAAAAAATAATTTCATTACTAAATACACCATTACTAGATATAAATGGTAAAAAAGCAGGAGAAATTTATAAGCTTAATATTTGCGATGTTTTATACTTTGAGACGGTTGGCAATAAAACATTTGCTTACTATAAAGATGATGTATTTGAAATTGACCTAAAAATATATGAATTATCAAACCTACTACATAATACATCTTTTTTAAGAATATCTAAATCCATGATTTTAAATATGGATTACCTAGAAAGTATAAAAGTAATATCACACAATCGCATGCAGGCTACTTTATCAAATAATGAAAAAGTTATTATAAATCGCCGTTACATAAAAAATATTAGAGATAAGCTAAATATTTAATAAAAATTACAAAAGTCCAAAATATTTTATTAATATCACTAATTATCTACTTATTAATTCACTTTATAGTCAAAGTAAAATAATCTATCTGGTATTAAATCTAAACTAATTATACATAGTGTAAATAGCTAATTATGTATAGTATAAATAGTTTAAAAATAATTAGTTAATACAAAAGCTAATATAAGTACGCATCAACGAAAACTAGTAAACTATAATTACTAATAGACTATCAATAAACACCAATAAGCTATTAATATTACTAACGGACTATTGATAAACACTAATAAGATATCAACAATTACTAATACTAAATAATACTTTCAGCCCTAAAAAATAAATATAAATTAAACCACTATTAACAAAACGAAAGGATAGTGAACATAAGATGCAATTATATAACCCCCATTTTAATTCAGATAAAAATTTAATTTTTTTCTTTACAATCACGCTATTATGGACTTGGGTATTCAGCTTTACACCTGTATTACTAGGAGTTACAAATACCATGCTTGGAAAACTTCTTTTTTACTCTGCATATACAGCCCCTTCCATCATAGGGCTACTTTTTGTTTTCACAATATATCCAAATAGTGCAAGAAAAGATTTTCTTTACAGGAGCTTTAGCTTCAAAGAAATAGAAATAAAATGGCCATTACTAACAGTACTCTTTTTTGCTTTAATTGTCATTTGTTCTTTACTAATAGGAAAGTATTTTCATCTAGAAATTAATGATGTAGATTGGATGCACATAGCTATTTATACACCTTATAAAATACCAATTATGCTATTTATAAGCTTTATACTAAGTGTACTTAGCCAAGAATTTGGATGGAGGGGGTATTCTCTTGATAAATTATTAGTCAGGTTTGGATTTACAGGTGCTTCAATTATTTTAGGAACTATTTGTGGAGTTTGGTATCTGGGATGGTATCTTACACCTGGTCAAATTCCATATAATCTACTGCAATATTCTTTATTTGATGCACTTTTATTTATACCATCTACTATACTTTTAAGCTTTGTTATTACATTTGTATATATTAATACACATAGAAGTATTTTAGCAGGCGGATTTGTACATATGATGTGTAACTTCTTTACCATTCAACTATGTTCTTACTATCATATTGAAGTATATGTAATAACTCAATATGTAAAAATAATATTTTGCCTCATATTAATTATTTACATAATTTCTTCTACTAAATTTAAACAGAAAATTAACTCTGAAATTGAGCAGATAAAATCAGACGAATTTGAATTCGAGTTAGACTGGGGATTATAGATTAAACTGGTAATTAAATGCATTTTCCTAAACACTTGAAGTATACAAAAACAATATATATACTGATTATAAGTGAGAAGGAGGTCATATTTTCATGTTTAAAATTGGAGAATTTTCAAAACTAACACAAGTCTCTATTCGAATGTTACGTTATTATGATGAACTTGGCATTCTAAAACCAGCAAAGATAGATAAATACACAGGTTATCGCCTATACTCTGCTGACCAAATTTCAACTTTACAAAGAATTATTTTACTAAGAGATTCAAAATTTACTGTTTCAGAGATATCAAATATTATTCATAACTGGAATGACGAGCTTGTGATTAAAGAATTGAATCGAAAAAAAATTGAAATACAAGATGAAGTCAAAAAAGAGCAACAAAGAATAAATAATATTGATAAATTGATTGATGCTATAGATGACAATAAAGATGAGATTCATTACAATGTTATCTTTAAGGAAATTCCCAGTTATAAGATTATCTCGCTTAGAGAAATAATTCCAGACTATCACTATGAAGGTATACTGTGGGAAAAATTATATGAATTTATTAAAGAAGAACATATAGAAATATCCCATCAAGCAAACAACAATATGGCACTTTATCATGATGAAGAACTTAAAGATTGTGGTGTAGATATAGAGGTTGGAATGGTTGTAAAAAAATTAGGCAAAAACAAATCTGGATTTATATATCGTGAGACAGAAGCAGTTGATATGATGGCATGTAATATGGTATATGGTCCATATGAAAATATAGCTGGTGGGTATGAGTCATTTGCTTACTGGCTAGATACAAATAGTGATTATAAAATGGCTGGTATAAATAGGCAAATTGGTCATAAAGGGGTTCACAACGAGGAAAATCCTGAAAACTATCTTACAGAAATTCAAATACCAGTTATAAAAGTTAAATAGATTTCAATATAAATATTTACATATTAATGTTAAAGGTGGTGTCTCAAAATGAACTTTTTAGTTCATGAGGCACTCTTTTTTGTATAAAATCAAAAATATTTTTCTCCAATCTTTTTTAACTTAGATATCTCAAAGTAATATCTTTTTTTTGAATGCGACTAATTCTTGAGTTAAATAAGAACTTGATTATGGTATATAGTAAATTTAGTAAAATGAAAATAAACAAAATTACAAATATATTACATTGAAAAGGAATATAGTCATTTGTTGATAAAGATAAACTTTTATGAATGAGCTTACAAATTTCAATACTTGGTATAAGTAAAATGATAAAAGCAATGTTTAATATTGGACGGTACACACTTATGAACATCTTGTTGATTTTCTTGGCAGTATATCCCATCATATCTAAAATAAAAATGTTTTTGGTATCTTCTTGAAATTTTAAAAGAATAGTTAAATATAAAAGCAAACACCCAATAACACAACCTAATATTTGGCATATTACAGCACTGGTGCGGTTTGAAACATTATTCTCTTCAAGTTTAGCTATTCGTTCTGATGTATTTTGTATATGGGCTGTTCCTATCTCTGGTATATCTGTTATACTATTTGTATAAATACCGTTGTAAGAGTCTTGCGATATATTTAATAATTTTTCCAAATTACTTTTTGATGTGTATACGGAATAATTATCTGCATTTTGTGCAATATTGTAAACATGAAGTGATTTTTCTATATTATTTAATCTTACAGTTATATCAGTTCCCTTTTGAATGTCATACAAATCTGCCAATGCCTCACTTACAACAACATTATTAGTTGGTATATTCTCTATTTGACTTCCCCTCTCATCAGTTAGAAAAAATAAGCCCTTACTGTTTTCTATTCCCATAATAGAACCATTGATTTTTTTGCCATTACTTTCTACTTTTATATTTTCCTTTATGTAATACTCAAATTTTTCGTAATCCTGATGTACAGTCTGATAAACAGGATAAGATACATCATATTGATAGTTTCTTCCATGAGATTGTGTATCAAAAATATATTGACTACTTAAATTTAAAGAAAAGCTCATAATAAAAAGTATAGCAAATATCCACACAGAAAGAATAGAAATAAATATCTGAAATGGTTTTCTTAGTGCAAGTCTCATTGAAAAACTTGAAAATTTACTTAAAATCTGACTAAACATTCCCACATGAAATGTATTCATATTGTTATTTGCATTTAAAAAGTCAATAGTATCCTTTTTATTCATTTTTTCAAAAATTATCATAACTGAAATTGCAGGTAAAAAAGAACTTAGTAAGGCTGTACTATAATTTTGTATATATATCCCTTTAACCAAATGCTCCAAAGAATATACATCATTATATAAACCTAACATCACATCTGAGCCTATCCACCCTAAGCATAATCCGCAAATATTAGCAATAAAATTTAAAATTATGCTAATCAAAAGAATTATTAAAGCCATCTTTTTTGTAGAATATCCTAATGCAATATAACACCCTAATTCTTTTTGGTGCAAAGAACAATACTTCTTGTAAAACATAAAATATACAAAAACAGTAATCAATGTAAGCATTACTAAAAATGTAATAGCTAAAGTTTGATTTGATTGTAGAGATATAAGAAATTCTTTTTCTATATTTGTTAATACTGGTTTACTATTCAAATATTCTAAATTACCATCAATAGAAATCTGAACAAAAAAATACATAAATGACGATAATAAGCTCAACAAAAAAAGAATTATAATATTAGATTTCATGGATAATGCACTCTTACAAAAGTATTTTGCAAAAAATTTCATTATTCAATCCCCCAATCTATATCTTCAACAGCTAGTGGTGTATGATTTTGTATATCATTTATGACTACACCATCTTTCATTGTAATAATACGGTCTGCCATTTTTGATATTTTAACATTATGGGTAGAAAATATAACCGTTGTACCATATTTGTAGTTAAGTTCTTTCAAATATGAAACTACTTTTTTGCTGTTTTCTTCATCTAATGCTCCAGTTGCTTCATCACAAAAAAGAATATCTGGATTTTTTATAATTGCTCTTGCAATAGCCGTTCTTTGTCGTTGACCTCCCGATAGCTCAAAAGGAAATCTATCCTCTAAATCTTCTATATCTAATTGTTGCATAATTTCTTTATACGGAATATTATTGCTTCTAGACGATTTTCCTAATTCGATATTCTCTTTTACAGTCAATTCTGGCAAGAGAAAATACTCTTGAAAGATATTACTGAATTTCTCGTGACGTAAATTAAGTTGCTCTTTCTTTGATATATTTGTAATTGCTTTATTACGATAATATACTTTTCCATTAGTCGGATGTAGCAAACTGGACATAATATTTATTAATGTTGATTTTCCAGAGCCACTCTGACCTAAAATAACAGTAAATGTTTCAGAAATAAAATCCAAAGTTACTTCTTTTATTGCGCTCTCAAAAGAATTAAATTGTTTAGTAATGTCGACTACCCTTAAAATTTCTTGCATCATATAACCTCCATAGTAATAAAATCAAAAAACGCAATGTACTTTTGTGTTCCCAATGATTTATTTACTAATTCTTCCAAAGCTTTAATTTTATTTTTCATGTTCTTTGCTTCCCATTGAAAGAGTATATTATCAAGGTAGAAATTAGATAGTGTCAATAACATTTCAGCAACTTCCAAAGGGAAAGATGTCTCAAACTCTTTGCCTATTACTCCATCCTTTATAATAGAAGCATAGAAAGGCGACATATACTTTGTAAATGCAATCATTAGTTTTTGATGAAAAATAGCATTCTCAGGTTTATTTATTACTTTTGACTGTTCAATGTTGTCATGGAATAGGGAAATTCCATTCTTGATTGCCTTTTGTAATCGAACGACAGCACATTCTGAATAGTTATCCATATTTCGCAAAGCAATTACTGACTGGTTCACATACTCAATGATTGCTGAATCGACACATTCTTCTTTAGATTCAAAATAGTGATAAAAAGCACCTCTTGAAATAGATAACTCTTTAATAATTATAGAAATCGACATTTGCTCATATCCGTATTTTAATAATATCTGCCATATAGAAGCAAGAAGTTCTTGTTTTTTACTATCAAAATTAACTTTAGTTCGTGCCATATTTACCTCCTTATAAATAAACCGACTATCGGTTTATTTATATATTATCAAACCTACTTCACACTGTCAATGAAATATAGCTTATAAAATTTTACCTAAATATTATAAGCTCATAAAAACCTTAGAGATAATGGAGTTATTTAATCATCATCCTACTGTTACTCTTATTTAATTATTCTTATTTAATTATTCTTATTTAGTTGTTCTCATCCAATAATATTATTTATATATTGTCTACTTTTATCAATGTGGAAGAATTTCTAAACTCTCTATATACATTTTACCAATATTTGTATTTTAAAAACAAAGATTATATTACAATTAAAAAATTATTTCTAACCTTTCATTTAGTAGCCACTTTTTATATCATTTTGTACAAAAAGATGGTATTGATATAGTTTTTGCAAAGGTATATATGAAGATTTTAAGTTCATTAAAATATGACGGAGAATGGATTTATGCTCCTTCTATACATTTTATAGAAGATTTATTATCTACAGAAGAATATCAAGTTAAACGAACTCCTGTAAATCATGAATTCAACAAGACAATTATAAAAAAACTGCCACCTTCTACCCTACTTAAAAACTAGCACTACATTGACATATAAAAGCTTTCGTGATAGTATCTAAACGTGTATTAAACACGTTTAATTTTTTTATGAGGAATTCTTAAGGGGAAAAATATGAAAATAGATTCAAAAAAAGAGCAACTAATTAACACAACAGTCCAGCTATTAACTTCAAATAGAGATATTTCAAGTATCACAGCTAGAGAAATCATCGCTAAAGCAAATGTCAATTTGGCTATGATTAATTATTATTTTAAATCTAAAGAAGCACTAATTAATACTGCTATTAAAAGAATTTTAAAATGCCATATGGATGAATATAAAGCTACACATGATAAAAAAAATTTAGCACCTAGGCAGGAATTAAAAGAAATGCTAATGACATTTTGTGATGTTATAATTTTATATAGTCAATTTATAGAGATTTCTGTACCTTACATATTAGTGCAGGAAGACATTATTTATCCATTTGAAATATTGCCTTTGATTAGGGCTCATTATAAAAATCACGACAATAACAAAACTGAGGAAGATTACAAGGTTATTGCATATCAAATAACTTCATTTATACAGTTAGTTCTTCTTCGCTCTAACGCTTTTTTAAGGTATAGCGGTATTGATATTATGGATGCTGAGAAAAGAAGTGCTTTAATTGACTCTCAATTAGATTTATTTTTAGTAGACACTATAAAGTAGTACTATTTCAGTTTAGTATTATCTCTATTTAGTATTTATATGTGTTTAGTATTATGTCTGTTTGGTACTATTTCAGTTTAATTATATGTCTACTTAGTTATATGTATATTTAATTATATGTTTGTTTAACTATATGTCTATTTAGTTTTGATACATAACTCTGACATAACTTAAAGATATTCTCATAGACTCAAATACTTACATTAAATAAAGGGGGAATTTTAATGTTTTTTACATTTATAGGGATAATATCAGCAGTTTTATTAGTATGTACAATTATATGCGGACTCTGGATAAAACTTAATAATCGCAACAATGACTCAAATTCTCACTTTACTTTTTCAATACTTTCAATTGTATTTTCGTTATTGATTGTGGTAGCTTTTTTAGTAAAAAAATAGTGTTTTTATATCATAAGATAAAAACATATAATTATTTTATGTTGTCTTCAAGTTATCATATAGAAGCTTTTTAGGCAACTAGTTTTTATACTATCACAATAATACTCTTTTCTATTGATTAAAATAAGTACAACCGCATTAACATAAATTTTATCTAAACAATTATAATAGTCTACCCTTTACATATCAGCATACCTTTTATCTAAATAATCGTAGCAATACCCTCTCAACAATTTTTCTAATTCAAACATTACAAAAAAACACCCAATTCTTACAACGAGACTTATATTCCCAGACCCCTTTCAAATGCTATCATTAACTTACAAGATAAACGAAAGCGAGGATGATATATATGCTTAAAGTAAACAATTTATGTAAATCATACAAGACAGGTAATAAAACGTACCCTGTATTAAAAAATATTTCTTTTGAAATCAATAAAGGTGAATTCGTTGCAATCATGGGTGCATCTGGAAGTGGAAAGACAACTCTCTTAAACTGCATTTCATGCTTTATACCAATTGATGAAGGTGAAATAACTCTTGGAAACAATAATATAAGAAATCTACAAGAAAAAGAACTTTCCGAAGTTAGAAATCAGCAGTTGGGATTTGTATTCCAAGATTTTATGCTGTTTGATGGTCTTAGTGTCTTTGAAAATATCTGTGTTCCACAAATTATCAAAGGTGGTCAAGTTATACAAATGGAAAACCGTGCTACTAGTCTATGCAAGTTATTTGGTATTGAACATATACGCAAAAAATACCCTGCCGAAATATCCGGTGGTGAAAAACAACGTACCGCCGTAGCAAGAGCTCTTATGAACAATCCAGATTTGATATTAGCAGATGAACCAACTGGTAATCTTGATAGCAAATCTTGTCGTACAGTAATTGACTCATTCCTAAAAGCCAAACAAGAACTAGATGCTACTATATTCATGGTTACACATGATAGCTTTGCTGCAAGTTTTTGTGACCGTGTTATTGTCCTTAAAGATGGAATGGTTTACAAAGAAGTTGTAAAATCAAATTCAAGACGTGAATTCCTAGACGAATTGTTGGAACTTTTAAAAGAAATGGGAGGTGGTCAAGATGACAATTAATAAATTATATGGAAAACTTCGAGCCTACAATTGGAAAAACTATACAACATTATTCTTTTGTATAATACTTTCTGTAGTCTTAATAACTTCATATGCTTTAATTTATTTTAGCCCTACAGTACAAACAATCCTTCCAACTGGTGGAGATAGTAGAAAACAAGCCATAATGATATTTGCAGTTGCTATATTAGGATGTGCTGTTTTTACTACTTATGCCTCTTCCCTATTTTTAAAATTTAAAAGTAGAGAAATTGGTATTTTTATGGCTCTAGGAACAGATAAGAAAAAATTGAAAAAGATTCTATTTTCAGAAATACTACTTATTTCAATAGTCTGTTGTCTTTTAGGTCTTATATTAAGTATACCTGTATCTTTTGGTATATGGAAGATATTCCAATTAGTAATTATTGATACAAGAGAAATGGCGTACCAATTTGGAACTCAAGGATTTATATATGGTTTCATATTTTGTATATTTGTAACTCTATGTATTTTCTTACTTTCAGTAAAATTCATTAATCGTACAAATATAATTGATATACTAAATGACCAAAGAATCTCTGAACCAGTTCATGAAGTGAAAAGTTGGTATGGTATATTGGGAGCATTTTTTATGGTATTAGGACTTCTTCTAGGTTATGTCGTACCTTCAATAGTCATAAATAAACTTAATTACAGGTTGCCATCTATATGGAGCATCACTTACATATTCTCTGCTGTTGGAATTTACATGATTATGACATATGTAGTGGTACATGCAAAAAGAGGAAAACATCCAGAAAAATACTATAAGAACATTATATCTACTAGTATGATGCGATTTATGGGCAAACAAACAGTAAAAAATATGTGTGTTATTGCATTTTTAATTGCAGGAGCCTTATTTGCTGTATTCTATGTACCTAATATGGTTACAGGAATTAACGAAAATATTAAAAAGAATCCTATAGATTACACGTTCACTTATAATCAAAGTGTAAATCAAATATCAAAAAAAGAAATTGAACAGTTGGCAGATAAGCATAACGTAAAAATCCAAAACTACATGGAACTTCCTTCTATTGAATTAATTGTAGATGGTACAGAATCAATATTTAATAAAGATAGAACTATTGATGATGTATATATGAAAAAACATTCTTTAGCTATGTTCTTTAATTCTAAGGATTTCTCTAAATTAATTGGTAAACCTATCACTATAAAAAATGGCGAATATCTTGCTGTTGTAAGTAAAGGGAATGAAAATAGAGATTATGATTTTCCAAAATTTATATCAAGCCCAGCCACAGAAAAAGAAACTCCTTTTAAATACGCTGGAAGCCTAATATTTAATGGTTCTTTCTTTCAAAATGCTGGTATGAATGCTTATGTCCTTAGTGAAGATGATTACAACACATTTACTAAAGGTTTATCTATAAACAATTACAATAATTCTGTCCTATTTGATGTAGATAAAGCTACAGATACCTATGCTTTTGCTAGTGATTTAAAGGCAGAGACTATAAAAAGAACACCTAAGGAAATGGGAAAATACACTAGTTATGATGAATATGTGAAAAAACGCTATGAATCAGCTGGTCAAAAATATTTTATGGATGAAGAGTATCCAAGTGGAGAAGGTTCTTTAAAATTAACTCCAGATAATAATCAATTATATCTCCAATGGAAGTACTATCCTAATTTTAAAATTTTACAGAGTCAAGATATGATAAAAAATACGGCAGTATTCTTAATGTTATTTATCTATGTAGGTATCATCTGCTTTACAGCTGTGGGAATCATTGCATATACAAGAGGTGTTACAATAGCAGTAAATCACAAACAAATTTTTATAGACTTAAATCGATTAGGTGCTAACAACGACTATATAAAATTCTGTATTCGCAACCAATTAAAGAAAGTCTTTTCGTACCCTCTTATTACTGGAAGTTTTGTAATATATCTTTTTAACTTTATGATTATGGTAAACAATGATGGTAGAATTGTTCATAGTGAAGTCAATGCTCTTCTGATAAATCTAGGTTTGCTAGCGATTTGTGGGGTTTATATGTACCTTATATATCGGTTGACTTATAAAAAATTCAAAGAAATTATTGGGATTTCAAAATAAGTTTGCTTAAATGATTCTAGATAAGGCTTCTCTAAGTACATCTATATAATTTTTATCTGTACGATTCTAGTTAAAACTTATTTAAATAAGATTCTACTTTGCTACCTAGATATATTTTCTCTTTTATATATCTAGGTATCTCAATTTATTATATACTTAATTATATAAATATAAAACTTGAAAGGAGAATACTCATTGATTTCAATTTGTATTTGTGATGACGAAAAACAACAAAGAAGTATGCTAAACAAAATCATCACAAGAGAAATGGATTTGTGGGGCTATCCCTGCCAGATAAAAGAACACTTAAATGGCGAAAGTCTAATATACAACCTAGAACACGAAAATTATTATATGGACATCATTTTTTTGGATATTGAACTTGGAGAAATTAATGGAGTTGATATAGCAAAAGTCATCCGAAAATACTCAAAAGATACTATAATTATCTTTGTCACAGGTTTTTCTGACTATGTGTTTCATGGATATGATGTAGGAGCTTTAAACTATATCTTAAAACCTTATAAAAGTGAAAAAATATGTGAAGTCTTAAAAGAAGCACTAAAAAAATTAGAACAATGGAAAGAACACTTTATTACAGTTCAGATTGGAACTAACCTTTGTAAAATCAATACAAAAGACATTCTCTACTTCAAAAGTGAATTAAGAAAGTTGACTGTAGTAACCCCTGACAAATCTTTAGAATATTATGGAAAACTAAATGACATGGAAGACATCCTTCCATCTAATTTTATACGTACACATCAGAGATATATTGTCAACTTAAACTATGTAGACAGTGTAAATCAGACGTATGCTAAAGTACAAAATGAAAAAATTCCTATAAGTCGTCAAAAATATCAAGAAGTTGTAGGAAAATTTGCAAGACATATGCTAGAATCTTAATTTTTAGAAAGGTTTTTCAAATGGATACTTATTCAATAACATCAAACGCTACAATTTATATTACAGTTTTAATTAGCATTTTTATAGCTTTTTTTCTTTATAAGCTAACATCTTATTTTATAGACTTTAGGAAACACTGGATTTTTAAAATAATATTGATTTTGGGTTATTCTATTATCACTCAAATGATAATATGGCTTTCTGACCCTGTAAATATCCTCTTTACACTACTTGGATATTTTATACTCCTTATAGTCTGTAGTAAAAGTAGGTTGATTCCTATAATATCAGTTATAATGATACTCTATCCTATTATAGTTGGTATTAATTTTCTTTTTATAAACAATCCTCTATATAGAGAACTTGTAAGCTCAATTGAGTATACTGCAATACTTTCAATTGTTAAAATAGTTTCTGCCATAATTAAAGCATTTTTATGGTTTTTGATACATTTTTTCTTAAAAAATAGATTAGTTAATATAAAACAGTACCTTACAAATCGCATATGGATTTTTATTGATGTTGTATGTATGTCTTCGTTTTTATCAATATTAATCGCCATTATTTTACCACCTACTAATTTAATTCCTATGGGTAAGGATACTATTATTTTAGGTAACTTGCCTTATGGTACTTATCTAATTATTTTATCTGCAATTATAGCTAATATTGGTGTAATACTTCTTTTAAATCCACTAATTGAAAATGTAAAGATGAAGTTAGAAAATCAATCGAATCATATAAAAGAAGAATATTACGACTTACTAGAGAATCAACAGGTTCAGATACGCAAAATACGACATGACATAAATAACCACTTCCAAATGATTGAATCTTATTTAGAGGTTGAAGATATTGATGGAGCTAAAGATTATTTTACACAATTAAAACTTGGTTTTGGGACTTTAAGTGGTAAGCAGTTTTGTAAAAATCCAGCCCTTAATTCAATTTTAAATCTTCGTCATGCAAAGTTGGAAGAAAATGGTGTTGATGTTCATTTTAATATAGATATAGACAATCACTTTGGTATAGAGCCAATGGATTTATGTACTATTTTTTCAAACTCTTTGGATAATGCTATCGAAGCATCCTTAAAGATTCCCGACTTATCCAATAGAAAAGTGATATTAAAAGCACGTTGTGAAAATGAATATTTTAGTTATTTATTGACAAATAACAAGGTAAATACTATCACTAAAAAACATGGCTTATTTATTTCAGATAAAGATAATAGTAAATCTCATGGATATGGTGTTGAAAATATCAAGGAAATTGTTGATAAGTATAGTGGAGAGTTGAACATTTCTTATACTGATACAGATTTTTCTTTATTTCTTTATATTAGGTTATGTTAGTATTAAGCTGAAAATCATATTATATAATAAGAGAGCAGGACATTGTTTGCACCCATTAAACTATACACCAGTTTTTCAATCTCACTGCCCACATTATCAAGTTCCATTTGCAGGTCACTGATTGCCAGACAAATTGGACAGGTCATGTCTATGAACGAGAAAACCTCTGAGAAGTTTCAGCAGTTAACGAAAAAGATTATGGATAAGGTGTGAAAATAGAGTTTTGAATGTGATTGTTATTTCATAGCTTGAATGATATAATATTGAAAATAAAAATTTTTTAAGGAGAATAATCATGAAATATATTGTTGATGATTATGAATTGGATGCTAAGGTCTTCCTATCTTTAGCCAACAGTGTTTGGCCTGGCAAATATGATGTTGAAAAAACACAGAAGGCATTGAAAAAAACAATCAATATTACAGCATATGAAGAAAACCAACTTATTGGGTGCATCAGAATATTATCTGATGGATATTATTTTGGTACAATCACAGAACTGCTGGTTTTACCAGAGTTTCAAAAGAAAGGTATTGGAAGCAAATTGTTAAACTTGGCCAAAGTACACACACCGACATCACTATACTTTGGTGCACAGCCAGGAGTAGAAGAATTTTATGAAAAGAACGGTTGTCAAAAAGATATGCAATCATATATGATAAAAAAGACAAATTTCTAAGTAAAACCATATCTACTTCTATACATGAAATTGAATTGACAAATCCTAATTTGCTGGGAGGATAGTAAAGTCAGTCGAGTCAGTCAACGGTTAAGCCCATTAATTTAAGACTTGATTGGTTGACTACTCCCCTCTCTAGGAGCATACGATATTTGTTACCAACAACCTGCTTCACTATCTACATGTACTTCCTTGTAAACTTATCTAAACTTAAATTTAAATATATTAAACTTAAATATGGCAAATAATATCCTAACTGTATCTATTAGAATACAATTCCCTAGCCTTTTCAGTAACCTCTTTAACAAAATCTGATTTATTATCTGTATAAGCATCACGATTATGCTCATATTCCTTCCATAATTTCAACTTAAGACTTTCATATTCCTTCGCAACACTTGGATTATCAATCAAATAATCTCTAAAAAATAATTCATCATTATCTCCTGCACACCTTATATGTAAATGAAAAACCCGTTCTGCAAACCCATCTACTGTATATCCTTTATTAAGTGAAACCCTCTCACCACTTTCAGACATGCAAATATAGCCATTTGACTCAGTTAATTCTTTAATCTTTTGCATGTTGCAGTCAGGCTTTATCTCAATCAATATATCAACAATCGGTTTTGCATAAATTGTATTCACAGAAGTACTTCCAATATGACTTATTCTCACAATTTTTTGCATAGGAAGTAACTCAGTTAGTTTAGATTCTTCTTCTTCAAACCAATCTTTCCAACATTCCCTATGATTAGTTAAAAATATAGGAAATAGCTCCCATAATTCTTCTAATGTCATATCTGGCAATTGTTTTTTCATAAATCAGTTACTCCCTTTTAGATTAGTAAATTTAATTGTTCTTTATACAATTTTATTGCTTTTGATTTTATTAATTTCTACGATTTTATTAATTTTGATTTTATTTCTACAACTTTATCTCTTTTTTAATCTTACTTAGAGAACACTCAGCTTCATTTTTTATTAAATCATTTTTATCACTATATAAAACTTGCTCAAGAATATCTATACTTTCTTGAGTCTTAAAAGAAGAAAGGCACATTACACATTTCCAAATAATTAAATCATCTTCCGAATACTTTTCCATTACACTTACAATCTTTTTAAAATAATACTCACTAGCTACCTCTTGATTATAAAATATCATAAATCCTATCGCATCAATTACTTCAGAAATCTTAATCCTATCATCACTCTCTAAAACATCAAACAATGCAGGTAAAACCTCTACATTCATCCTTGCTAAACTTCTCGCAATTATATCCCTTGCCAATGGGTAACTCTTCTTTTTAGAAACCTTGTCTGGCAAATATTTATGTTGATTGTTTCCTATTATTCCAAGATATTTAATCATCTGTTTTGCAGTATAAGTATTACCCTTTTCAAGGGCATTACAAATCTCAATCTTCGTATATAGAAATTTTTCACCACAAAGCTTTCCTAACAAAAATTCTACAAATTCTTTATTTTCGACTCCATATCTTTTTGACATTAAGTTTATAGAAACTGACCTTTCAACTGCTTTTGATGAATTTGCTAGTTCTAATAACTCTTCATCTGAATACGATTGAAATTTATTGATATATTCTTCTGTAATAAAACCTCGCTTTATCCAATCTTCATTATTACTTTTCATAAATTAACCTCATATTATTAATAAATTAAATTCCATCTTATAGCTAACAAGTTTTAATTTAACAATTTAATATTACTTACAACAATCTAATATACTTCCTTTGCATCTCTCGGTAGGCTTCTCACATGCTCCAAAAAACTCCTACTCCTCAAACTTCTTCAAACAAATAGTTGCATTATGTCCACCAAAACCTAAAGAATTAGAAAGTGTATATCTCACATCTTTCTCAATACCACCCTCTACAACATAATTTAAATCACAATCTGGGTCAAAATTTTTATACCCTACAGTCATAGGAACAAATCCCTCATCTATAGATTTTACACAAACTATTGCCTCCAAAGCTCCAGCTGCACCTAATAAATGTCCTGTCATTGATTTTGTTGAACTAATAAGTACATCTTCAGAAGCCTCTTTTAATGCTAACTTTATCGCAATGGTTTCGTATTTATCATTAATTGGAGTAGATGTACCATGTGCATTTATATAGTCAATTTCACTTGGGTTGATTCCACCTTCATTACACGCCATTAAAATTGCTTGGCAAGCTGCTTCTCCTGTAGGGTCTGGACTAGTAATATGATATGCATCTTCTGTTACACCATAACCCACTACTTCAGCATAAATCTTAGCATTTCTTTTTTTAGCATTCTCCAAGCTTTCTAATATCAAAACAGCTCCTCCTTCACCCATGACAAATCCATCTCTGTCTTTATCAAAAGGAATTGACGCTCTATCAGGATTATCGCTATTACTCAAAGCTTTCATATTATTAAATCCAGCCAATGTAAATTCAGTTATACATGCTTCAGAACCACCAGCCACACAGACATCCAATCGTCCATGTTTAATAGCTGTAAATGCTTCACCTATTGTATGAGTAGATGTTGCACAAGCAGAGACCAAAGCATAATTAATTCCTTTAAATCCATATTTAATGGCAATAGTTCCAGCAGCCATATTTGATATTAACATTGGTATTGTGTATGGAGAGACACGTCTCCCACCCTTTTCTACAAACTTTCTATATTCACTTTCAAAAGTATGTATTCCACCTATACCACTACCAACTATTACACCTATACGATAAGGGTCAAGTTCTTTAAAATCAGTTCCACAGTCAGAAATTGCTTGTCTTGTTGCTTCAACTGCATATTGACAATACAAGTCATTGTGTCTAATCTCTTTCTTAGAAAATGATAACAAAGGATTAAAATCTTTTACTTGCCCTGCTACTTTTACAGATAAATTCGTAGTATCAAATCTATCAATCATCTGTATACCATGATTTCCTTGTTTTACATTACCCCAAAACTCTTCAATATTATTTCCAATAGGGGATACTACCCCAACGCCAGTTATTACAACTCTATTCATATTTACTCTCCTTTTTATTATACTCTTTATACATATTACCCCATTCAACTAAAGAAACTAATATAGGACGCAAAGTCATACCTAATTCAGTTAAAGAATATTCAACTTTAGGTGGAACTTGTGCATAGACTTCACGATGCACCAAGCCTTCATCCTCCATACTCTTTAGATTCTGCGATAACATTTTTTGACTTATATTTTCAATTGATTTACTTAATTCACCAAAACGCTTTTTTCCACTTATTAATTCTCTTAATATTAAAAACTTCCATTTATCACCTATCATTTGCAGTGTGATTTCTACTGGACAAGCAGGTAAATATTTTTTCATATTATCCTCCTTAACTAACTTAAAGTTATATACTCACTTTTAGTTAGTATAATTATATGATACTATATTTACTACGTCAAGGTAACAGATTTTATTTGTAAAAAGCTTCTGTATTTATTATAGAAGCTTTATATATTCATTTAAAAAACTCTTTGTATTTATTTGTAGAAACTTTATATATTCATTGTAAAATCTATTTATATTCATTTAAGAAGCACTTTGTATTTATTCCACAAACTTTATATATTCATTTAAGAACTTATAAGATATTTTCTTTCCATACTTCAATACAACAAGAGGTATCAACATATTGCTGATACCTCTTTTATATACTTAACATAATCACGTATTAATATATTTATAATATTTACCCAATAAAAAATTAAAGATGAATGATTAGAGATTAAGAATTTAACCATCATGGAAAGTATGACATTATTGTCAAATCTAAGTAAGTGTGGGAAGATTACTCTTCCACTTCCCTTTCATCAAATATTTTATGCTGAAATATCACACATGCACCACCATATTCCGCATTTTCTATTCTGATTGAACCACCAAACATCTCAACTAACTTCTTGACAATGTACAACCCCAAACCAGAATGCCCATCTTTAGTTTGTCTAGCCTCATCACCTCTATAAAATTTTTCAAAAACTTTATGCATATCTTTAGCACTGAATCCAGTACCAGAATCACAAATCTCATATGAGATATATTCTTTTTCTGCCTTTGCTGATATTTTGATTTTTCCACCTTCCGGAGTATATTGCAGACTATTGGATACGATATTATCAAAGATTCTTTCCAATTTCTCTATATCAATCAAGATAGGTTCTTCTACATCACTTTGAATATAATGACTACAGGCATAAAAAATGTAAGCCAACGAATTGCTGTACGTTTTGTTTTTAGCCACTCTGATGATAATACTCCTATCATTTTACTTCCCTCCTATTAAACCAAATGCTTGTAATTACTGTAATTACAACAAATACAACCATGGATACGATAATTCCAACAGGAATCACAGATGAATCTAAAAGGGGATTTCCAGTCTCCAAAATAGCTCCATTTGGATGCACACCAACAATAGGACACATCAGCCTCATAGCCCAACTCCATGGTACTGCAAACCATAAAGATTTTATTGCTGTAAGAACACTTACCATCATACCTACAAGTGCAATTCCCATACTTAAGAATGTTCCTTTCCATGTAGCTGCCCACAACTGAATAGGAATAAGTGTAAGAGAAACAAACCAACAAACAAAGCCTCCAGCAATAATCTTTCCAAATGGGATTGCTCCTTCTGATAAAAACAAACCACTAATGATTGTTGCAACTATCAAAACTAGTGTTGAAAGCAGAGTGTAAACTGCCATAGCCATAATCTTATTAATCCAAATAGTCATAGGTGAAACATTATATGCACACAAAGTGCGATAATTCCCAGCTTTTCTTTCCTGACCAGCTACCAAAGTTGCAAATAATCCCATACCAAGAGGTAAAAATACAAGTTGCCACGAATATTTATTTATAAATGAAAAAAGTTAAGCAGTACTAACAAAGAAAAAGAGCAGGATATCATCCTACTCTTTTTCTTTGTTAATATTATGTATTTATATCTTACACTACTCTATTCTCAATACTTGTATTTATTCAAAAGCTTTAAACTCAAGTATATTTTCTTTAATATACTGCTTCATATTTCTTTAAAACACTTCTTCATAGTTCTTTAAAACACTGCTCCAAAAAGGTTAATAGTATTTCTATAGTATTTAGACTAAAAACATATCTTTTTAATTATCTTATTTAGTATCAGAATCAAAAGGAATCCATGCACGTCCAAACTCTTTATCTTTAAATAAATAGGATAATCCAGTTATTTGCTTTAATCTAAGAATCTCCTCAATATCCATCCCTAAGTGCTTTGATATCCATTTATCAGATTTTCCAATATCACAAAGTTCCTTTATAATATTGCTCATTAAATCCACATTATGTGAACCTCTTGCACGATTGTGACGAATAGTACTTGCCATTCTCTCATCAAGTGATTTATCAATTACTGAAACAGGAAGTACTCCACCTTCTCTATCATATATATCCTTATTTTCAAGCATTATTCGATATCTATGAAAACCATCTACAATAACATATTTGTCATTTTCTGGATTATAATAACAAACAATCGGCATTGTATATCCATCTTCTTTTATACTTTTATACAATAACTGCATTTCTGGTGGAGCCACTGCATTTGGATTATAGTCGTTAGATTCTATCTTTTCAATCGGGACAGCGATAATTTCATATACAGGACTTTTATACTTCATAGCATCTTAACTCCTATCTCAAAAAATTTTTCATACTTTTTCTTAATGTACTCTGTTTTCATTCTTTGCTCTTTTGTAGGACTAAATCCCATAAACTTACACATATGGTCATTTTTCAAAATACAATAACACATTCTTTTCCAACTTGGTATATCTTTAGTAAATTTAATATCATCTGTATCATCAGGTATATCTCCTAAGAATATAACTCTACTTTTTTTATCTTTTGTATGATTAGAAATTCCATTTCTTTCTATATTATACCCTTTTCTTATCAACTCACATATAGCGATTTCTGGCAAACCTCCGCCTTTATTATTCCAGAAGTCAATAGATGTTGAAAATTTTTTAATATAATTATTTCTTATATTTTCAGGTAGAGTATCAAGCAGAAAATAAGTGAAACTTTTCCATGTATGTCCTTCTGGCAACTTTACACTACGATACCCCATAGCTTTTGTTTTTCCATAAATAGAAGTAAAATTAGCCCCTTGTACTCTAGCAACCAATTTCACCCATACTTCTGGGTCCAATATCTTATATAAATTTAAACTCTCTTTTGCTGAATCATTGAAAGGAGATGCTACTCTCATTTTTCTTGGAGGCAATCCAGCTTTATAGAACAAATCATAGATTTTATTGTATTCATAGTCGAATTTATAATTGGCTACCCAAACATCTTCTAGTCCCCAGTCATATAAAGGAGATGCTGTCCATACATTTTTAAACTCCTTTGTTATCCAACACTTGCCTTTATATCCATGCTGTTTATTCACAATAGCACAATAACGTTGTAAGGATTCCGAGGCTCTTGTTCCAAGTAAACAAACAATTTTTGCACCCTTATGCTTGTCTCTCATCCACCTACCAAATTGCTTTGCCAAACTTTCCTGCTTCATCTTATATTTATAGTAGGTAAAAGGATTACTTTCTTGATTTATTACGTATTCTTTGTTTGGCATTCTTCTTACCCATAATTCTTCTTTCTCATCATCCCATGGATACCAAAACATTTCATGATTACCTACAGCTGTTCTCGTAGCCATTGGCAGACATACCCAATATGGTTCAATATCTTCAAGATTGTCTTCAAACATTTTTTCAACATATTCTGTTGTCATACTATATTGAGCCTCAAAATCTTGATGAAATACTCCTATTTTGGATTTTATATTATATTTTCTTTTATAATCCAAAACTAAATTCAATAATAGACCACTATCTTTTCCTCCACTGAAAGATACATAGATATAATCAAATTCACTGAAAACATAAGAAAGTCTGTCTTGAAAAGCTTCAAATACACTGGATTCCAAATATCTTTTATCCATTTGTAATCTCCCCTTTCAAATAGAAGTTCATGAAAACTTATAACATAATATTATATATGCACTTTTAGTAGTAATCAGCATAAATTATGCATCCTCTAAGTGCATAAATCCAAAAAAATAAATATAATTATAATATAAATCAATTTTTCTATTATAAACTATATTTTACCATTATTTTACATAATTTTCCAACAGCATAATTATCATTATTTCTTCAGTATTTAGCCCAATATTTTGTATTTTACATATTTTTAAAATCAAATTTTTATTTTCCAAGTTTATAATTTTTTAGATTATATATTTCTTAGGTAAATTTTAAAAATGTCTTTGCTTTTTTTATTGTTTTATAAGAAAAATAATATAAACATATATCATATTTAAAATAATATAGACATGTATAGTATTTAAATATACTATTAACTTATAAGGTCGTAATTTCATACATCAATAATTTTTATAAAAATCAACTATTTTTAGATTAATTATTTCATTGATTAATTTTTAAATTGATTGTTTCATTGATTATTTTCAAGGTAATTATTTCATTGATTGTTTTCAAGTCAATTATTTTATTGATTATTTTCAAGTTAATTATTTTTAAATTGATTGTTTTATTAATTATTTTTAGGAGGATTTATGAATTTTTCAAACATAAAAAAGTATTTTTTAAATTTTTGTGGAGCAATACTAGTATCTTTATTAATAGTTTTCGTATATCTTATTGCTTCAGCCTTTGAATCAACCAATAAATTATTCTCAAATCAAACGATTAATTCTATGTCAACTTTTATAATTTCTTTTATAATCGTATTCGTATTAGCTAAGGTATATAATGAAGGTATACTAGAGGATTCATACAAAAAACTTTCTATAAAAAGTTTTTTAAACTATGACAAAAAATATATCTCATTGACATTATCACTATTAATAATATCTATAGTATTTTGTAAAATACTAGCATTAATTATATATGACTTAACACAGGAATATGGTTCTGACACAGAGCTTAGTCTTGCCATTTTTATAAGTTCTTTTACATATGTACCATTTATAGAAGAATTAATATTTAGAGGTATGTTTTTTAACATTGCGTCTAACTTACTAGATATGAAAAATAACACTGTAATTAAGATTACAATTATAGTCAATCTCATAACGTTTTTAATAATGCATTATACTAGTTTTGGTTTTCCAAATTTTAATTTATTTTTATCCTTATTAGCGTCTATTCTTCCAAGAGTAGTGATTTCAGCATCACTTATATATATTTACATTAAGACTAAAGACATTAAGTACAATATTATTTTGCATATGTTATATAATTTTATTATTATTATCATAAATTCAATTTTCTAATTATCATCACAAATTGTACTCTCTTTTACATATGTTATATTATTTTATATCGCATCATAAAACACACTTTTATGACCTAATTACAAATTATCCCCTATAACTTAATTAGTATATATTTTTAGTTAAATTGGGTAATAAAAAATAAAAGGATGGTGATTTCATTGAAACTTAATAAAGGTATCAAATTTACAATAGGATTGCTTATGGATATAGGAATTAGCTTAGTTTTAGGTCTCAATCCTCTATTAACAACTTTATTTGCTCTACTATATATAACACTCTATATTCCAGATATTTGTAATATTATAAAAAAATAAATATTCATCTGAAATAGACTATATAGAAAAAGCTCCCTACTTAAAAGACTACTCTCGCTTGAATTTAATTGATTTTTATGTAGTACCACATTCCCAAAATTGGGAATTTGGAAAAGCTGTAGAAAAAATAGTAAATGCGTATTCTAAAACTTTAGAATTAAAAGCTATTAATGATAATCAAGCAATATTAATTGAAAACGACAGTGTTAGAATTTTAAAATAATTTAATATAAATAGCACCAAAGAATGATAAACACTGGCTTGTCATATCTTTGGTGCTTTTTTATGCAATACGTTTTAGAATACTAATTGACAAAAAAACTAAACCTCATTATAATTAAACTACTAGTTTAATTAATTTCATGAAAGGAATATGATATGGGAAGAAGAAAAAAAGAGCCAAAAAGTGTACACCGTGAAAACATTGCTTCTGCTGCTCAAATTCTATTTATGCAAAAAGGAATTGAAGCAACATCAATGGATGATATTGCAAAAAAAGCTGGTTACAGTAAAGCAACCTTATATGTATATTTTAAAAACAAGGAAGAAATTGTTGGTGTATTAGTACTTGAAAGCATGAAAAAACTGCATACATACATCACTTCTGCTTTAGAAAAACAAACAAGTACAAAAACAAGATACGACTTTATCTGCAATGCACTATTAAAATATCAAGAAGAATTTCCATTTTATTTTAAAATAGCTCTCGATGAAATCAACATTGACTTTGAAAATACCGACTACTTACCTGAGGAAAAAGAAACCTTCCGTGTTGGTGAAGAAATCAATGAGAAAATAAAACAGTTGCTAAAGGCTGGTATCTTATCAGGTGAGCTTAGAGAAGATATTGAAATTATGCCTACTATATTTTCACTTTGGGGAATGTTATCTGGCATTATACAGACAGTAGCAAATAAAGAAGCTTATATCAAACAAGAAGTAAAACTTTCTAAACAGGAATTTCTTAAATACGGATTTGATATGCTTTATCGTTCTATTTCTAAATAGATAAGATAAATCTACAAATATACAACTATACAATTTCTTATAATAGACATTATTACTTTATATATTTGAATATATCTGAAATTCCATTAAAACAAAAGATATTCAAAACAATTACCAAATACTCTAACTAAAAGGATTGAGAGGTATTAGAAATGAAAGTAAGCAAGAAAAAAATCATTTATCGTATTATCGTTATAGTTTTGCTGATAGGACTTGCATGCCTTGGAATATATTTAAAACAAGTTAAAGATTATAAACAAACAGTAAAAAATATGACCTTTAAAAAAGTAAATATTTCCGATATTGCTGATGGAACCTATGTTGGAGAATGTAATGTAAATATCATATCTGCTAAAGTAGAAGTCACTGTAAAGAGTGGTAAAATTTCAAGCATTAACCTTTTGGAACATAAAAATGAACGAGGAAAAACAGCAGAAAAAGTTATTGATAAAGTACTTAACAAGCAAAAAGTAGATGTAGATGCTGTATCAGGTGCAACAAATTCAAGTAAAGTTATAAAAAAAGCAATCGAAAATGCACTCATAAAAGGATAACTATACTTAACAAATTTCTATAAGAGTAAAAATATTGTTTTTGAATATCTGTACCAATTTGTGGTATAATAAAAGCAAGAAGAACTACAATCTATTTCGTCGTAGAGTGAAGTTCATAATTAAATGAAGCTATTTGAACTTATGGAACTTGATTTTAAAATCAAATTCCCAGCCACTTTTACTCTTGCCACGAGTTGAGTGGCTTTTTACTTTCGTAAATACTTTACAAATTAAGTAAAATATTAAACTAGCAACAACGCCAGCTATTACATTAAGTAAAAAGTTATTCATACTTCCCACCTCCTTTCATTAGGAAGTAGGTTTTATCCTAGTATGAACTCCACTCTTAAATTATAGGTTACATCTTCTTGCTATAAATATTATAACATATACTTTCCCATATTTTACCTGTGTTTTTATTCTAATAACTCCTTTTTCTTTTCAGCATCATATATACCTACTATCATCAAATATTATTTAGAAATTAGATTTAATATAATAAAATCAACTATAAACAAGAATAAGTTTGTTTCTCTAAACAATGTGATACTTATAGGAATATGTTACAAATAAAACTTTCAATAATTGAGCCTTGAGTAGTGATAAAATAATATTTTTCACAAAACAAGCCAAATAATTGATATAAATTATCATTTTCTGTTGAAAGTTACATTCATGCGTGCTATACTTAATTTCATAAATGGTAATAAATGTCATATGATTTTACAATTCTATTAATAATAATTATTATTAACTTTTAAATTTCGAAATGAATATCAAGAATTTTCTAAAATATAGAAGAATTCTCTAAAATACAAGAGAATTATTAAAATATAAAAGAATTATATATGTTATATAAAAACACATAAAACTACACAAAAACATATAGTACACTTAAAAATATAATAGAACTATATAATACTACTTTCGTAAAATCATACTCTATTTTTAGCATTTATTACTCTATACATAAGATATATAAATAAAATTTAACTTAATGAAAGGATACGATAAAATGAATATTTTAAAAATGAAAAAAACAGGGATATTTTTAGGAGGAGTACTTTTAGGTACTGTAGGTGTCAAAATACTTTCAAGTGATTGTGTAAAAAAATCTTGTACTAAAGCAACTGCTGGAGCATTGAAAGTTAAGGATTCTGTTCTTGAGACAACTACTAAAATCCAAGAAAATATGGAAGATATTTTAGCTGAAGCAAAAGAAATCAATGAACTAGAAGAATTATCTTCATCTAAAGTAAAAAAAGTGCAAGAAGATGCTGAAGTTGTACAAGAAGCTCTTAAAGCTGAAAATGTACAAACTGTAGAAAAAAACACTGATTCTAATAGCATTAAATGTGAAGACATCAAGGAAAATGGTACTGAAGAAAAAAATAGTACTTGCACAGCAGAATAAATTTAACGATTATTATGGTTAATACTATCAGGTGTTATGATTAATAATATCAAGTATTATGATTAATAGTATCAGGAGGAAGTAAATTGAATCTTTATATAAAGCATGAAATCAGAGGTCGTATACGTTTTGATTTACAGCTTGGTAAATTGAATAACAAGCAGGCAGATACTCTACTATATTATTTGACTTCTATAAATGGTGTTACCAAAGCAAAAGTTTATGATAGGACTGGTGACGCTGTTATTTATTACACTAGTGAAAGAAACTCTATAATAAAAGAAATCACTAAGTTCAGTTTTAATAATAGTGAAATAGAAAAATTAGTCCCTGAACACACTGGTAGAGAGTTAAATAATTACTACAGGGATAAATTAGTAAATAAGCTATTGGTAAAGAGTGTATCTAAGATATTTTTCCCAAAATCTTTAAGATTTTTTTTTATAGGACTTCACTCTATAAAATATTTCAAAAAAGGTATCTCTTCTTTATTAAATAAAAAGATAGAAATTTCTGTTTTGGATGCAACTGCAATAGGTATCTCCATTTTTAGAAAAGACGTGAATACAGCTGGGTCAGTGATGTTTCTTCTTGGTATAGGCGAATTACTAGAAGAATGGACTAGAAAAAAATCTATAGATGATTTAGCACAAAGTATGTCGTTAAATATTGAAAAAGTATGGTTAAAAAAGGATGATACTGAAATTTTAGTTCCAATTTCAGAAATAAAAGAAAACGATTTAGTTAGTGTAAATATGGGAAATATGATTCCATTAGATGGAGTTATTGAATCTGGTGAAGCAATGATTAATCAGGCATCTCTTACAGGTGAATCTCTTGCAGTTAATAAAAGACAAGGCTCTTACATCTATGCTGGAACTGTGATAGAACAAGGTAATATCGTAATGTGTGTCAAAGAAAAGGCTGGTACTACCAGATTTCAAAAAATTGTAACTATGATTGAAGAATCTGAGAAACTTAAGTCTTCTGTCGAAGGAAAATTTGAACATTTAGCAGATACCTTAGTTCCATATAGTTTTTTAGGAACTCTATTTACTTATGCAGTTACTAGAAATCCTATAAAGGCACTTTCTATTTTGATGGTAGATTTTTCTTGTGCATTAAAACTCTCTATTCCTATTTCTGTATTATCAGCTATGAGAGAATGTAACAATTATAATATTGCTGTAAAAGGTGGGAAATTCCTTGAAAATGTTGCATATGCAGATACTATTGTATTTGATAAAACAGGCACATTGACAAAGGCTCAACCAACTGTTTCAGATATAATTACCTTCCAAGATTATAATAAGAAAGATATGTTAAGACTAGCTGCTTGTTTAGAGGAACATTTCCCACATTCTATAGCTAATGCAGTCGTGCATGAAGCTGAAAAACAAGGTCTCAGTCATAAGGAAATGCATACAGAAGTAGAGTATATTATTGCACATGGTATTTCAACAAAAGTTGATAATAAAAAGGTTATAATAGGTAGTAAACACTTCGTATTTGAAGATGAAAAATGTATTATACCAGATGGCGAGGAGTATAAATATAATAATCTTTCAGACGAATATTCTCACCTATTTATGGCAATATCGGGGAAATTATCAGCTGTTATTTGTATCAGTGACCCTTTACGAACAGAAGCTAAAGATGTAATTTCAAACTTAAGACAATATGGACTCAAAAAAATTGTAATGATGACTGGTGATAGTGAAAAAACAGCTAAATCTATAGCCAGCAAAATTGGAGTGGATGAATATTATTCAGAAGTCCTACCAGAGGACAAAGCTAATTTTATTAAAGATGAGAAACTAAAAGGTCGTAAAGTTATTATGATTGGAGATGGAATCAATGATTCTCCTGCTATATCTGAGTCAGATGTTGGAATTGCAATGAGTGAAGGAGCTGAAATAGCAAGAGAAATTTCAGATATTACTATATCAGCAGATAATTTAAATAATTTAATTACTTTAAAACAGATTAGCAATAAACTTATGAAAAGAATTGGTTTAAGTTCTAAGTTTATTATTGCTTTCAACTTAGGTTTGATTTTTCTTGGTGTAGGTGGATTTATTAGACCAAGTACATCCGCATTTTTACATAATGCTTCTACTGTTGGAATAAGTTTAAACAGTATGACAAATTTATTAGATAAACCTAATACTTATAACTACAATTAACCCCCATTGTATAACACATTTCTATCTAAAAAATTTATAATTCATATTAAAAAAAGCACTTTTAAACAATTAAGCAATAATATTTAAAAGTGCTTTTATGACTAAATTTTATAACTAAAATCAACCTACTTCAATATTACTTCTCAATAATATTCAATATTGCGTAATACCATTCAATATTACCTCTCAACACTACTTTAATACTATTCAATATTACCTTTCAATACTACTCAATACAAAAGGTAAATTTCCATAATATTTCTACTTCACTACTAAAAACACCCTTCCTTAAATCTCACTTCAAACTGCTATATTTCAATCAATCTCTGTTCATAGCATTTTAGCTCATTTTGTTTTAGATAGTTAAATTCAGACTCTACATAAATACCACAACCAATAAACTCAATTGTTAGATTTGGTATATTCTCTTTCAATATACTCATCTGTTCATATATAATTTTTTCCCACAAATCAGCCTGTAATATAGAGAAATACTTCATACTTTCTCCACTGTTATCCATATCCTTTTTGATTTCAGACCAGTTTTTTAGCAAGACGCCTCTTTTATCAATATATCCAAGTTTTTTAAAGCTCTCTATACTCTGATTCCATGCATCTTTACTACTCTTATCAAAATATGACTCTAGCTTTTTACTTTGCTCACTTGTCAATAAGTCATAAGAAAGCTTCTTATTAAAATGTGCTTTCAAAGAAAGTTTAGCCATAGAATACGGGCTTCTACCAGAGTTTAATCCCGCATTTTTAAACTTTTCTATTCCTTTATCTTCTATTGAAGACCATATAGAGTTTACTGAATCTGAATCATCATCTTTTCTATATTTAACATCCAAACCATGTGTAATATCGATATAATTTTGTGGAAATACATATTGATAGTACATATCTTTGTTATCATCATACAGAGAAAAATATCCTTTATCATATAAATGCATATGTACATTTATTTTTAAACTATCATCTAAAATATTTCGTCTAAGATTAGGTATATTTGCATAAATAGTTACATATTTCATTGCATCATAGTTTTGATTTATTGGAATTTCAAAGCTAATTTCTTCTCCTGTCAAAAGCTTTTTCACTTCTTCTTCATCACAATCATATAAAGAAAATGTATTTTCAAATCCCACACGTGATTTTCCAGCCAAACTTCCTGCTAATGGTATTTTCAAAATATGATTATCTGTTTTTTGCCATTGATAAGTATCTTGAGCTAAAAACTCTTTAATTTGTCTATTTTGTTCCTTTGCCTGCTTTAGCACCTCATCTTCATTTTCTGTTATTCCTACATGGCATCTATTTAAGATATTTACTATATTGCTTCCAAATGGAAACGTCCATAATTGAAAAGCTGCTGCCTCCACTTGGCACAAATATCTAATCTGATTCAATTCAATTTGATGAATAAGCTTTTTCTGATACTCATTCATTTGGTTACCACTGTCTGACATGTGATAAATCAGTTCTCCCATTGCAAGATTGTCTTTTTTCTTGTCAATCTTGTCAGTAATAATAATCTGAGCATCCATCATGTCCTGTACTTTTTTGAAAATTCCCGAAATATCCTCTGCATTTTCCATTTTCAAGCTTTCAAACTTCTTAATTAATTCAGTTAATACATCTTTCATTTTTAGTCTGCTTATCTCATTTTCAAAAATATCCTGATTTTTAACTATAGTATCAAATCCGTCTACAAATGGTATAATAGATTCTTTCAATGTTTTATCTTTGAACTCTGCCATCTGAGTATTTAAACTATCTAGTTTTTTAATATTATCTTCTTTTGTCTTAATCGCATCTTTGACTACTTTTATTTTATCTTCAAAACTAGCTTTTACATTTAGACAATTATTAACACTACTAATTGCTGTATTGATAAAAGAACAACTTGCACTACCAATACTTAATACATTTTTAATAGTTGCTGTTCTTTGCTGTCTTTCAATAGATGCTTTACACTTCTCTAGTGCAGCCAACTTATCTTTTTGTTGTTTATTACTATAATTTGCTTCCAACATACCCATTTCTTTTTTCTGAATGTTTGTGTATATCTTTTCATACTCGCCTTCATCCAGTCCATTTTTTGCTGCTACAATGTCATTATCTTTCCCTTGGTAGTCATTATTATCTAAAGACTTAGTCATAATCTCTTTAATTTTATTAAAATTATCTATCTTTCCATCATCGACACCAACTAATTTATTTGTCATTGCTCCTAAAGCATTCTTTCTATCTTCATTTAACTGAGCTCCAAGGACAAAACTCATACCTTCAGAATCCATTTTGAAATCTGAAAAACTAACCATTCTGTTAGTCCATTGGTACTCTTCTTCCTTAGCTGAAAGATTTTCTTTTAAAGATTTTGCACTATCAAAAGCTCCCAGACAAGCTTGACCAATACCACTTAATGATGATAGTAAGCTCAACGCACTCTGTATTCCAGAAAGAATTAGCTGTGTTTTCATTTGTTCCTGAAGTTTTTCCTTCTTTTCTTCTAATTTCTTTATGTCTCCTTTTTCATCTTCTTTTATCTTTAGAATTTCTTGAATCAAAAGATTCATTTTTGCTCCAACAGAAAGCATTTTATTTTCAAGTTCTTTTTTCAAAACTTCTATTTGTTGATTTCCTGAGTCAATTTGAGTTAAGACATTTTCCTTATATGTATTGAAATATGCTTCTTTTAATTCATCTTTTTTTCCTTGTTCCAATTCTTTTAAAGTCTTCTCTAGATAATCTGTCAGAGTTCGAATATCTGTAACACGATTTCCTCCAATTTCATCTTCCTCTATCATCTGCATATAAAATGCTGCTTTCTGTTCTAATGCAAATAAAATCATGCTCCATTCACTAAAATTCTGATTTTCTTTTACAAAAGCTTCTATTCTATTAGACTGCATCAATTTATTTATAAGATAGTCATAAATCTCTTTTGCTTCTTGGTAAAACTCTTTCTTTGTATGCATATCATCTAGTGAAATTACTTCTTTATTTTTCTTATCAAATTTATAATACTTCTGAAGAATTTCTCTATTTAACTGCATTTCCACTTTCTCAACTGCATTAAAAATCTCATAAATATGTGAAATTTCTAAAATATCTGCTTCTAAAATTCCTACTGCACACAAAAGTTTAAGGTTTCTATATCCTTTACTTCCAGAAAAACCAAATCTTTCAAAGAATTGATAGAAAAATGTATCCATTGATAGAGAATACTCCTGCTTTAGCAATGCGTTTTCTACTAATGATTTTCCAGGATGCCCTTCTTTTCCATCTGCTCCATCTAGACCTGAGTCTGCAAGTTTTTTAATTGTCCAGTCCTTGTGTTTTGCATAAAGAGCATCTAGTGCCTTTCCATCATCTGCTGTTTCCTTACTGTCTGAACCACGACCTATCACATATCTATCAAAATAGTAATAGTTTCTGTCACTATCATCTATTGGAACAGAAGTTCCTATATATCTTATTGTTTCTTCAAAAATTCCTCGGATTCCTCCAAGACCTCCAGCTCCACCTTTTCCTCCAGAACCGCCTTTTCCTGCTAAGCCATGTCTTCCGTCTCTTTGGTTTATAGAATTTTTTAGTACTGTTGCTTGTCCAAGGAGATAAATCTGTCCAGCCTTACTTCCAAGACCAGCATTTCCACCATCTCCACCTGTTCCTCCAGTATTTCCTTGTTTTCCTTTTTCTGCTTCTACTATATAGTATTTTGTATCTTTCTCCTTAGTAAACTCTTTTTTCTCTGGCTTAGAACCTAGTTTTGCATTTGCTCCAGCTATTCCGGATGCTCCTGTTTCTCCTACTTTTCCATCTTGGCCGTTTCCACCTTGTCCACCATCAGCATAAAGCTTAAGTTCGCCTTCTTTTTGTATATGTTTAAAAGATATTAAAATATCGCCTGAAGTTCCTGCATTATTTCCAGCTCTGCCATTCATTCCGTTATAAATAGAACTTTCTCCATCCAATTTTTTTGCATCATTTCCAGAAACATTAATTGAATAAGAACCTTTTGGTATACATAATTTTTCAACTAATAGAACTATGTTTTTACCTGAGAAAACATCCTTCTTCATATCACAATCTATTTTTAGCTCACACTCTCCATACATATATATAGATGATAATTCATTAAGTTTATAGCCAGATATGATTTTAGTCAAATCTGATAAATTCACTTTAGGTACAGGAATATATATAGAAAGTACTTTGTCTTTTTCATATGATTTTATATATGTACAGTTTTGAATTTTTTCTCTTCTATATTCTTCATCTAGAAGTTTCTCAGCTTCTTCCTCTTCCAATTCCTTCTCTGCTATCCAGTATTTAATACATTTTAAAGTGTCTTCTAGCGTTGTATTTAATAATGATTTTAACAATTCACTTAGACCGACAATATTAGTTTCTCTACAATAACTATTTAGCTCTAAAACAAGGCGTATTTTTTCTAATATGTTTACTTTTTGTACACCATCACCATAGAAAAGTTCTTGCACAAATCTCATGAGTCCTTCAATACTATTTGTTTTTCCTAAGCTCTGACTCATTTGTTCCAACTGAGTTTTTTTCTCTTTTAGATTTTCTATAGAAGATAAAATAGAAATAGAATCTTCTAACGCCTTTTTTACACTTTCTATATAAGGAGCTAGAAGTTTTTCTAGTTCTTTATATGTTATATCAACAGCTTTTTGTATCTCTATTTTACAAGAGGCAGTAAGCATTAATCCCATATCAGTTTTTTGGAAAGTATTTGGAAGTTTTTCTAGTTCTCCCAATAGATTTTCTGGCTTTGTGTCCATCGGATTACATAATTCTATAGACACATTATCTGATAGTACCACATTTAACAGATATACCAGTTCTTTATAACCTTCATAATCTTTTTCTTGGCTATCTAGGTCTTCTTTTACTTTTTTCAGTATATTTCTAACTTTTTCTTTTGTTACACTACTACTAGGTGACTTAGGTATTTTATTGATAAGAAAGAAAAAATTTTCCTTATACTGTGTATATTCATTAAACATATCTTTTAAGTTTTTAGCTGTATCAATTAACAGTGTATGTCTAGAGTCCAGTAAAGACTGGTAGTCTAAAATGACTACTATCCCTTTTACATTTGAAGATGCAGAGATAGTTTCTCTTACAAGCATTGCTCCTGCAATCATATATTCAGCTCCACGATTATCAAAAAAACCAGGACAATCGCATAAAGAAAATGCTTTATTTTCAATATCTACAACTTCTGGGCATAAAGTCTTAGAATATACACCATTTCCAATATCAACTGCTGAATCTTTAGCTGTGATGTATACTTGTCCAGTTTCCGCATCTGTCTTTTCTTCCATCTCACAACCTTTTAAATAGTTGATACAAGTACTTTTTCCAACTCCTGAAGCACCCAGGAATAACAAAATCGATTTTTCTCCTAAATTGTATCTTTCCAGTTCATGCCTTCCATCTTCTAAAAGATTTATGATTCCATTGTACAATTCATTTGCCATGTGTTCATCCCTTTCTATACTTCAGCACAATAGTTTTGATATTTCTCTTTAACAAAACTTTCCTCTACTTTTAAAACTGCTGTTGATACTTTAGAATTTGGATTATTATATCCTCCAGATTCTCCTCTATCTCCATAATCAGCATACTCTCTTGATGGACCTTCTTTTCCTTCTTTCCAACTTCCACCTTCAAAAGTTATACGATAACTAGCAATACCAGTTAGCTTATAATCCCAACTTGTAAAATATCCTGTATAGTATACAGTGGAATCTATAGCACTTGGAGAAAATGAAAGTGTATTATAACCATGATGACCTCCTTTTCCTCCATTTCCACCAAAACCTGGTCTTCCATCTGGACCTCTTTCTCCATCTCTTACTGTTATATCACAACAGCTGATTAACTTATCTCTCTTTTCATCTGAATCTGCCAAGAAGTAGATATTTCCTTTACTTCCTCCATTTCCACCTCTTCCAGCATTTCCTCCTTTTCCTCCATTATCTCCTTTTGCACCACTTGTTCCTGATGCAAAATAACCTTTAAACATTTTTCCATGGAAACTACTTGTATATCCTGCATCACTTCCATTTCTACCTGTGCTTCCAGTCTCACCATCTTTACCATCTGTTCCTCTTGAACCATTTCCTCCATTTGCTATTAGTGTAAGGCGATAGTTTTTAATTTCTTCTTTAATATATAAATAAATATTTCCTGCATCTCTACCATCTTCACCATTTCTTCCATATATAGAATTATCTATAATATTTCCACTCTTTCCGCTTACATTAATCTTAGCATTACTACTTACATCAAGATTCTTACAAGAAATAATGATATTTTTTTCTGATGCAAAATCCATTCCAAGATTATCATCCATATAGATAGTATCTTTAGCTGAAAACATAATTGTAGAGACATCCTCTCCCACTTTTCTATTTCTAAAAGCCTCTAGAACACTACTTATTACTAAGTTTGGAATTAGTGCCTTCACTTCTATGACTGTCTTGTTTTTAATTTCAAATGTTTTTATTATAAATGGAGTTAAAATATATTTACTTACAAGATTTCTAATTATTTCATTACCTTTTTCTCCATAGGTATTTAATCTTGTTATATTTTCTTCTAATTCTTCACTATTTCTATCTGTAAGATTCTTTAAAATAGGCTCAAAATCACGTTTACTATATATGTAATCTGTTTTATTTGCAACTTCCATCAATTTATCTCTATTTGATAATGTCCATACCTGTTTTTGTACCTCATAAGAAACTAAAATCTCTTCTACTTTCTTTCTTATAATAATAAATTTTTGTTCCATTATACTTTTACTTGTTTTTTCTATAATAGATTCCATATATACAGAAGATAGTGAAATTTCAGCATCTCCATGGTCTGTATATTTATTTAAGTCTTTAATTATACCCAAGTTTCTCTTTATCTCATTTTGTAACTTTATACATGTGTCTTCCAAGAATAATCCACTTTCTCCTGACAATAAATTGATAAATTTATCTAAAGTAATACTAGCTGTATTAACTGAACTTTCTAACCAGTCTTTAAATATGTCTACTACTCTATCATATTTTGACATTTCTTGAATCATTGTTACTCTTTCAACCTTTTCAATAAAGTCTTCTGTATATTCCTTAACATAAACTTCTAGTCTAGATACTATACCACCTTGAATATCTTTTATTAATGTATCTAAAACTAATCTTGCATCTGCACTGATTGGATATTGGAATGCTGATGTTTTATCTTTTACTTCTTCTAAATTTATTACTTCTTTTAATAATCCTTCTCTTTGCTCTGCTTCAAGTGGTTTACAAAGATGAATATTTTTTCCTTCTCCTTTTAGCAATTCTTCAAATAACCAAGCTTTATCTTGTATATTATTTTCTGGACTTTCACACAATTGTTCGTATTTTTTTCTAATCACATTATATATTTGTTTTTCTGTTCTTCCTAAAAAGCTTTTAGAAACAAAGAAAGTAATACTTCCTCTAAAATTCTCTTTATGAAGACACATATTTAATTGTTGAAATAAATCAAGTACTTTTGTAAGTCTAGCCTCTAATATATCTGCTTCTGGTATTAGTACAACTACGCCACATATAGATGCAGAATTTCTAAACACCTCTCCCAACGAAACTGCTGCACTAATGTCATGTGCTACACCTCTGTTATCACTGAATCCTGCAGTATCACATAATTTTGCATCCATTCCTTCTACTTCTCTTCTCATATCTACAATATTTGGATACAAAGTCTGTGAAACAGCTCCTGAACCAATTTCTGCAACAGGGTCTACACATTCAATATATGAGATACCAGTATCTTCATCTTCTACTTCCTTCATTTCACATCCTGCAAGATAATTAATTGCTGTACTTTTCCCACAACCTGTGCCTCCAAGAATCAAAATTAGATTCTTATTTATAGCCTTATCTATTGCTACTTTCCCTTCATCTAATAGGATTTTGATTTCTTCTAAAAGCTGATTTTTTTCTTCCATGTATCTTCCCCCTTGTTTATAAAATTTTTTAATGTTAAAATAACTGTGCTTGTAAAATATAGCCTTTACTAACACAGTAATTTTATTTTATATATCTAATTATACTTTTTATTTTATATCTAATTACATTTTCTACTTTATATTATTTTTTCTACTGCTCTAAACTTTGACCATCCTCCACAATAAATATTCATATAAAAAACCTCCTTATATGTTTAAATTTATTTATATAATAGTACCAATTTTCTAAATATTCAATACAATTCGTGTAACTAGTCGATAAAAGTGCATAACTGGACAAATAGTTTGTATAAAAAACTTTGAAAGTCAAATTTATTTAATTAAAAATAATATAATACAAAAAAACAGTCAATCTATTAAAATCAACTGCTCCATAAATTGAATTTTTACTTATTAGATTTTACAAAGTTTATACATTTGCATGTGTTCCCCTATACAAAACTGATATTGCCACTGCTATAAGTATCATGCCCATAAAAGCAGGTGCCGCATGACCAAGAGACACATAGATTTGACCTCCAATGATAGGTCCAATTATTCTCGCTAAAGATTGAATAGATTGACTACCCCCTTGAATCCTTCCCTGTTCACTAGAATCGACAGACTTGGATATCATCCCATTGAATGAAGGTCCAAAGATAGAATCGCCAAAACCAAATATAAACATTCCAACAATAAAAATAGGATAGAATGAAAACAGTGCCGATGCTGCAATAAAACTGTAACCTATAATCTCCGAAATCATTCCAAGAATGGCTATCTGTGCATCACTGAGTTTTCTCAAAAGCTTTGGCATTATAAAACCTTGTGAAATGATGTCTTGGATACCCATAATTGAAAATACAAGTCCAATTAGTGCGGGTTTCCAATTGAAAGTATCTATTGTAAATTGTGAAAAGACAGACTGTAAAGACCCATTTGGTATCCAAAGTAAGAATGCTGATACAAGTAGCCTTTTTAAGTTTTTTACAGAAAGTACATTTGCAAGCTGTATAAATGGATTTAGCCTTGCAAGTGTAATCTCCTTTAATCTATTCTTCTTATCAAGGCTCTCAGGCATATATAAGAATCCATAAATAACATTCAATAAAGTTATTATTGCCCCAAAGTACATTGGTACAGAATAACCAAACTTAGCAAGTAATCCACCTACAGTTGGACCAATAACACAGCCTACACCTGAAAAGGCACTCACCCATCCAAAGTATTTGCTTCGATATTCTCTAGGAGTGATGTCTGCAAAATATGCGAAGATAGTGCTTATGCTACCACCTGTTATACCTTCTATTATACGTCCAACAAATAGTACCCACAGAGCTCCTCCTATTCCAAAAACTAAGTACCCTATTGCAGAACCCAAAAGGCATGATAAGAGTAATGGACGACGTCCATATCGGTCGCTTAAAGCTCCAAGCCCAGGAGCTGCAAAAAACACGCAGATTGCATAAACAGAAGTTAGCATTGTAACAACTATAGCTTGTTCTGATGGACTATTTGTATAAGGTTGCACTAAGAATGGAACAACAGGCGCTATGATAGTGAATCCGATTCCGCAAAGAAACGCAGATATAAGACCAAATATCAAAGCCTTTTTATTTACAATTTGTTCTGTATTCTGTTCATTATTTGATTTAAATATAAACACTTAAATCCTCCTCTCAAAAATTATAATTTGGTTTCCTTCAGAAACATATTCCTTCTATTTCTTTATTACTTTTTTACTTTTTTACTTTTTTACTTTTTTACTTTTTTCATTATTTTAATTCCTTGAAGACATATTATTTTTTTTATTACTTCAACTCCTAGGGAATATATTTATCTCTTTATTATTTTGATTCCTTGGAAACATATTTATCGTACCACCATTTTGTTTCCTTGTCAACAAAATAATAGCAATAAAAATACAGCCCGTTCTCAATAGAGTTGGGCTGTCTATAGTTTCAATTTCTTTATTCTAATTTATTTTGACTTAATATTATACCTTGTTTCTTTATTTCTGCATCCAGATGCCTATTGTAATTTTCCGCAAAGCCAATCATAATATCAAATTGTTCGTCAGTTACCTGCTCAAATACAGCTTTATCACGTTCTTGAAACTCATTGTGCAGTCCCTCATGAATTTTATAAACTGCTTTCCCCTGTTCAGTAAGTCTAAAATAAATTTCTTTCTTGTTATCAGACTTCTGGTAGCTTTCGATAATTCCTTTTTTTATGAGTTTCTTAGTTAGCTTACTTATTGCACCTCTAGTCATATAAAAGTGCTCTGCAAGCTTTGTCACGTTGCAATCTACATTTCTTTCAATGTATTCGATACAATGTACTTCAGAAGATTTATAACCTTTAAGACTTTCTTCCATCTTAAATTTATTAAGCCAAACCATCTTGTTTAATAAGTCCCTGAAACCCATTATGACCTGTTCTTCTTTATTCATAGCCTGTCCTCCCACCCGTTAGTGCATTAACAATATTATATTAAACTTTTGTTTCTATTTCAACAATGTTAAAATAATTATTTTAGGAATCGAACTATACATAAACATAAAAAAGGAAAACAGAATCATCTAATTTAAACCTACATTCTTTTAGATTTAATCAATATCATATAAGTGTTGATAACTATACAAGTAAACATAAATTTGAATGATGATTAAGATAATTAAATGGTTTACAAATAATTTATATTATAAATAAAACAACATGACAATACATCTCTTGTACTGTCGTGTTGTTAAAATACATGTAATGTTTTAATAATAGTTTTTACAATAAAAGGCAGTGTTAACTAAGTTTTATTTATATACTGTTTAGTCTTTAGTCTATATACTATTTAGGATTACTGAAAGTCATCTTCCTAGAATCGAAATCAATTGACCATTTATAGTTTTTCAAATAATTATGACCTATCAAACCATCTTCAAAGAATCCAACTTCCTCATAATATCTGGATTCCTCACCTGTTGTATAGTTCCCAAATCCATTTTCCAGTTGCAAGCTACCTAGACCATATGATGAGATTTCAAAAGTACCGTCTTTATAATCACTTCCTCCCATTCCACTACTTTGTCCTTCAGAAGCTGACTTTAACTCAGGCATTGGAATCCCAGCTAAGTCCATTGTTTCTTTAGGTAGTTGCATTCCAGCATCTTCTCCATTAGCAAACCCTGAATCCATAAAGAAGTTCATTCCACTTTTCTGATTTGTTGAACCTTTAGCATACATGTAATGAGTAGAAGCAAGCGTGAATGGAATCTCTTCTAATACTTTATCGTTGGCAAGCATTTTATTGGCATTGGCCATACCTACTTCATTTCTAGGTCTTAATACTAACTGGCCACTAGAATAATCAATTGTAGGTATAAATTCCTTCAATACACTTGTACCAATAACGCCATGAACATTTGACGCATTACCTTTAAATGCTTCTTCAAATCCCTCAAATGAACCCATCATTACAGGGACATTCTTCATGTTTACATCTCCTATAGTAAGTGAGTCAACTTGACCAAAACCAACTTCGACGATATTACCTCCTTGGAATGTACCTTCTTTCTTTGAAGCTGTTTTAATACCAAGCTCTTTTGTAAGTTTACTATCCGCAACAAACATTGCACCACCAGTATCAATAAAAGCATTTATTCTTTTTCCATTTATCTCAACTGGAACAACAGGTAGGGGTTCACTTGTTACAAATGGAATAGCACTTTCTTCTTTTCCATTCCAGTTAATTTGTCTAGTTTTGCAATAAATAACTCTCAAATTCAAATGAGCTTGGGAGTTTTATTTAGTAATTAGTAATATTTTAAGCTTATACCAAAAGATTCATTCCTCTAATTTTATCCCCTGTACTATACTTAGATATTAAAATTTTCTTGAATTCATAACTTTAAGCTACTTTATCAAATAATAAAATTTATATAAAATGCCTATTATTACAAAGATGCAACTCAAAGTTGACAAAAAACATAGTAGGATTGATAGTGTGCAACTTGTATATTTGTTAATATTTTAGAATAAAGATTGAGAAATATTGAGGAGGAAAATAAAATGGATATATCTGAAAAAATTTTAAAACTAAGAAAAGCAAATAATCTATCTCAGGAGAATTTAGCAGAACAACTTAATGTATCAAGACAAAGTATATCAAAATGGGAAACAGGTCAATCTGTTCCAGAAACAGAAAAGTTAATTGCTTTAAGCGAAATATTTAATGTTACAATAGATTATCTTTTGAAGCCATCTGAAATAGATGAGATATCAATTAGAACAGAAATTCTAGAAAAACAGCAACAGCAGTTAGTTGAAAAGGAAATAAAAAAGGATAAAATCTTATTTATTGTATTAAGCTGTCTAGCCACATACTTAATTGCATTCGCTATATATATTATTGGACACTTCTATTTTGAAATTTGGAATCCAGGTGTAATATTAAGCGAGTTTATAATAGCAACAGCAATTGCTATTACTATTAATTTAAAGCATAAGTATAAAGTTGATAAAAATTCTATAAATAATTAAATCGTAGGATAATGTAAAGTTATTTGAGGGGGAAAACAAATGAAAAAAACTAAATCAAAGGTATTAAGTTTAACACTAGCAACTACTTTTTTCGTAGCAACAACAGCAAATTCATATGCTATGTCAGCAGCTAGAAAAAATCAAGAGGTAGGAGCTCCAAAATACAATGATGAGGTAGTATATATGTATTTATCTCATTTTGTAGATTTTGAAGGAGATAATTATGAAGAAGGTTTGTGTACATATATAACTAAATACGATAGAGAGGCTTATGATAGATATTTAAGTAGAGGTTCTGCTTTTAGAAGTGCTAATTCTATGCGTTTATTACAAATCTAATAGCATTGAAGGGAGATTTACCTTCATTTTAAAGAATATTGGACTGTATATGGAGTTGGAAATTTTATAATAATTTTAGAGTGTATGTTAATTATTTTTGATGACAGTTACTATTTATCCCATATAAATAAAAAATCTAATTCTGATAAATAATAAAAAGGGTTCACCCTAATTAGAGTGAACCTTTTTTTATAGTAAAATATGTATTGTTGTTAAATAAACATTTAAAAATTAATAATGGATGCTTTCAACTGCTCCACCCATAAAACATCCACTATCTAGCCTATTATACGTACAAGATAAATAAAATTTATACTATCTCTATATTGTCTTTAATGATACTTTTAACTTCACTCTTCTATTATACTTTCTATATAGACATAACATTTTTTCAATTGTTGAAAAGACTTCTTAAAAAGATTTGAAAATGCTACTGAAAATCCTTTAACATCACCTTTTTTTAAGTACATCAATATTTCAAAACATATCCCGAAACGTGTTTTTAAAATTTCGGGATATTTTTCAGGAAAAAATCGCTCTATATAAATCCCAAATACAATATATTGCTTTAAATGCATAAATATTTCTTGCATTATATAAATTTCTGAACAATCCACTATTTTACATAGCAAAACGAAATCTGGATAGATATTGCATTCTTCAGAATTCTTTTGTAAATGTCTTAAATGAGCTTCTATATTTTCTATCACCACAGAATCTATATTCTCACCCACTAAAAGTACCACATCTTCTAATGTAATTGTAACAAACTCCATAGCATCTAAAAGCAATTTTAATCTTTTAGCTCCTTCTTTTGTTTTAATATAATCATCAGTATACTCAGAAAAAAGAGTTATATATGTTCCCTTTCCATTAATTGTTTTAGCGATTCCACATTCATTTAATTCATTATATGCACTTCTAACTGTTGGAAGAGATATATTATACTTACTAATTACAGAATTAATAGATGGTAGACAATCCCCTGTTTTAAGATTTCCTTCAAAAATTTGAGATATGATATCAGAAACAATTAAATCATATAGATAACAATTTTTTAATGCCATAGAACTAAAATTATCTCTAGCTTTCTCCTGTGAAATACGGTTTTTTACAATTTCCAAAGTAAATTCCCTATTTTTTTCATACATATAAATTAATAATTGTTTAAGTGCAGTAAAATTTCTATTTAATACATATAAATAAACCTGCTTTATTTGTTCAATATACTTATCTCGAAAAAAATCTACAGAACTATCATCTAATTTATCAATACTATAGGTTATTTGTGAAACCATTACATTACTCTGAATAATATCACAAAAAGAATGAATAAGTAAATTATTTGACTTGCTGATTAGTTTATTTATATATTTTAGTTTTTGCTCTCTAAATATAAAATGGTTTGAATTATTTTTTTCCATATAGCTGATAATATCATATAATTCTTGCAAGTCTTTTGATGTAAATCGCTCTATATTATAAACAGCAAGCGCAGGAAATATTAAGCTAAAAACTTGATACATATCTGCTATTTGCAAAATTTTCTCATACACCAATTCAGATTCCACTAATTTTTCACTTACATTATGAATCAATACTGGTCTAGCACCAGCTTTTGTTTCTATAAAACCTTCTTCTGATAACATTTTAATTACTGTTTTTATGGTATTTTTTGATACCATATATTCTTTAGACATTTTTTGAATGGAGTCGAGTTTATCTCCAACTACAATTTTGCCTGTATAAATTTGCTGAATTAAGCATTGAAAAATAATTAAATACTGTGGTTTTTTTTTCATATTTTTTCCTCTTTAATAATTTAAAATAGTTGCTTATTTTTATGCTATAAACTATAATTATTATGAACCATTTATATATATGGTCTAAGTTTTATAATCTTATAACACTGTAAAATATCCTACCATTATTTATAAATGAGTTAGAAAATTGTCAATAATGCAAATTTCTAATGAATATATACATATATTTAACAATGAAATGGTTTAACTTATTTTACAGAATAAGCAGATAGAATTATGGTAGTAATATAAAATGGGTGAACAAGATTGAAATACTCTATAACATAAACACATATGATAAAAAAATATAATCATATTAAAGCAATTTGTAGATATACAACTAAGATTCGCAAAATTTGAATACATTAGACTTATTCTATTTTAATTAAACACAATTTCACTTTAAAAGAGGATTTACTATGAAATACTATATTTTTTTAGCTATAGCTATTATATCAATAATTGAATTCTGTAATATTTATATATGCAGAATATTATCTGCCCAAAACAAAACTGTATCACCATATAAAAATTATAAATCAATATTTTTAATAAAACCATTAATTTTTTTGATAATGATGTTTACAAAATTACCATTACCACTATTTTATATATTATTTCATCTAATGAATCATAAGGCATTTTTAATAAATAATAAAAATGCTAATAAATACTTTATATCTAATATGTCAGTGATAAGTTTTTATATTTTTCACCTTATTACTTTAAGTGTAATATCACTCTTGGAAAATACAAGCTTATATACCCTATATATGGATACATACTATAGGTTAATTAGTATTTTAATAGCTTATACTTTAATTTTTATCTTGTTGTATTGTATAGATAAAATAAAAGAACATGTTTTTATATTAGTTCAAAATAATATAGAACTTAATTTGTTTTCAAAGTTTATTTGGTTTGCTATAGGATATATCTTGTTTGACAGCATACAGGTTATACTTTCACCTCCAAAGGCTTTAACTTCCTACTTTATAATTGGAAGTAATATATTATTAGCTTTACAAATAATTATATTTATTAATCATATATATTCTATTGAAAAAAATATTTATTTAGAAAAAGAACACCATAAATTAGAAATAACAAAATATGAACAATTATTAAGAGTTGACTTATTAAATAAAAAGGCTAATATTGATGATTTAACATCAGCATATACTCGAAAATTTGCTTTTGAAAAAATGCAATCTTATATTGATAATAAGTTATTATTTTCATTAGTATATATTGATTTGGATAAGTTAAAAACAATAAATGATACATATGGACACTTGGCTGGAGATAGCTACATTATTAGCTTCTCAAATATAGTTATTGACAATTTAAGAACAGAAGATATATTTGCTAGAATAGGAGGAGATGAATTTATAGTGATTATGCCTCAATATAGTGAAAATATTACAAAAGAAGTCATGGATAAAATACGTAATACCATGAAAAATCAGATATCTTTTAGTTATGGTATTGTAGAGGTATCCAGTAAAAATAAAATGACTCTAGAAGAAATTATTAATACTGCAGATATTAGAATGTATACTGATAAACAAAATAATCATAGAAAGAACAAAAACTAAAATGAAAATGTATATGATAATTATCCTAACAACGTTACCATGTTATTTATCTTATTATCTTTATCACTATAATTTTTTTAAATATCTTGATGCTATAACTGATAACTCTAAAAACAAATATAAAATATATATTATATATTCTTTATTTAATTATTCAATTTTTTTAATCTGTACCTATCTAAGGTTAAATTTAATTATAAACTGGACAATTTTTATGTTAGTTTTATTTACACAGATTAAAGTAACTTACTCCATGTCTAACATAAAAGCCTTTTTTTATTCATTAAACTGTACTATTATTGGTCTGTCAATAAATATATTTTTCAGGTCATTAATTTCGATAGTCTTAGATATGCCAGCATATTTATTTGATAGTAACTCTATTACAAATATTTACAGAGTATTTCCTATAGCATTTAGTTTTATTGTTACAGGATTATATTTTTATTATAAAATTTATAAAAATACTCAGATTAGCTTTGAAAATATCTTAGAAGATAAAAAAAATTTAATTTTTTTACTGAGTCTTATGTTTGTAATGTATCTATATTTGTGCCTGAGTCTAATGGTATACTATACTGTTGAAAACACATTAATTTTGAAGTTATATGGAATTAAATCATCCATAATGGTTTTAATAGGTAACTATATTGCAGAAAAATATAGCTTTAGAATCACTCAAATTAAGGGCTATGATATTAAAAACCAACTAGATTATTTGGAAAGTCTAAAAATAGAAGATGAAATTAAAAGATTGAGTGATACTGTATATAAAGACTTATTGACTGGTTTTTATAATAGGCCTTTTGCAAATAAAAAGCTATCAGAATGGAGATTTAATAACTATGAATTTACTTTATGTTTTGCAGATTTAAATAATTTAAAAATTGTAAATGATAAATTTGGACACCAGTTTGGAGATAAATACATATCCACTACTGCTCAAATAATAAAAAAATGTATAAATATAGAACAATCTTTATTGTTTAGGTATGGTGGAGATGAATTCTTATTTCTTTTATACAAGATAACTACTTCCCAAGCAGAGCAAATAATGATTGATATTAACCATGAACTATCAAAATTAAGTAACACTGAAGATTACCCTTATACACTTTCTATTAGTTATGGACTAGTTGAATGGGACGGAATATCTGATACTGAAACTTTAATAGCAAAAGCAGACTCCTTGATGTATGAAAATAAGCTTAAAAATAAGTAACAGTCAAATAAAACTATTATTACATCTCTAGTTATAATATATAAATTATTAATAATTTATATATTATGTTTTTGCTTAATTGAAATTAATCTATAAAAAATGTATATTGTGGAGGAGGCCCGATAATGTCAAAAGACACAGACTTTACAAATATTGAATACGACTTCTTAATGAACGCATTAGATGTAAGCGTAAGTAGACATCTAATTGATGAACATTACACTGTGGTTTGGGCTAATAATCGTTATTATGAAATGTTTGGTTATACAAAAGAGGAATATGAATCTCTTTTTCATAACCAGTGTGACCTTTTCTACAAAGAAAATCCAGATGATTGGAATGAACTTGTGAATAATGTCGCAAAAGCTTTCTCTAAGGGAGAGAGAAAATACGAACACCTTGGTCGTATGAGACATCGTAATGGGAAAAAACTTTGGATAAAATTAATGGGGTTTTTAACTGGAGAAGTTGTTGATGGATTCCCTGTTTCCTACTCTGTCATGGTTGATATTACAAGACAAATGCTGACTCAAATAGAACAAACTGTAACTTACAATAATTTTCCAGGTCTTATTGCTAAATTTAAAGTTACTGATTTTGGTTTCCAACTATTAGATGCAAATAAAAAGTATTTTGATATGTTTAAAAACAAAGTAAATTTTTTAATAGAAGATATAAATTCAGAAATTTACCTCGACTCTATTTATAAATATTATGATGATTTTAGAAATGGAAAATATATTTGCTTTCCAATTTCTCCACAGAATCTTAAAGGTGAAATTGTCCATATGCAAGTCATAGCTGAATGTATAGATTGGGAAGATGATAAACCTATCTATCTTTTGATATACTCAGATGTTACAAAATTAGTTGAGCAAAACAAAATTATTGAAGAAAATAATAAGGAACTAGAAAAACTAGCATTTACTGACCAGACTACAGGTGGAATGAATCGCACACAGTTTAATATAATAGCAAATGAAATCATAAGTTTGTCACCAGCTGGCACATACACTCTTGTTTGGCTAAATATGCAAAAGTTTAAATTAATAAACGATTTAGCAGGAAATATTGCTGGAGATAAGCTTTTAAAATATATCTACAACTGTATAAAATTACATTTAAATGAAGGTGAATTTGTTACTAGAATTTTTGCTGACAACTTTACTCTTCTTCTAAAAGAAGATAAAAAAAATATCAACTCCAGATTAAACGCAATAGTTACACATATTAATAGATTCAATGATAACAAAGATTATAAATATATGCTCTATTTTACTGCTGGTGCCTATATAATTAATGACACTTCTTTGGAAATAACAAAGATTCAAGATAGAGCAAATGTAGCTTCTAAATCTATTAAGAATATTGAAAATCATGAGCTATGTATTTTTAATTTCTATAGTAAATCAGATAAAGAAAAACTTATACTTGAGAAGAATATAGAAAACAGAATGTATGAGGCACTTGAGAAAAAAGAATTTCAGGTTTATTTACAACCAAAACTAGAATTATCCACCCAAGTTATATGTGGTGCAGAAGCTTTAGTAAGATGGGTTCATCCTGTTGAAGGAATAATGCCTCCTAATGAATTTATTCCCTTATTTGAAAAAAATGGATTCATTGTACAATTGGATTTATATGTGTTTGAAGAAGTTTGTAGTACTTTAAGAAAATGGATTGATAGTGGATTAAATGCAGTAAAAATCTCTGTGAATATGTCTCGCTATCATTTTTCATTCAAAGATTTTATTAATGCATATAAAGAAATAGCTGAAAAGTATTCTATCCCTCCACATCTTATAGAAATTGAAATTACAGAAACGATTGTATTTAAAGATGTTAAAGTGTTTAGTGAAATAATAAATGAGATTCATAAAAATGGATTTAAATGTTCTATTGATGATTTTGGAAGTGGTTATTCTTCAATTAATATGCTTAAAGATATCTATGTTGATACTATAAAATTAGATAGAGCATTTTTTAAATCAGAACGATTAGATTCTCAACGGGAAAGAGATATAATTGTTTCTATAATTGATTTATCAAAAAAGTTAAATATGACCACTGTAGCTGAAGGAATAGAGACTAATTTTCAAAAAAACTTTTTAAGAGAAATAAACTGTGATATGTTACAAGGTTATGTATTTTCTAAACCATTACCAATAAAGGATTTTGAAAAACTTATGTTTCAGAAATATACTAATTAGTGGTATAAAATGATTCATTCTAAAAGATATTTATTTTAAATATACTAATTAGCAATATGACATGATTCGTTCTAAAATAAAGAATAAATAATAGAAATTATTTTATATAGCTTTGTATTTTTAAATGCACATTTAACTATAAAATTCTTATATTAATATTCTTAATGATATGAATATCTATACTTTGTAAAAATAACAGATAAATTTAATACTTTATAAATTAAAATTTAAATTTAATTTTTTGCTAATATAAAAATGTATCGATTTATCTTAAAAAACAAAATATAAAGTGGAGAAAATTAATACCTCCACTTTATCCTGCCTTTATATTAATTTTTATATATTTATACTTTTATCTTTATATTTCTAGTTATTTATCCATACCTCTAGTTATTTTTTTACATTTCTAGTTACTTATTTTATTTCCTTTATTTCTTCTATTTCCTTTACTTTTTTTACTTCTTTTATAAGCAGTCTACAGCCCCTTAACATTTACTACTACCGCCTTAGGTCTAGTCATAGCCTCAATTGAATACTTAACGCCCTGAGTTCCCATACCAGATGCCTTCACACCTAAAAATGGGAAGTGGTCTGGTCCTCTCTCAGTCTTATTATTTATTTGAACAGTACCAACCTCAAGCTTATCAGCTATATAAAAAGCCTTATCAATATCACTTGTAAATACTGATGATTGAAGTCCATACTCTGATTGATTGGCAATTTCAATTGCTTCATTTATATCTTTAACTCTTATAATCGGAAGTACTGGTCCAAAAGGTTCATCCCAAGCAATTTTCATATCAACACTTACATTATCTAACAATGTTGGATAGAATAAATTATTTTTTCTAACATTACCTGTTATTAATTTTGCACCTTTATGCAATGCATCATCAACTAATCCTTGAACAAAATCAGTTGATTTGTTATCTATAAGAGGCGTAATAACTACTTCATCCATTGGATTTCCAACTGTTAACTTCTCTACTAACGGTTTTATTTTTTCAACTAGTTTATCTGCCACACTCTCTTGAACCAAAATTCTCTTTACTGCTGTACATCTTTGACCTGAATATGAGTAAGCTCCAGCCACTATATTTTGGGCTGCAAAATCCAAGTCTGCATCTTCTAATACAATAGCGGCATCTTTTCCACCAAGTTCCAATAATAATGGTACCATTTTAGATATTTTGGATATATGTTGACCAACTTCAGTACTACCAGTGAAATTTATAAAGTTGATTCCCTTATGAGTTACAACATAATCTCCTATTTCGCTACCTCTACCTGTAATTGTATTAAGTACACCATCTGGTATACCAGCCTTTCTCATAATTTCTACTAAATGAAGTGCACTAATAGCTCCTTGTGTAGCAGGCTTTAGGACAACTGCATTTCCACCAATAAGTGCTGGTGCAATCTTTGACATGGATAAATTTACAGGATAATTAAATGGAGATATAGCTAAGACAGTACCTAATGGAACTCTTGAAACATAAGACATCTTATTACGTGTTCCTCCAGGGAAATTATCACCACTAATAGCTTCACCTTCCATATTCTTTCCTACATCTGCTGTATATCTTAAAAAATCTGCTGTTCTTTCAACTTCTGCTCTTGCAGATTTTATATCTTTTGCTATTTCAAGTACCAATATTTTAGCTATTTCATCCATATTCTCTAGCAATAAGTCAGCTGCTTTATGAAATATATTAGCTCTCTTATATACAGGCATATCAGACCATACCTTCATACTTTCTTTTGTATTTTTAATAGCTTCATCTACTTCATGCTTTGTCATAGATTGTACTTTTCCAACAAGTGAATTATCTATTGGCGAGTAAATTTCTATTGGTTTTTTTGAATTGGATTCTACCCATTTTCCATTTATTAAATTTTTATATACATTTTCTTCTGTTCTAAGTTCATTAAACATATTTTTATTCCTCTCTGTGATATAACATTATGTATTTAAATTATAGCCATTTATTTGTTATGTAAACATTTCTTTTTTTCATAAACGTTTACCTCAAAAAAAAATTTATAATCAGTATTTTTTTTAATTTAAGTATCTTTGTAATTTATGTGATTTTATCTTAATATATCCCTGCAATTTAAATACTTCTCTCTTAAGGTATCCTAACTACTTTTGTTTACTACTTCTCTTTTTATCTATTCATTAAATTAGTTATCTTTATCAATTTATATATGATTTATTAACCTATTTAACTGAAAAACAATCTATAGTTTAATTTTTTAAATTAAAAATAACATAAATATAAATAGCTTTATACTTGACAAATTTATAAATGGACAATATCATATATGTATGACTAAAAAAACTTTTTAAGTCATACATAATACATGCTTATGGAAAGGATTGATAAATATGGCTAAAAGCTTTACAGAAGTTGAAAAAAACAATATAAGAGAAAGATTAATTTTAGAATGTGAAAACCACTGGTCTAGATATGGATATAAAAAAACTAATATTGACGAACTTTGTTCAAAAGCAGGAATTGCAAAAGGTTCTTTTTACACATTTTTTGACTCAAAAGAAAAGTTATTTTTTGAAGTATTAAATGGAATTCAAAATAGACTTATATCATCAATATACGAAATATTGAATAATATGCCTGCAAAAGAAGGATTTGTAGCATCTTTAAAGATGTTATATCGCTTATATGACAAAAACCCATTCTTATATTGTCCTAGAGATTCTGATTCTATTGCTTTTTTAAATAAATTACCTAAAGATATGGTTTCAACGCTTGAACATAACAATATACAAAGCTTCTACGATTTAATTGAAAAATATGATTTTAAACTAAAAATAGAGAAAGAAAAAGCCTTTGGTGTTTGTAATGCTCTATTATCAAGTCTACTGTTAAAAGAAGATATTGGATATAACTATTTTGAAGTATTTGATTTCATGATAGATAGTCTTGTAGATGACATGTTTGAATAATATGATGTGCTAATTTTGCTAGATTATATAAGTAAAATAAATGATTATGTAGAATAAGTAACTATAAAATTAAATAAACAAATAAATTGAATTACACAGCAAAATAGCAAATTTTGTTTTTCTGTTAAAATTGCTTTAAAATTCTTTTAGGAGGTCTCTATGATTGAACTAATACAAAAACTAAACGATGCTATATATAAAGTAAATGAAAAATTAAACATACATACAAAACTTGTAGACCCTGGTAGTGAACTTATGCCTTTTTACTCTATTCTATCTATAATATTTTCTATATTTTTGATAGTGTTAGGAATTAAGATAAAAAGAACATTTCCAATAGTAATTGGTGTTATAACAATTATTATAAATATTTTAATAATTTTAGATAGGTAGGTGTATATATGACAAAATCACTAAATACTTTCAACAGAAACTTCAACTTAATGGTATTAGGTCAAATAATTTCGCTGTTTGGTGCCTCAATACTTAAATTCGCTTTATCTCTATACATACTTGATATAACAGGAAAAGCAGGAATATTTGCCACAATACTTGCAGTATCTTCAATTCCAATTATAATATGTTCCCCTATTGGTGGAGCTATTGCAGATAAATTTAATAAAAGAAATTTAATGGTTATTTTTGATTTTTCAAGTAGTTTAACTGTTCTAGTCTTAGCATTATTTTTATTTAACAATAAAGGTTCAATACTGCTTGTAGGTATTATCATGACCCTACTTTCAGTAATAAGTACGATGTATCAACCCACTGTTCAGTCGAGTACGCCTATCCTAGTTGATAGTAAAAATTTAATGAATGCAAATGGTATCGTAGCTGGAGTTGCATCTCTTACAAATATCGCTGGACCTGTGCTAGGTGGTGTTTTATATGGCATTCTTGGAATTAATGCTATTGTAATTATCAGTTGTATAAGCTTCTTTTTATCAGCGATTATGGAAATATTTATTCAGATGCCTTTTGTTAAACAAGAACAGTCTGGTAATATCATAAAATCTATCTTTAATGATATAAAAGATGGTGTTATCCACATATGTAAAGAAAATCCTACTCTATTGAAAATATTATTTATAGCAATGGCATTAAATCTCTTTTTAACTTCAATGCTAATTGTAGGTATCCCCTATATAATAAAAATAACAATGGGTGCTAATGATACCTTATATGGTACCGCACAGGGAGCAATATCATTTAGTTCGCTAGTAGCTGCTATAAGTGTTGGCATGTTCTCTAAACATCTAAAAATTAGTAATTTATATATATATCTTTGTGTATGTGCACTGATGTTTATTCCAATGGCATTTTCAGTATATCCATCTATATTAGAAACAGGGTTGGCAGTACCATTTTTATTTCTTGTAATATCCTCTATGTTAATATTTTTCATGACAACAATTATCTCAATATTTGCCATAACAATCACTCAATTAGAAACTCCAAATGAACTGTTAGGAAAAGTAATGGCAATACTTTTTTCAGGAACAGCAGCCGCAATGCCTCTTGGTCAGGTCATATATGGTAAACTTTTTGATTTATTATCAGATAGAGTTTACATTATTATCATAGGCGTTGGTGTAGTTACATTCTTTATAGCAATTATTTCAAAAGTAATGTTAAAAGACAAAAGTGCAAAGTACAACAAATAGAGATTTTATTATATATCTAATTGTATTTTTCATAAATAATATCAGTATAACATTTATATTCATAGATACATTACTATGTTTAATTTTAGTATTAACTTTACAAAACATACAAAACTATATAACTGTAGCATAATATACGAATGTGTCATATACACTGATAAAATTTTAATTTTCACTAATTTCTGAATTTAAACGCAAAATTATGTATTAGTGTGTTGACGTATTGGAAATTGATTGATATAATCAATGAAAAACAAGCTTTATAAAAATTCAAAATATTCAGCTAGAGGAGTGATAGTAATGAGTTACATGCCAAATTTAGAACAAGCATGGGAAATCTTAAAAAAATACAATAAGGAAGAATTTCATATAAGACATGCTCAAATTGTATCTGGTGTTATGAGATATTATGCAAAAGAATACGACCCTGAAAGAGTAGAATTTTGGGAAATCGTTGGACTTTTACATGACTTAGACTTTGAGATGTATCCTGAAGAACATTGTGTTAAGCAAAGAGAATTAATGACTGAACTTGATTTAGATAAGTCAATAATCGATTCTACTGTAAGTCATGGATATGGATTAACTGACTCAGATGTTAAACCAGAGCAATTTATGGAAAAAGTTTTATTTGCTGTAGATGAGCTTACTGGATTAATTGGTGCTGCTGCAATAATGCGTCCTTCAAAAAGTGTATCTGATTTAGAATTAAAGTCTGTTAAAAAGAAATTCAAAGATAAGTCTTTTGCTGCTGGCTGTTCTAGAGACGTTATAAGAAGTGGTGCAGAAATGCTTGATTGGGAACTTGACAAACTTATACAAACAACTATAGAGGCTATGAGAAGCCTAATTCCAGAAATGGAAATATAGGCTATCATACATATAAAGTAAGTATAATAAAATCAAATTAAATACTAAAACAACTTTATTTATATAAAGTATCTGATTATTTATTTATCAATTTAATAGTTTCATTAATAAGCAGTTACCTTGATACAAACATTTTGTTAATTTAATAATTTTATCAATATAACATAACTTTAATTGCAATAGAAGTTACATCTCTAAAGAGTTTTTCTCCTTTCGATGCAACTTCTTTTTTATGTTATGTTATCTACTGATTCTACCCCTGTTATCTACTTCTAACCACATCATCTATAAATCTCAGATTTTATATTTTAAAACTCATTATATGTACGACTCTCTATATGTATAACACACTATATGCATAACTCACTATATAACACACTAATTTAAATAGATTCTTATAATTGACACACTCCCATAGCTAAAGCAAGGGGATTCTTGGTGGCTAACGACTTAATACTATCTAAACGATAGAATCATAGGTGGTTACA
>NZ_JAGWDA010000009.1:0-199724 GCF_020657875.1 Clostridioides sp. ZZV14-6150 | reverse complement strand
ACATATTCTATATATATAGTATAACAAAATTTCACAAATTTTAAAGTAAATATAAACTATCCATTTTACAAGAAATGGAAACTTTTGGAATGTGTTTATTTGCTAGTGGTTTATAATCAAATAGAGGTGCTTTAATGGGAGGAAATTTTTATGAGGAAATTACAAAAAAAATTAATGGTTTTTTTATTTATTTGTATAATTTTACAAGTTAAATATACAACACCAGTTTATTCTTTACATAAGCTTTATAAAAATAACTCCATAAATAACTTTGAATTCAACTTATTTAATAAACAATTTATTAGCTACTATGCATTGCAGATAATATTTACTATGACGATAATATGTCTAGTACTTATTTTTTATATAGTATATGATAAATTAAGTTTAAGAGTTAAATTACAAAATATAGTGTATACAGATGGTCTTACAGGAGCAAGTACTATGGATAAATTTGTAATTGATGCTAAAAAAATATTAAGCAAAAACACTCAAGAGAAATATGCGTTATTATATATAGATATTGATAAATTTAAGTATATAAATGATTTGTTCGGATATGAAGTGGGAAATAAAATTTTATGTAGTTTAACAAATATTATTAAACATAATATATTTGAAGAAGAAATATTTGCAAGGATATCTGCTGATAATTTCACAATAATTATGAAATATAGAGAAGAAGAAGATATAATAAATAGATTAGAATGTATATTTAAAGAATTGGATTTATTTAATAATAATCAAGAAGAAAAATATAAATTAGTTTTAAGCTGTGGAATATACTTTATACTTCCAGAAGATAAAGATATCAACCCAATAATAGATAGAGCTAATATACCTCATAAAATGGCAAAAGGAGGACATAAAAGTTCATATGCATTTTATGATAACAAGATTCATGATCAAGAAATAAAAGAAAAAGAGATGGAAAATACAATGTTCTCAAGCTTAGAAAATAAAGAGTTCATAGTGTATTTGCAACCTAAAATAGAACTAAATACAGGAGAAATACAAGGTTCGGAAGCACTTGTACGATGGAAAAATCGTGATAAGGGATTAATTCCTCCAAGTGAGTTTATACCATTTTTTGAAAAAAATGGTTTTATAATAAATTTAGATTTATATGTATTAGAAGAAGTTTGTATACAGCTTAGAAAATGGATTGATGCAGGTATAAACCCAGTAACTATTTCAGTTAATGTCTCAAGAATCCATTTATATTGCAATAATTTTATAGAAACCTATAAAAATATAATTGATAAGTACAATATACCTGCAAAATATATAGAACTTGAATTAACTGAGAGTATTATATTTGATAATTTTGATATTTTAATTGATATAATGAATAATTTAAAAGATATAGGCTTTTTAATATCTATGGATGATTTTGGTTCAGGGTATTCATCATTAAATATGTTAAAAGAAATTCCTATGGATATCTTAAAACTTGACCAAAAATTTATCATGGAAACATATAATAGTAAGAGAAGTAAAATAATTGTTACTAAAGTTGTAGAGATGGCAAAGGAATTGGGGATGAAAGTAATATCTGAAGGTGTAGAGACAGAAGCACAGTTTAAACTATTGAAGGAAGTCAAATGTGATATGGCACAAGGATATCTATTTGGAAAACCAATGCCAATTGAAGAATTTGAAAAATTGATTGCATACACTTCAGCAAAAGAATAATTAATTTACTTTATAAAAAATAAATAAGTTATATTAAAAATGAACTCTAATCTAGTGTTCATTTTTTATGTGGATTTTTATACATCTATTTATTGAAATATGTAAACATTAACAAATATAAATATAGTCTTACCTCATATAGATTAACTAAAACACTAGAATGTAGTATCTATTGGTGGCATCTATTGAAATTACATTTCAGTATTTATTTTGCAGTAATGATTGTATAACTCTTGAACTTTTGATTTTATCAATGTTTTAAGCTCAACTGGTTCTAGTACTGTGGCCTCTTTTCCAAATGACAAGAAATATTCAGCTACCCAGTTTAGTGTTGTTTTTGAGATATACATATCTATGTAGCCACCATTAGGAAAAATAGTCAATCCTTTTGCTAATAGAAACTCTGTCTCACAGCGTTTTACTCCTATATATGTTAGTTGAATTTTAATATGATAATCTTTAGCAACTTCTAAATTTTCAAGATATTCATGTATTGAATTTGGAATACTGTATTTTGAACTTGTTATATTTTCTATATTTACAATCTTTTCAATTCTGTCTACACGAAATTCACGGATAGATTTTGACTTTAAGCAATACGCTGGACAGTACCAAAGACCATTCATTGCATATAAACCAACAGGGATAATAGTTCGGATACTTTGGTTTTTATTTGATGAATATTGAACTGTAAGAGCAGAATTATTTGTAATTATGTTAAATAGTTCTTTCAACAAAGGAGAAGAGCAATGTCTATCTGGTGTCCAGAATACAATTTTATTTTGTATTTGAGTAATATTATGCTGTACATCTGCTGGTAGACAATTTAAAAACTTCTTTAATACAGAGACTCTCTCTTGTTCAAATGGCAAATCACGATAAAAAGCTAACGATTGATAGGCAAAAAATATTGCTTTTGCTTCACTTTCTGAAAAGGTAATTGGTGGTAGTATACGTTCTTTTAACATATGATAACCACCTGTTGCTCCTGTTTCTGAATATAGAGGGAATCCCATGCTTTCTAAAGCTTGTAAATCCCTAAGTATTGTTCGTTTTGATACACAAAATTCTTCAGACAATTCTCTCAAGGTAAAATTTCTTTTTGCATTTATAGTTATTATCAATTCAATTAAGCGCTCAGCCTTTGACATTTTTCTACTCCTTTTTTTATAATAGTGACAATTATTGTCACTATTATATGATAGGATATTATCATGTTGAAAGCAATATAAATATTACAGAAAGGATAAGATATTTAATATGAAAGCTGAGGATATATTCAATTACTGTGTATCAAATTTAGATGATGTTGTTTTAACAGACAATTGGGGGGAAAGAGGTATATTTTATAATCCTAATGGTATTTTAAAGAAAGGAGTATATGTTCTTACTATCAAAGAAAAAGATGGTGAAAATGACAAAAGTTCATCACTCAACCGAAGTAATGTTTATCGTGTGAATGTATGTTTGAAAAAGGAAACATTTATTAAAATGTTCGATTATATTCCAAAGCGTCCAGAGGCTGGGCAAATTGTGAAAATGGACTTTGATTTTAAAAAAATGGATACAATTATGCCTCATCCTGTTTACGCATGGATGGGATGGGTATGTGTCTTAAATCCTTCAGAAAAAACATTTAAAGAATTAAAAGTAATGATACAAGAGTCATACGATTTTGCTAAGGAAAAATTTGCTAAAAGGATAAAAAAGTAATAGCATGTGAACATAATTATAATAAAGGCTACCAAGACCTGAAAATACAATTCTATTTTTTCACTTCATATATTCTTATAGATTCACATAAAATTTGGTAGCCTTGAATGAAAATCTCTAAACCAGACAAGAGAAAAATAAATACCAAATGAAATATCAAAAACATAGTGATTAAGGAAATTTCTTGTATTATACCTATTCAGACCTGAAGATTTTGAGATTTAATAATAGGTTTTAAAATGCTATTTTTTATAAAAACTATATTTAAATGAAAAAGCTTGTAGATATTTATAATTTTATCTAAAAATAGTTGACATATGAGCTGTGTTATTATATTATTGTATTAGGTTATTAATACAATAATATAATAACACAATAAGGAGGCATGAATATGGAATGGGAACTTGATAATAACAAACCTATATATATACAATTAGTAGAACATCTAAAGTTAAAAATAGTTTCAGGGGAAATAAAAATAGGTTCTAAATTAGAAACAGTAAGAGCACTTGCAGAGGATGCTGAAGTTAATCCAAATACAATGCAAAAAGCTTTAACAGAACTGGAAAGACAAGGATTAGTTTATAGCCAAAGAACAAAAGGAAGATTTGTAACAGATGATAAGGAAAAAATAAAAGCTATGAAAGAGGAAATAGCCAATGTTGAAATAAATACGTTAAAAGAAACTTTAGTAAAACTTGGATATGACAAAGATGAAATGTTAAAACTTATAACAGAAAATTTGAAAGGGGAATTATAAAATGGATAAAAATATAAATAATGTTTCTCAAAATGACATAGTTGAATTTAAAGGTGTAAATAAAAGCTATGGAACTAAAAAAGTTTTAAAGAATGTTGAATTGAATATACCAAAAGGAAAAATAGTTGGCTTGTTAGGTCCTAATGGAAGTGGTAAAAGTACAATGATTAAATTGATGAATGGATTGTTACAACCTGATGATGGTGAAATTATGATAAATGGAATGAAGCCATCTATAGAAACAAAAAAAATAGTATCATACTTACCAGAAAGAACTTATTTAAACGACTGGATGAAGGTATCAGACTTACTTAAATTTTTCTATGATTTTTATAGTGATTTTGATGTTAGAAGAGCAAATGAAATGATTAAGAGTTTAGATATTGATGTAAATGAAAAATTAAAAACAATGTCTAAAGGAACTAAAGAAAAAGTACAACTTATTCTAGTCATGTCAAGAAAAGCAAATATATACATTTTAGATGAACCTATTGGAGGTGTTGACCCAGCTGCAAGGTCATATATACTTAAGACTATACTAAAAAACTATTCTGAGGATAGTACTTTGTTGATTGCAACTCATTTAATAAGTGAGATAGAGAATATATGTGATGAAGTAATATTTATATCTAAAGGTGAGATAGTATTACAAGGAGATGTTGAAGCAATAAGAGAGGAAAAAGGTAAATCTATAGATGCATTATTTAGGGAGGAATTCAAATGTTAGGAAAACTATTAAAATATGAGTTAAAGGCAAGTGGAAGAACGTTTATACCATTATATATAGCTATAATAGTAGTGGCTATATTAAATGGAATATTTATGAAGATTGATATATTCCAAATACAAGGAATAGGAATACTTGTTCTTACAAGTCTTTTTATGGCACTAGGTGTTTTAACTATTGTAGTTACAATTCAAAGATTTAGAAAAAATCTTTTGGGAGATGAAGGATATTTAATGTTTACTCTTCCTGTTAGTACTAGTTCGCTTATATTATCCAAATGTATAACAGCACTTATATATGCGGTACTTAGTTTTATAGTTGCAGTAGTTACATTTTCAGTACTAATGTTTTTTAGTGCTTCTGGAATTGAATTTGCTGAGATTTTAGATTTTTTTAATAATGTTTTTAAATTGGGATTTGAAAACTTTTTAGATATTTTCTTGTTATTATTAACAATGCTTATTTCATATACTTCATTCATTTTATTGCTATACACAGCAATTTCAATGGGGCAATTACCAAGATTTAATAAACATAGAAATGTATCCGCATTTGTTTCTTTTATAATTATAAATATGATAATATCAACTGTTGGTAATACAATTGAAAGATTTTTACCAAGAGAAAATACTAATATGATTTATCATTTATATCAAAGCTCTCATTTTATGTTTGCTATACTTGGTAGTATTATACTTTTAGTAATATTATTTATTGCTACAAAATATATACTAGATAGAAATTTAAATTTAGAATAGATATTTTTATAAAGAGCTATCTTTTAGAGTTATCCTAAAAGATGGCTCTTGTTTACTTTAATAAGTAACCAATTGAGTATTATGTAAACAGAAATAAATTCTTATATATGGTTAAATGTGTATGTGTATTATATAATAGAAATGAATGCTAAAAATTTTGATAAATAATTACAAAATTATTATAAGCAAATACTGCAAATAGAAAGTCTACAAACAGAGTAATAAAAGCTAAAACTACATGGATTTGAGGGAGAAAATATGAAAAGTTATACAAAGACTAAATGGAGTGTTTGGGGCATAATTACATTTTCATTTATTTTAGTCTTATTTTTAAGGATGTCAACTGCTGTTGTCTCAGATAATTTAGCAAAAGAGTTAGGCTTTAATTCTATACAAATATCAAATATAGCATCATTTTGCCTTTACTCATATGCACTTATGCAAATACCAGCAGGTATATTAATTGATAAATATGGAGCAAGAAAGATTAGTAGTATTGGAATAATAACAGCGAGTGTAGGTTCTATATTATTTGGATTAATACAAAATATAGAATTAGCATATATTTCTCGTATAATTGTAGGAGCAGGAACCTCAGTAATACTACTTTGTATCTTAAAAATTCAAGGTAGATGGTTTGATAAATCAGAGTTTGCTTCTGCAACAGCTAAGTTCTCATTTGTTGGAAATGTGGGAGGAGTTCTTGCTACTTTTCCGCTAGTATTTTTATCTGAATTTATTGGTTGGAGAAATTCATTTTTATTAATAGGTATAATAGGTATTTTAATTGGATGTTGTATGTATATTATTGTTAGAGATACACCAAGAGAATATGGATTTAATGTAAATGTTGATATTTATGAAGAATCAGAAAAAATTAGTATTATTGAAGGGGTTAAGTCTGTTATAGTCAATAAGTCAACATGGTATAATTCAATAATAATGTTTTCTTTTGTAGGTTTAACAAGTGCATTTACAAGTCTTTGGGGAGTAAGATACATAATGGACGTTTATGGAGTTAGCAAGAGTTTTTCTGCATTTATAGTATCATTTTTTACATATGGATTTATATTTGGTTCAATAATTATGGATTTTGTGTTTGCAAAAATAAAGTCTAGCAAGTTTAACATAATAAAGTATGGTGCAATGATAGACTTATTTATATGGATAATAATTGTAATTGTTTTCAAAGTAAAACCACCAATAATGTTTTTACCAGTAGCATTTTTTATAATGGGGTGTATAGTCATGTCACATTTACAAGTATTTAATGATGCTAAATATAAGAATAAAGAGATTTATTCTGGATTAGCAACTAGTGTTATTAATACTTTTGAATTTATAGGAAGCGGTATTATTAATTTAATCATAGCTATATCTTTACAAATAAATTTCTACAATACAGTTGATGGATACAAAAGAGGATTTATTGTATTTATAGTATTAAGTATTATAACTATAATAGCATCTCATATTGGTGTAAAAAATGATGATTTTAAAACTAAGTAGCATTTTCGGAGTGACTTAGCATAAAGTTCTGTAAATAATAGAGGGTTTGGATTTAGAAAAAAGAGCTAACTGGAATATAAATCTTGTTTACTATGATTAAATGATATTGTATCATATTAAATAGAAAAATAAGAACTTTAAACTATAATATTGGTTCTAAAATATAAAGTAAGGAGTTTTTTCTATGGATACAACAAAAATAGATGATATAAGTAAGTTAGATTTAAATAATCTAGATATTAATAAAATGGACATGGGCGGTTTGATGGAAAGCCTTTTGGAATGGGCAACTACAAGTGGAGTAAAACTTATAATAGGTCTACTTATACTTTCCATTGGATTTAAAATAATAAAAAAAATTGTAAACCATGTCATGACAGTTCTTGGTAAAAGAGATGTTGATTTAACGTTAAGAAAGTTTTTGAAATCTCTTCTTTTAAGTGTACTTAAAGTTGCTGTTATAATAGTTGTTCTTGAATACTGGGGTATGAGTTTATCTAGTTTTGCTGCTGTAATAGCTTCAGCAGGGGTAGCGATAGGTTTGGCACTGCAAGGTAGTTTATCAAATTTTGCTGGAGGATTTATTATACTTCTGATTAGACCATTTAAAGTAGGAGATTACATAGAAGCAGCAGGTCATGGAGGAACAGTTGAGCAAATAGGTCTTTTTTATACACAATTAGCTACTCCAGATAATAAACAGATACTTATACCAAATGGTTCTGTATCAAATGATAGTTTGATAAATTATTCTGCAAAAAATACTAGAAGGGTTGATTTGGTTTTTAGTGTAGGATATGAAGATGATATATTACATGTTAGAAGAGTCTTAAAAGAAATTGTAAACAAACATAAATTAATAATAAATGAACCAGAACCATTTATAGGAATAGTTGAACATGGAGATAATGCAATTAAATTTGCAATTAGGGCTTGGTGTAAGACAGAAGACTATTGGACAATTTACCTGGATTTATTAGAAGAGGTTAAAGTTAGATTTGATGAAGAAGGAATTACAATACCATATCCTAAAATGGATTTAACAGTCAGAGAACTAAATAAAATTTAAGTTTTTAATTATATAAAAGGGATGCTTTAAATAGCATCCCTTTCAGTTGTATTTACTTTATGTAGATTTTTTATATTTATGTTTAATTAATAATGATTTTTACTATCTTATAGATTTAAATTTTAAAATTCTGGTATAATAAATTATATTATATAGATTTTAAAAATATTTCATCTTTGAGCGATATATTCAACATTTCTATTCTTAAGAATAATTATGATTTATAAACAGGTATTATATTAGAACTTTAAAAATTTATACTCATATCTTATTATTTAGGTTAATTTTCATATAAGTAATATTAAAATAGATTTTTAGCTTCTTAAGTATAGATTGTAAAGCCTTGAAACTATTAAAATAAAGTAAGAAGTATCTGCAATATAAAAGGGTAAATAAAGGATTTAAAGGGTATAATATAGAATAAATTAATTATTTAAGGAGGATTTTTATGTGTAAAAAACTATATTTATTAGTAGCAAGTATACTTATTGCAGGTTTATTAACTGCATGTAGTGGAAATTCAAATTCAGGACAAGCGCCTCAAAATGGTGACACAAAAAAAGAAGCAAATGCATCAAATAGTGATTTAAAAGATGGCAAAATGGATGAAAGTTTAATGGAGCAAGATTTCAAAGTACCTTACACAGATGCAATAAATATATTTAAAGACAAATATAAGGATGCTGATATAGTAGATTTAAGTCTTGAAAGTGATTTAAATAAATATGTTTATACGGTTGAAGGTGTAGATGATAACAATGAGTATAAGATGAAAATAGATGCTAATACAAAGGATGTATTACAAGATAAAACTGAAAAATTGGATTCAGAAGATTTAAATGGTAAAGCTAGAGAAGAAAAATTAGATTTAAATGATATAATAACACCTCAAAAAGCTATGGAAATTGCATTAAAAGAACAAGATGGAATAGTAAAAGAATGGAGTTTAGATAAAGATTTAGATGCTACTTTTTATAAAATAAGAATAGATAAAGAAAAAAATGAATATGACATAAAGGTAGATTCTAAAAAAGGAACTATACTGGAGGTAGAAAAAGAAGATTAAAAGTTTTAAGTTGCTTTTAAAATAAATTCTTTTTTAAATAAAATTTGTTTAAAATATAACAAATAGGGTATAAAAAGGTTAAATAATTATTTTAGGAGGAGTACGGTATGTCATTAAAATCACTGAAAATAAAAGAAAATTTATATTGGGTAGGTTCGCTCGACCCTGATTTAAGAGTATTTGACATAATTATGTATACACCTTATGGAACAACTTATAATTCATATGTTTTAAAAGGAACAGAAAAAACAGTTTTATTTGAGACAGTGAAGGATAAACATTTTGACAAATATATTGAAAGATTAAATGATTTAAATATAGATTTTGAAAAAATTGACTATATTGTGGTAAGTCATACTGAACCAGACCATGCAGGAAGCGTTGAAAAACTTTTAGATTTAGCAAAAAATGCAAAAGTAGTAGCTTCAGAAACTGCCATTAAGTATCTAAAGGAAATCGTAAACAAAGATTTTGAATATATTGCAGTTGCAGATGGAGATGTGCTATCAATAGGTGATAAAACTTTAGAATTCTTCTCTGTACCTATGCTTCATTGGCCAGATACTATATACACATATATAAAAGAGGATAAAACCCTTGTAACATGTGATTCATTTGGAAGTCATTATAGTAATGATAAGATAGTAAACACTCTTAATGAAGATGAAGAAAAGGATTACTTAGATGCTTTAAGATATTATTATGATTGTATAATGGGACCATTTAAACCATCTATGGTAACTGCTATAGAAAAGATAAAAGATTTAGATATAGACACAGTGTGTCCAGGTCATGGACCAGTATTGACTGAAAATCCTAGAAAAATTATAGACCTTTATTATAATTGGAGTGTAAATGAACAAGTAAAATTAGAAAAAGAAGTTACAATTTGTTATGTTTCTGCACATGGATATACAAAAATCATGGCAGAAGCTATAAAATCATATATTGAAAAAAATAGCAATTATAAAGTGAATTTATTTGATGTAATAGAACATAAGCAAGAAGAAATTCTAGCTAAAATAGCAGTATCACAAGGTGTATTATTTGGAACACCAACAATATTAGGAGATGCGTTAAAACCTATATGGGATATATTAGTATCTTTAAATCCAGTTCTTCATGGTGGAAAAGTTGCATCAGTATTTGGTTCATATGGATGGAGTGGAGAAGGTATAGAAAATGCTATGGAGAGAATCAATCAGCTTAGAATGACAACAGTGAAACCATTTGCTGTTAACTTTAAACCATCAGGAGAAGAAGTTGACAAATTATATGCTTATACAGGAAAATTCTTAGATAAGTTAAACTCTACTTTTGGAAGTAAAAAGAAAACTAAAAAGTTTAAATGTGTAATTTGTAACGAAGTATTTGAAGGAGATAGTGCTCCTAGTATATGCCCTGTATGTGGAGCCAAAGAGGACCAATTTATAGAAGTTGAAGAAGATGAGGTTACTTTTAGAAAAGATACTGATGAATATTTTGTTATAGTAGGAAATGGTGCAGCTGGTTTCTATGCAGCAGATGCTATAAGAAAAAGAAATAAGACTTGTAAGATAACTATGATTTCTAATGAGGAGGAGTTAACTTACTACAGACCTGCACTTTCTGATGGTATAAATGAAGAACTTAATTCTGATTTCTATATGGAAGATAAAGCTTGGTATGACGAAAACAATATAGTAGTAATATTAGGAACAAATGTAGATAAATTAGATGAAGCAAATAAAACTATTGTAGTAAATGATGGTGCTATTAAATTTGATAAGTTTGTAATAGCTACAGGAAGTAGAAACTTCATACCACCAATTAAAGGTCATGATTTAGAAAATGTATTTACACTTAGAAATATAAAAGACTTATATAATGTAAAAGAAGCATTAGAGAAGTCTAAGAAAGTTGTAGTAATTGGTGGAGGACTATTAGGTCTTGAAGCAGCATGGGAATTCAAATTAAAAGGCTTAGAAGTAGTAGTAGTTGAAGCAATGGATGGTATATTATCAAAACAACTTGATAAAGAAGGAAGTAAAATACTAGAACAATGTGTAAGGGATACAGGCATAGATGTAAGATTAGGTGTGGCAGTTGATGGTATTGATGGTGATGGAAAGGCTCAAAAAGTTGTATTTAAAGATGGCAATAGTGTTGACTGTGATATGGTAGTCTTTTCAATTGGAGTGAGAGCAAATACTCAAATGGTTCAAGATACATCTGTAAAAATTGATAGAGGTATTGTTGTAGATAATACATTACAGACAACTGTTAAAGATATATATGCTTGTGGAGATGTTGCACAAGTAGGAAATACTAGTCTAGCAATATGGCCATCTTCAGTAGAAATGGGAAAAATAGCAGGAGCAAATGCAAGTGGAGATAGTTTGAAATTTGAAAGTGATGTATATCCAGTTTCATTAGATGCAATGAATGTTAAAGTATTTAGTATTGGTAATATACAAGATTTTGATAAAGAAATTTCATCAAAAGATGAAGGTAAAAGAGTATATAAAAAGTTATTTATGAAAGATGGTTCATTAGTAGGAGCTATACTTATAAATGATTTAAGTTGTACTGTTAAATTGATAAGATTGATATCTGAAAAAGGGGACTTTGAAGATATTATGAAGTCAGATATACTATAGTTTAAATATATCCAGATAAAAAGAAAAAGTCTTGAAATATGATAGATTCATATTTTAAGACTTTTTTGTTATAATATATAATAAAATAAATATACCTTAACTGTAAATTTACATAAATTATTTACTTTTGAATATTAGATTCCTTTTTGAAATTGGTATGTAATAGTAATATAGAGTATATAATAATAGTTAAAGTTAAAAAAAGGGGAAAAGCAATATGCAGTATATACAAGAATTACTTGATTTAACTCAAAACTATTGGGTGTTAGCCACAATAATTGGTTTATTAAGTGCATTTATAGAAAGCTTTATACCAGCCTTACCACTTGTGGCGATAGTTACAGCAAATGCTGCGATACAAGGGTTATTACTTGGGTGTTTGTTATCATGGATTGGCTCAGGGCTTGGGACAACCTCATTATTTTTATTAATAAGTAGATTTACTGATAGTAGACTTTTTAATAAGTTGAGAAATAGTAAAACTGAAAGAGCAATAAGTTGGATGGACAAACAGGGATTTAAACTGCTATTTATAGCATATGCTTGTCCATTTATGCCTGGATGTTTAGTTACTGTTGCATCAGCTTTTTGTAAAAAAGATATAAAAGATTTTGTTCCAGCAATGTTGGCAGGAAAATTTGTAATGTTTATAGTAATAAGTTATGTGGCAAGTGATATAGAAGGATTTATAACAAGCCCACTAAAGATAGCATCATTTATACTACTAGTATTTTTATCATGGAAAATTGGAAGTAAAGTTAATAAAAACCTTGAAAATCATAATTATGAATTTCATCATAAAAAACACGATAATGATAGAAATAACAAAAGAATTTAACTTGTCAAAAAAATAAAATTGTCTTAAAAGAATTAGATTTAAATAAATTTTAAATTTAAAAGTATTCTTTTAAGACAATTTTTTTAATTTATTAATTGATTTATAAATATATAGCTATAAAAATATATTAAAATAAAATGTAAAATTGATATCCGATTAAAAAAATAACTATGAAGTTTAAAAGTTTAGATATGAATTTTTCTGTTTTCGAGCTAGTTTTTATAGGGAGTAAGGAAATGTTTATAGTAATGGGAAAAAACAATTCGATACCTTCTTTCGTAATAAGGTCAAGACACATGTGAGAAAAATATCCTATTATAAATCCACTAGACAGACATGAAAAAACTATATTGTTGTTAGTAAAGATTGTTAGAGACTTAAAAAAACTACCAATGAGTAATAAGGCAAGAAGACTATGAGTAAACCCTCTGTGTCTAAACCTACTTCCAAATAACTTGTAAATTAATATAAACTTTTTGCTTATGTAAGAACCTCTCATATCTATATCTGGAAATAATGAACCTAAATATGCAAAATATATATAGACTATAATTAATACTATTTTATATGTAGTATCGTATTTGACTAAATATATATTATTTATAAAGGGGAGTATCAAAAGTGCTAATATATATCCTCCCCTTTCATGTGTTTCTTTTATCATATAAAAATCCTCCTGAATCGTCACTATAAACATAATATTGGTAAATTTAGACTATCTTTTATTATATTATATAGCAAACATAAGTTTTTTTCAAAAGGATTTTAATATTTAATTAATCTTGAGATTTTAAATTTTTGTAATTTTCTAAAGCTCCATTCCAATTAACTACATTAAACCAATTGTTAATATATTCATTTCTTCTGTTTTGATATTTTAAATAGTAAGCATGTTCCCAAACATCAAGACCTATGATAGGAGTCAAGTTTTTACTTACAGGACTATCTTGGTTTGGAGTAGTTATAATGGACAATTTACCATCTTTAGTAGCTACTAGCCAAGCCCAACCAGAACCAAAAACATCTAAAGCTGCTTTTTGGAATTCTTCTTTGAATTTTTCAAAAGAACCAAAATCTCTGTCAATAGCTGCTTTTAAAGATTCAGAAGGTATAGTTTTTTCAGGAGTCATTATATCAAAAAAGAATTTATGATTGTAAGCACCACCTGCATTATTTCTTACTGTTGTAGCAATATCTTTAGGTAAAGAATCTAAGTTTTGTAATAATTCACATAAAGAATAATTATAAAGCTCAGGATATTTTTCAAGAGCTGCATTTAACTTATCAACGTAAGCTTGATAATGTTTATCATGATGTAAAATCATAGTTTCTTTATCTATATAGGGCTCAAGTGCATCATAAGCATAAGGTAATGGTTTAACCTTAAACTTGTTATTTTCGGGTGTAAAAGCAAATAAAGTTATACACTGTGAAAGTATAAATAAAGACATAATAACTGGTATTAACATTTTTTTCTTCATAAAAATCACCTCCTAATATAGTATTTCTAGAAATTAAAAAATTATGAAAGATTAGCAGATAATTTATAAAAATTTGATAGTAATTTTTTTAAAATTGAATAAGTTTTGAAGGCAAAGACAAAACTATGAAATACAGGATAATACTAAAAAATAGGAAGGAAATTTGATAATATGTGTGGCAATATTTCAATTTATTATAAAGGAGATATATCTGGAAAAGAAGATATTAAATTTAAAATAAAAGAATCTGTAAATAATATAAATCATATAAGTCTTGATAGTAGAGAATACTTAAAAGGTGAGGAAAAAGAGTTTGATTTTAATAGATTTGATGTAATAGATGTTATACATGGAGTTAAACCATTTGAAAAAGATGGAAAGGTTATAGTTTTAAATGGTGAGATATATAATAGTTGTGAGATAAAAGAAGAATTGATTAAAAAAGGGTACAGCTTTTCTACAGATAGTGATATTGAAATCTTATTAACATCTTATATAGCATTTGGAAAAAATTGTGTACATAAGATAAAAGGGATGTTTAGCTTTATAATATATGATAAAAAAGATGAAAGTATATTTGGGGCAAGAGATTTATTTGGAATAAAACCACTTTACTATATAAATAAAGAAAAAGTGATAATCTTTGCATCAGAATATAAATTTATACTGGAGTATATTAAAAAACTAAACATAAATGAACGAAGTTTACAGAGTTATTTTTCGTTTCAATATGTTCTTCCTGAAGATACTATGATACAAGGGATAAGATTGATACCAGCAGGACATTTTTTTAGAGTGGAAAATGGAATACTATCTTTAAAGAGATATAATAAACTTGAATTTAGGAGTAGTACAAAATTTTTTTACAGTAAGAACCATTTAGGAAATAGAGATATAGGCGAAGAAGAAGTGAGAAATGTAGTAATAGATTCGGTAAGAAGACAGGTATCAGAAAATAAACCTGTTGGAACATTTTTGTCTGGTGGTATAGATTCATCAATTATAACATCTATAGCTTCACAAATTAATCCAAATATAAAGTCTTTTTCACTAGGTTTTAATGTTAAAGGATATAGTGAATTGGAAATAGCTAAAAAAACAGCTGATAAATTGGGCATAGAAAACATTCCACTTAACATAACACAAGATGACTATATAAAAGCATTGCCTAGTGTAATTTATTTTTTGGATGACCCTGTGGCAGACCCATCAGGAGTAGGTCTTTATTTTTTAATTAAAGAAGCTAGTAAATATGTTAAAATAGCGTTGTCTGGAGAAGGTGCTGATGAATTATTCGGAGGATACAATGTATACAAGGAATATAATAATGTGAAATCAGTTATAAACTCACCAGTGTATATTAGAGGTGTATTAAATAGAGTTTCAGAGCTTATGCCTAATATAAAAGGCAAAAATTATCTTTATAGAGCTACAACACCTTTAGAAAAGAGATATATAGGAAATGCGAAGATTTTTGAAAATAATGAAGTGAAAAGATTCTTTTTTAAATATAAGGAAAAGAATATACATGAGTATTTATTATCAAATTTATACAGAGAAGCGCAGAAAAATAATTACGATTATATAAGTAAAATGCAACATATAGATGTAAATACATGGCTTCAAGGTGATATACTTCAAAAAGTTGATAAATTCTCTGTAGCTGAGCATCTAGAACTTAGAGTACCTTTTTTAGATAAAGATGTATTTGATGTAGCAAAAAATTTAAGAGTTGAACAAAAAATAACAAAAAATAATACAAAAGTGCTACTTAGAGAGTCCTTTAAAGATATAGTACCAGAACATGTTATTCAGAGAAAAAAATTAGGATTTCCAACGCCAATAAGAGTTTGGTTAAAAGATGATTTAGGCGATGTTGTAAGAGATACTATTTCTAATGCAAATGTAGACGAGTTTATTGATAAAAAATATATAATAAAACTTTTAGATGAACATCTAAAAGGTCACAAAGATAATTCAAGAAAAATATGGACTATATTTACATTTTGTCTATGGTATCAATTGTTTATAGAGCATAAAAACATCAAATATTAATTTTTGCATGACATACAGAGGGCGAACATATATAATGTTCTCGCCCCCTCTATTGGCATGAAGCAAGAGCAAATTAGTTTATTATTTCGATAAAATTACTGGCAAATATTTTGACAAGATGACTTTCCACTGCTAGATTTAAGTTTTGTCCATCATCGTACCCAGCAGAAATTAATCCAAGTAAATTGCCAAACATATCTAAAAGAGCCCCTCCAGAACTACCACTAGAGATTGGAGCTGTAAATTGTATCATTTGAACTGTTTCAAAGTCACGAAAAGCAGAGATAATTCCATCTGAAACTGTATTGAAAAGACCTAAAGGGCTTCCAATCGCAACTATTTTTTGACCTCTTACAGGTTTTTTGCTGACCTTGACTGGTATCGCTTTACATTTTCTATCAACTTTTATTACAGCTAAATCATAATCTGAGTGGTACTTTATGATTTGATACGATGTATAAACTTTATCATCATTTTCAAATCTAACTAAAAATGAATAGCCTTCATTAACTACATGGAGATTTGTAAGTATATAACCTTCACTATTTATGACTACTCCAGAACCACTCTTGAATGGTTTATTTTCATTATCACACACAACAATCATAACAACAGAAGTTTGTTCAGATTGAGGTTTATTTATAGGCGTATAAGTTTTGTTATTATTGATATTCTTATTTATATCTGTATTTAATTTTTCTAAAGGTATATCTAGCATAGTTGGACTTTTTTTAGAAAGTTCAACTAAAGTAGAAAATCTAGAACATTCAGGATATAAATCAAGGATATCTTTATGAGGATTTATGTACAAAATATCACATCCAAGCTGTGATAAAAAATACAAGAAAAAAAGTTCCTGTCTTTTAATATTTCCAAAATACACTACTTTGGGTGAAACATCAATTTTGACTTTATTATAAAATAATTTGGGTAGAAAATAATCTATCCAACATAAAAGTTTAACAGCAAAGTTTTTAACAATAGAAGGTGTTGAATTTGGTGTGTTTTTAGAAAACAACTCTAATGTACTTTTAAATGCAATTTTTTTTGTCCAATCTAAGGTATCATTTTCTATTTTACAAGGAAATTCAATATTGTATAAGCTCCAACTGTTAAATTTAGCATCATTATAAGTATTGAAAGTATTGAGCATCTTATCTGTTTGGGATTTATCAAAATTTATATTTAAGTTGTTTAGCCTAATATAGGGAACAGTTGTATTATTAAAAAGATGAGTATCTATATTTTTGATGTTTTTTATGTATTTATCAATAGAATCTTCAATACCTATATATCGTGTAAAGTAGACTTCTTTAATATAAGAAGAACTCTTATTTGTATAAGACTTACTAGACATAAATTCATTTAAAGGCTCTTTTGAATTCTTTATTACAACTTTTAATGGTTTAATAGTACAAATCATATTTTTTCTCCTCTAATAAGATGATATAATCTATTATAAAACATCTTAAAACAATATAGTACAAGAATTTTGTAGTTTCAAAATAAAATGTATACTTGTAGATATAAATGATATATAATTACATATTAAACATAGATTTTATCTCTTTAAAAAAATATGTAAAATCTATGTAAAAAGTAAGAAATATAAACATTTTTTTAATTATATTTTAAAAATATCAACTAAGTTTTATTCACAAATGAATAAAAAATGTTATAATATGATTAAAGAAAAAGATAAATAATTAGCAAGATTTGTTTAGCTAAAATTAACAAGGGAGCGATAAATTATGGGTATAACATTATCAAAAGGCCAAAAGGTTGATTTAACTAAAGGAAACCCAGGGCTTAAAAATATTTTAGTAGGGTTAGGATGGGACACTAACAAGTATGATGGTGGATTTGACTTTGACTTAGATACAGCAGCATTTTTAACAGGAGTAAGTGGAAGTGTTACTAATGATGGAGATTTTGTATTTTACAACAATTTAAAGCATACTTCTGGAGCAGTTGAACATTTAGGTGATAATAGAACTGGTGAAGGTGATGGAGATGATGAGCAAATAGTTGTTGATTTATCTAAGATTCCTGGAGAAATAAGCAAAATTTCTTTTACAGTTACAATTCATGATGCAACAGAAAGAACACAAAATTTTGGGCAAGTAAGCAATTCTTATATAAGAATAGTAGATAAAGATACAAATGAAGAACTAATAAAGTATGAATTAGGTGAAGATTTTAGTATAGAGACAGCTATAGTAGTAGCCGAAATATATAAACACAATGGAGAATGGAAATTTAACGCACTAGGTTCTGGTTTTGAAGGTGGCCTTGCTGCTTTATGTGGAAACTTTGGAATAAACTTATAATTTTAAATATAATAAACTAGAGGGGGTATTTTCCATGGCTATAGTATTAAAAAAAGGACAAAAAATTGATTTAACTAAGGGAAATCCAGGTCTTAAAAATATTAAACTTGGATTAGGATGGGATACAAATTCATTCGATAGTGGTTATGATTACGATTTAGATGTCAGTGTTTTTATGGTAGGAGAATCTCAAAGAGTTGAAAGAGATGAAGATTTTATATTCTATAATAACTTAAAACATTCATCTGGAGCAGTTGAGCATTTAGGTGATAATAGAACTGGTGAAGGTGATGGAGATGACGAAGAAATATTAGTAAACTTAGATACAATGCCAAAGCATATACAAAAAATAGCTGTAACAGTTACAATATATGAAGCTGCTGAAAGAAAACAAAACTTTGGACAAGTAAGCAACTCATATATAAGAGTTTTAAACTCTGAAAATGACGAAGAAATATTAAGATATGACTTAGGCGAAGAATTTAGTATAGAGACTGCAATTACAGTATGTGAGATATATAAATATAATGGAGAATGGAAGTTTAGTGCAGTTGGAGCAGGATTTGAAGGTGGCTTAGAAGCACTTTGCAGAAACTATGGATTAAGTGTTTAGTATGAGTAACACAGTATATTAAATATAAGTAGCCTATACAAATAATGTATAGGTTATATTATATAAAATTTTATGGAGGTTTAGTATGTCGATTAATTTATCAAAAGGTGATAAAATAGATTTAAAAAAATCCAACCCTGGATTGAGTAGTATACTTGTGGGCTTAGGATGGGACCCTGTGCAACAATCAGGTGGAGGATTCCTTAAGTCTTTATTTGGCGGAGGACAAGCTGATATAGATTGCGATGCATCTGTATTTATGCTAAATCAGGAAGGAAAATTAAGTGGGATAAAAGACTTAATTTATTTTGGAAACTTAAAAAGTGCCTGTAAGTCAGTTTTACATACAGGAGATAACCTAACTGGTGAAGGTGTGGGTGATGATGAACAAATTCTAGTTAATTTAGATAAAGTTCCATCAAATATTCACAGATTATTATTTGTAGTAAATATATACAATTGTATAGACAGAAAACAACACTTTGGGATGATAAAAAATGCCTATATAAGAGTTGAGGACCAAAGCAATAAAAAGGAAATAGCAAAGTATAATTTATCTGATAATTATTCGGAAAAAACTACTCTTATAGTAGGGGCTATATATAGAAAAGATGGAAGTTGGCAGTTTAAAGCAATAGGTGAAGGAACAAAAGATGCGGGTCTTAAAGAAGTAATGCAAAATTTAGACAGGATTGAGTGTGTATATGGAATTTAATAATGATATCAAATATTATAATGTTGACAAAGAAGACGTAACTAAAGACTTATCTGTTAACCCTGACAGAGGTTTATCAAAATCAGAAGTCAAGACTAGAAGAGAAAAGTATGGTTTAAATGAATTTACACCAAAAGAGGAAGGAAGCTTTTGGGATGATTTAAAAGACAGTTTAAGTGAACCAATGATAGTTATTTTAATTATTGCAGCAGTAGTAAGTGCAGTAATTGGAGAAACTCATGATGCAATCGGGATTGTAGGAGCTATAGCAATAGGTATAGCAATAGGTATGATTACAGAAGGTCGTTCTAAGAAAGCAGCAGATGCTCTTTCTAAGATGACTGAAAATATTGAAGTTAAAGTACTAAGAGATGGAGAAATACATCAAATTTCTAAGAGTGAACTAGTACCAGGAGATATAGTATATATTGAAACTGGTGATATGGTACCTGCTGATGGTAGACTTATAGAAACTATAAATCTTAAAATTAGAGAAGATATGTTAACAGGCGAATCAGATGATGTATCTAAAAAATGTGATGTAGTAGTTCCAATGGAAGAAATAGAATCTAAAGGAGCACTAGTGGTACAAGAACCAATTCCTGCAAAACAAATAAATATGGTATTTGGTGGTACACTTGTTGCTTATGGTAGAGGAATATTAGTTGTAACTTCAATTGGAGATAGTAGTGAAATGGGTAAAATTGCTCAAAACTTATCAGACGCAGATGAGCAAACTCCACTTCAGATAAAGCTTGGAAATTTAGGTGGATTGATAGCTAAAGTTTCCAGTGCAGTAGCAGGATTATTATTTATATTCATGGTTTTCCAAATGGTAAGTAAGAATGTATTAAATGTTGATATGTCTGGAATTTTACCATTTTTAGAATCGATAGACCCTGTTAAAACAGCATTTACAGTATGTGTTGCATTAATAGTTGCAGCAGTTCCAGAAGGTCTGCCAACTATGATAAATATGACACTTGCAATAACTATGCAAAAAATGGCTAAGATAAATGCCTTAGTTACTAAAAAAGAAGCTTGTGAAACTATAGGTTCTGTTTCTGTAATATGTTCAGATAAAACCGGTACATTAACAGAAAATAGAATGACAGTAGAAGTTGCATATATTGATGGAAGATATATTGAGAGTTCAGAAGAAGAAATAAATAGTTATTTTGAAGAAAACTGTATGATAAACTCTACAGCTGATGTAGAGCATAATGATAGTGATGTTAAGTACCTGGGAAGTGCTACAGAATGTGCACTACTTCTATATTATAAAAATGTAGATTACAGACAAGTTAGAAAAGAATCTAATATAGTAGCTCAAAACCCTTTTACTTCTGATTCAAAGAGAATGACATCTGTTATAGGTCAAGATAATAATCATGTGTTGTTATCAAAAGGAGCACCAGAAGTCTTGCTTGAGCTATGTTCATATATCCAAAGAGGAAAAGACATAGTTCCAATAACTGAAGGTATAAAACATGAGATTTTAGAAGAAATAAAAAAATTACAAGTAAAATCAATGAGAACTTTAGGTTTTGCATATAAAGAAATCTCGCAAGCTGAAGAAGAAGCAGCAGTAACTGCTGAAAGTGATTCTATGAATGTGAGTGCAATGGAAAGTGAGTTAGTATTTAGTGGTTTTGTTGGTATAAGAGACCCACTTAGAAAAGATGTTATAGAATCTGTAAATACAGCAAATAAAGCTGGTGTTTCTGTAAAAATGCTTACAGGAGATAATATAAATACAGCAAGAGCTATAGGTGAAGAGTTAGGTCTATTAAAAGGAAATATGAGAGCAGTTGAAGCTTCATATATAGATACTTTAGATGATGAAGAACTAAAACAAGAAATACAAACTATTTCGATTGTTGCAAGAAGTAAGCCAGATAGTAAAATGAGAATAGTTTCAGCTCTTCAAAAGAGTGGAGATGTTGTTGCTGTAACAGGTGATGGTATAAATGATGCCCCAGCGCTTTCAAAGGCAGACGTTGGTATAGCAATGGGTATATCTGGTACAGAAGTATCAAAAAGTGCAGCAGATATAATTTTAACTGATGATAGCTTTAGTACTATTGTAAAAGGTATTAAATGGGGTAGAGGAATCTATGATAACTTCCAAAGATTTGTTCAATTCCAATTAACAGTAAATGTAATTGCATTTTTAGTGGCTATAATATCTCAGGTTATGGGACAAGAAATGCCATTTACAACAATACAATTGTTGTGGGTAAATATAATTATGGATGGTCCACCAGCACTAGCATTAGGTTTAGAGCCTGTTAGAGACCATGTGTTAAATAGAAAACCTGTTGATAGAAAAGCAAATATAATATCTAAGTCAATGGTATATACAATAGTATTAAATGCATTCTATATAACAGCAATACTAATGTTACAGTCTACATTTAACTTCTTAGGTGTTGATGAAGCTCATAAGGGAACTGTAATGTTTGCGTTATTTGCTTTTAGTGCATTATTTAATGCATTTAACTGTAGAGAATTTAGTGCAGATAGTATTTTCCCAAACTTTACACATAATAAACTAGCATTACAAATAATAGTTTTAACAGGTATTGCACAAGTAATATTTACTCAGTTATTCCAAGATTTCTTTAACTCTGTAGCTATGGATGTTATGACATGGATAAAAGTTTTATGTGTTGCAGCAAGTGTGGTTGTAGTCAATGAAGTTGTAAAATGTGTAATAAGATTAGTAAAACCAAAGAAAACAGCTTAAAATAAATTTTATAAAAAATAACAAACTGGCTCAAAATATATATTTTGAGTCAGTTATCAATAAACAATTAAATTGGGAGGATAATTATGGGTGACTCAAAGGTATTTGAAAAAATATTCTCCAGCCAATCAGATAGAGGAAATTACACTCCTTCAAAGGGATATCTGAGTTATTTTATTTCATATATTGGTTTAGAAGATGAGATTTTGTATAATCTTGAAATATTTAAGACTAAGCAAAATATTGATAGTAGAAAAGATATTGCCTTATTTACTGATGCTATAGCAAATCCTAGTGATTTTGACATTATTAATTATTTTAAAAATGGACTTAAAAATTATAAAAACAGCACAGAAGATACAAATATAAGTATTTTAGGGTTTGAAGAAATAGATTATAAAATAAAGCAAGCAATAGATAGAGTATTAAAAGAGGAAGAAAAAGACTTTACTAATGATAGAGTTAAACAAAATTTTATAGTGAAAATAATGGCATGGATAAAGACTTATATTGGTGCCTTAGATATAAATAAAAATGATGCTCCAAAAATAATATTTTATGGAGACATAAAAAAGCATGAAGTTTATTTACTCTTAATATTGTACTTAGCAGGATTTGATATATTATACCTTAATCCAAACTCAAAGAGTAATATAAGTATCTTAAATTTAGAGAAATATAAGATAGAATTAGAAGAGGCTAATATAATAGAAGAAAATGTTTCTTTTGAAGATAGAGTTGTTTCAGGTGAAAAGATAGATAAAGGTTCTGTAAAAAAAGCTTTTACTGTTGGAGCAGAAGCATCAAAACGAATAAGTGAAGAATTGCTAAATGATTCTGGATTTATAAAACCTTGGCAACTTCAAGATAGAAAAATAAAAAGCTTGCTTTTAAGTTCAACTATTGATGAAATATCAATATATTGGAATCAGCCATTAAAATTGAGACCAGGATTTAAGTTTAATGATACTACAGTAGAAACTCCAGTTTTCTTTTCTAAAATCAATGGAATATATAATGATAAAAATGAATACATTAAGTTTTTAGATTTATTAAGAGATTCAGAAAGTTCAGCATTCATTGAATTTAATGGAGATATAGATAGATTTTCAAAAGAATTTACGAGAGAAGCTTTTAGCCTATCATTTGTATTAAATTCAAAAGGTATTATAGATAAAAATTCTGTTTTAAATAATAAAGAGTATTCTATTTCAACATTATCATTAAATCAACAAATTATGATTTTAGAAAAAGTGGAAGAACTTATAGAAGGTAACATGTTTTTAAATGGACTAAGTGGAGAGGATAAAATAAAAGGCTTATTCACAGTACTTCATATGGATAAAAAGCTTGTTCACATGATGAATAATTTCGATTACTCTCTCATAAATCCAAAGTTGGTTATATATATGTATAAGAGCATTGTGTTTGATAAAGAAGTTGTATTTCTAATGCTTTTACTTAGTAAAATTGGATTTGATATTATTATATTATCTCCAGGCGGAGAAAATAATATAGAAAATGTTATAAATAACCAATTGATTGATATACACAGGTTGGATAAAATGGTATATGACCTTAGATTGAACTTACTTGAAGATGAAATACCTTTACTTAAAAAAATTTTTGGCAAGAGGAGACGATTTTAAATGGGGATAAATATAAATAATTTTTCAAAAGATAATAATTCTGTAGAAACTGTTGAAAATTTACCTACGACTGTACAAGAAGAAAAATTTGATATAATGGAATATACAAATAATAAAAAAATTGAACTTAGAAAGTCTAAAGAGGTTGACGCTTTAACTTCTCTTATAGAAGTAGAAAATCCAGATACAATTTTACAATTTGGTAGAAAAGCATCTGAAGGAGTAGCGAGAGTTTCTGATAGCCTATTAAACACGATAAAATTAAATAGAAATGAAGAAAATTCTAAAATGCTTGTTCACTTAACTAAAATAATGGATAAATTTGATTTAGATGATTTTCAAGAAACTAAGGAACCAAATTTTGTTCAAAAACTTTTCAAAAAAGCTAATAATGCCATTGAAATGATGTTTCAAAAGTATGAAACACTGGGAGGAGAAGTTGAAAAGATTCAAATTGAACTTGAACAATATGAAAGAGATATAGCACTTTCTAATAAGCAAATTGGTGCTATGTTAAATGAAAATTTTGACTTTTATAACGAACTTCAAAAATATATTGTTGCTGGAGAAATGGCAGTAGAAGAAATGGATAATGAAATATTACCATATTTCAAACAAAAATCAGAGACTAGTGGAGACCAAATGGATATTGTCAACTATCAAGAACTATTAAAAGTCTATGATATGTTAAATCAAAGAGTCTATGATTTAAGAATAGCAGAAAATATAGCTATTCAGACTATACCTATGCTTAGAGGTATGCAACATAATAACTATGGTTTAATTAGAAAAATCAATAGTGCATTTGTTGTAACTTTGCCAGTATTTAAACAATGTTTATCTCAAGCTATATTACTTAAAAAGCAAGAATTACAAGCAAAGTCTCTAAAAGCTCTTGATGATAAAACTAATGAATTATTGCTTAGAAATGCACAAAATGTAAGTTCTCAAAGTGCACAAATAGCTAGAATGGCTGGAACAAGCTCTGTGCAAATAGAGACATTAGAAAAAATGTACAATACAATTAAATCTGGTATAGATGAAACTCTGAGAATAGAAGAAAATAATAGAGTTACAATCAAGGATAATACAAAGAGATTAGAAGAATTAAATACAGCTATAATTTATAATAAGTAGTATATTAGGGGCTAATTTGGATAAAGTTGGCCCTTTCTATGTATATGAGGAGGCCACACATTGAAATATTTCGATTATATCTGCAAAGAGGATTTAGAGAAAATTTTTTTGAAAGTGCCAGAAGACTTTAATGCCAATACTGAAAAAGATGTACTGAAATATGCACTGGGTGCTTTTTTATACGTTCCAGCTACTCAATATAATATGATTTATAAGAGTATTATAGGTGATGTTAAGGGAGTTAGACCACTAGCTATTTGTTTAGAAGATGCTGTTGGGGCAAATGGAGAATCTGAGGCTATAGAAAATCTTAAATTGATTTTGAAAAATATTAGCAATGAAAATATAACTAATAAAGATGGAATACCATTAATTTTTGTGAGAATAAAAGATGTAGAGCAATTGCTAAGAATTAAAGAGATTATAATTAAAAACAATAATACTATAACAGGAATATTGATTCCTAAAGCAAATTCGAAGTTAATTGAAAACTGTATAGAAGTTTTGAATTCTATAGGTCTTCAAAATATGTATGTTATTCCAATAATAGAAACAAGAGAATTCATATATAAAGAAAATAAAGAATTAAGCTTCAGTAATTTATATAATACTATTTTAAGATATAAATCAAGAATACTTAGTATTAGAATAGGTCTAACTGATATATTAGGTATGTATGGTATAAGAAGAGATAAAAATTTTTCTATATATAATAATTTGATTTGTTCTTCGTTTATATTAGATGTAATTACATATCTTCAAAGACCAGAGATAGATATACCAATAAGTGGAGGTGTATCGGAATTTTTTGATATGACAAATGAAGAGATAAGAAAGAAGTATATAGAAGAAATACTATTGGATAAATTTCATGGATTAGTTGGAAAGACAGTAATTCATCCAATGCAAATTCAAATTGTACAAGCTTTATCTGCAGTATCATATGAAGATTTTACTGATGCTTTGGAGATACTTGATAGTGCAAATAGTAAATATGGTGTGAGTAAAGGCATATTAGGTGAGAGAATGAATGAAACTAATCCTCATTTTTTATGGGCTAAAAAAACATTGATTTTATCTAAAATATATGGTGTATTAAATAAAGGAGTAGACTATGAAGAATTGCTTAAATTTTAATTGTGAGATTGACATTGTTGATAATCCATTAAACTTAGATTTAAATGATTTTTTAGATATAGGAATAAGAAATAACAGAAAGAGACGTTTTTTATTTATATCAAAAAAACTTGGAAAACATTTAGCTTGTAAACCAAGTGAAATGGATAATTTAGGAAAGCTAATGGCCACGATTTATAATAAAAAAAATAAGGTAGCATCAAATGGGACTGTAATAGCTTTTGCCGAAACTGGTACAGCTGTTGGACATAGCTTTTTTGATTACTTATCTGGAGATTATGAATTTATTCATACCACTAGGGAGCAATTTGATGAGCTAGAAAATTTAGACTTTTTAGAAGAACACTCTCATGCAACAGACCAAAATTTATATTTTGAAATGCTAGATAACTTTAAATTTGGCGATGAAGTAATTTTGGTAGATGATGAAATTACTACAGCTAATACGTGTATGAATATAATTAGAAAGATTCAAAGTATTTATCCTAAAAAGAAATATACTATATGTTCTATACTTAATTGGGTAAGTGATGAAAATTTAAAAAAAATTAGTAGTCTGGAAAAAGAACTTGGATGTAAAATAGAATTTGTGTATTTATTTAAAGGAGACTTTAATTTTGATATAAATGAAGATATTGTTGCAAATTACAATGATAATTGTACTATTAGTCAATCAAGTATTATGAAGGATGACAAAATAAATTTAATAGTAAATCATGTCAATGTTGATTTAGAAGATTATATTGGAAATAAAAAATATATAAGATATACAGGTAGATTTGGAATTAACAAAAGAGAACAAATTAAATTAAAAGAAATTGTAAAAAGAGAAAGTAAAAAAATAGTTATAGAAAGTAAAGAATCTTTAAAAAAGAAAGCAGAAAAGGTTCTATTTTTAGGTACTGAAGAATTCATGTATATACCAATGTTATTTGCAAAAGAAAAAGAAAATCAATGTGATATATACTATCATTCAACAACTAGAAGTCCAATAATTAATATTGATAAAAACAATTATCCTATTAGAAGTAAGTTTAAATTAAAGAGTTTTTATAATTCTGACGTTCAAAATTATATTTACAACATAGATAGACATGATTTTTCTGAGTGTTATTTATTTGTTGAGTTAGATAAAAGTGAGAATTCTTATCTGGAATTTATTGATATAATTAAAAAAACAAGTATAAAAAAATTGACTATAGTATGTTGTAGCTAAAATGTTTTATCAAGATAAAATATATCACAGTTTTAAGGTAGGAGTTGAGTCATATGGGAGAATTTAGCACATATTCTAAAGATGATGTTGTCTTTTTATTAAAAGATATATCAAATTTAATTGAAGAAGAAGGAAACAAAGAGAGAGAGTTAAAAATACAAAGTGGCAGACATTATTCAGAAATGATACCAGTAGAGTATGAGGTTAGCGAAGATTATCTGAAATTATATCATGATAAACTAGAACAAAACAAGAATAAACTGGCATTTTCTATAGGTGTTATGTGTGAAAAGATAATTAAAAAAAATGGAAATGATGTTGTACTAGTTTCACTTGCTAGAGCTGGAACACCAATTGGTATTTTGGCAAAGAGATACCTAAGAAATAAGTATAATTTAAATTTACCTCACTATACAATATCTATAATAAGAGATAAAGGAATAGATATGAATGCAGTTGAATATATAATAAATAGTCATCCAAATTCAAACATACAATTTTTAGATGGATGGACTGGTAAGGGAACAATATCAAGAGAGCTAGAAAAAGCATGTGATGAGCTTAAATTTAAATTTAAAAAGAATTTTGATTCAACTCTTGCTGTATTAGCTGACCCTGCTGGATATTCTGGACTTTATGGAATTAGAGAAGACTTTTTAATACCAAGTGCATGTTTAAACTCAACTGTTTCTGGGCTAGTGAGTAGAACTGTGCTAAGAGACGATTTGATTGGTAAGGATGATTTTCATGGTGCTAAGTTTTATAACCACTTAAAGGATAAAGATGAGTCTATAAATTATATAGAAACTATAGAGGCATGTTTCAAAAACCAATTTGAAAATATATCTGATGAAGTTGAAAAATGGAAAAGTGATATTATAACTAAAGATGGTTATTTTGATGTTTTAAATATAAAGGAAAAGTACGATATAAAAGATATCAACTTTATCAAGCCAGGTGTAGGAGAAACAACAAGAGTTTTACTTAGGAGAGTTCCATATAAGATACTTGTTAAAGACTTAAATGATAAATCTTTAGAGCATATATTTATTTTGGCAAAAGAGAAAAATGTTGAAGTTGAAGAAATGAATTTAAAAGCTTACAAGTGTTGTGGCATAATAAAAAATATGAAAGATATTTAGAAAATATATTTGACAGGAGAATACTGAATGATTGTTTTTTCAGACTTAGACAGGAGTATTATTTACTCTGATAAATTTTTAAATACTGATAAGAGATATACAAATATAGAAATCTATAAAAAGAAAGAAATCTCTTATATATCTTTAAATACCATAAATTTAATAAAACAAATACAATATTATGGTATGTTTATACCAACTACCACTAGAACAATAGAACAGTTTAAGCGTATAGAATTTAATAAATATGGCATTTATTTTCCATGGAGTATAACTTCAAATGGAGGAGTTATACTTAAAGATAATGAAATATTGAAATCATGGAGTGAAAAGATAGACAAATTAAAATCTAACTATGAGCCTATTGAAAGCATGGTAGATAAATTTAAAACGTATTTGAATGTAGAAGGAATAACTAATTTTAAAGTTGCAGAGGATACATTTTTTTATATAGTTGTAGATTTTAAAAAATTTAATTTAGATTCAATTAGAGAGTATATAAATATATTGGAATCAAAAAATTGGAGATTGTATGTAAGTGGTAGAAAAATTTATTTTATACCAAAAGAAATCTCAAAAGAAAATGCTATCGAATACCTAACCAAAGAATTAGGAATAGAAAATTTTTATGCAATTGGGGATTCTATTATGGATTATGGAATGCTAGATATTTCAAATAAAGCTTATGTATTGAAGCATGGTGATATAAATAAAAATGAAAGAAAAAACACATTTATATCAAGTAAATTTGATGGAATGAGTGGAACTGAAGAAATACTATCTAAAATTTTAGATGAAAGTTGTCTACTTAATATATAACCAATAAACTAGAAAAGTCTGAAATAAATTAGGATAAAATTTATCATACTAATTTATTTCAGATTTTTATTAATTTATACTTAAACAAGAGTCTAATATATTAAAATGAAGGTGGAGTCATTGCCCAAACTGAAATACATTCATCATTATCACAGTTTTCATATATATGAGGTATAGTGCTGTTAAAATAAAAACTGTCCCCTTCCTCTAATATATACTCTTTATTACCAAGTGTTATTTTCATTTTTCCTTTTATTATGTACCCACATTCTTCTCCTTCATGTGTTACGAATTCGCTACTTTTTTTTGTATGTCCATTTAATGTAACAAGTATGAATTCTATTTTTTTTCCAATTAGATTAGGAACAAGAAGCTCATAAAATTTTGTAGAATCGTTAGTTACTATTTTCTTTCGATTGTTTTTCTTTACTACTATATTAGAATCATCCTTCCCAATATCATCAAAAAAATAGCCTATGTTTACATCAAGAGATTTTGCTATTTTCCACATTGCTATAATTGATGGAACAACCATATTACGTTCAATTTGACTTATTAAACCTGTACTTAAACCTGACTCTTTGGCTAAAGTAGCTATACTTATATTTTTAGATTTTCTAAGAGCTCTAATTTTGCTTCCAACATCTATGTCCATTAGATAAAAACCCCCTCAAACATGATTATAACATATATAGTTTCCAAAATTAATAAAATAAAATAAAAGTTATGTAATGCATGTATTTACATCGTTATATTGAATTTTCTGAAAAGATGAATTATAATAGTATTAATATTCAATATATTGAATATTAATATTGATATTTTAATTTAATGAAATGGAGGCGGTTGAGATGAGGAGTTTTGTAAGTCCTGATAATATTTGGGTATTATGGGCAATTGTAACTGGATGGGCAGCATTTAGTATTTATTTAGAGCAAAAGTATAGTTGGGCATCAAAAATATCAGGAGCAATAATAGCCCTTGTAGGGGCAATGTTATTATCAAATCTAAATATTATACCAGTAGAGTCTGTTGTATATGACCAAGTCTGGGGTTATGTTGTACCTTTAGCTATAGCTTTGTTGTTATATCAATGTAATATCAAAAAGATATGGAAAGAGAGTGGAAGATTACTTGTAATATTTCTTGTAGGTTCGATAGGAACTGTACTTGGAGCTATGATTGGATTCTTGGCATTAAAAAATGCAGTACCAGATTTAAATATTGTTGCAGCTATGATGACAGGTTCTTATATAGGTGGAAATGTAAACTTTGCAGCTATGTCAGGAGCATTTGATGCACCTGGGGAATTGGTATCAGCAACTGTTGTAGCAGATAATCTTTTGATGGCATTATATTTCTTTGTTTTAATAGCTATCCCATCTATTGGATTTTTTAGAAAACATTTTAAACATCCACATGTAGATGAGATGGAAAGCATAGGTGTAAATGAAGGCGAAACAATAGCAGCAAATTATTGGGGAAGAAAAGAAATATCTTTAAAAGATATAGCAATAGCCATTGGTAGTGCTTTTATAATAGTTGCAGTATCAGTAGAATTGTCAGGTTGGTTTAAATCTATAATACCAACGTCAAGTCCATTTTTAGCAATGTTAAATACTTTATTTGGCAATCAATATCTAATAATAACTACTTTAACTATGATATTTGCTACCTTTATGCCTAATTTCTTTAGTGATATAAAAGGAGCTCAAGAGCTGGGCACATTTTTAATCTACATTTTCTTTGTTGTAGTAGGTGTTCCTGCTTCAATCACATTAATAATTCAAAAATCTCCATTATTACTTTTATATTGTGGAATAATGGTACTTATAAACATGTTAGTTACATTTATAGTTGCCAAAATATTTAAGTTTACCTTGGAAGAAGCTATTCTTGCATCTAATGCAAATATTGGTGGACCTACAACAGCAGCAGCTATGGCAATATCAAAAGGGTGGTCTAAGTTAGTAGGGCCAATACTTATAGTTGGGACATTTGGATATATAGTTGGTAATTATTTTGGTCTTTTGGTAGGAAATATTTTAATATAAGTTTTATAAAAAGTGAAAAACAAACGTTTGAAAAAAACTTTATTTAATTGGAGGTTGTCATGATTTTTGATGGACATTCAGATACTTGGTCAGATGTAACGATAAGAAGGCTTAATGGAGAGAAAGATGTATTTAGAAGAATCCATCTTGAAAATTTTAAAAAAGCAAATATTGAAGGGGCTATTTTTGTAATATGGATAGACCCGCCATATGATAAAAAGCCGGAAAAGAGAGTTAAGCAGATAATAGAATGTGTAAAAGAAGAAATTGAAGATATGAAGGATATTGTAAATATAGTAAAAAAATATTCTGATATAAATAAAGGTCTAAATGAGAATAAAATAAATATTTTAATAGGTCTTGAAGGTTTAAGCCATGTTGGAAAAAATTTAGACTTAATCGAATATTATTATAAAGAAGTTGGAGCTAGACATGCATCATTAACTTGGAATGAACAGAATGAACTTGCTACAGGGTGTTTAGGAGATGAAAACAGAGGATTAACTGAAATAGGAAAAAAAGCAGTAGAGAAGTTAGAACAATTAGGTATGCTAATAGATGTATCACATCTAAATGAAAAATCATTTTGGGATTTGATGTCTGTTGTAAGTAAACCAGTTATAGCATCTCATTCTAATGTTAAAAATCTATGTGATGCAAAAAGAAATCTCACAGATAATCAATTAAAAGAAATTTCAAAAACAGGTGGATTAGTGGGAATAAATAGCTTTAGAGGATTTACCAATATTAATCCGAAAAAGCAAGATTTAATACACTTAGTTGACCATATAGATTATATGGTGAATCTTATAGGTATAGAGCATGTATCTTTTGGTTTTGATTTTAGTGATTATCTAGGAGAAGAGACTATAGGTTCTTTTACTGAAGAAAATTCCAAAAATCCAAGTGTAGATGGGCTTAAAAGTACATATGAAGCTAAGAATATAATAGTAGAGCTTGAAAAAAGAGGATATAAAAAGAGTGATATAAACTTAATATCTAGTGGAAACTTTTATAGAGTATTTAAAGAGATACTAAAGTAAGATATTAACTAAATTAGGTGTAGAAAATGCTATACTTAATAATAAGCATTCATATATATAGGTTTATATATGGTATATAGATTAGATTAAATTTAAATGTTACTAGAATTAAAAATTCTAGTAACATTTTTTATATAAAAAAACAAATATCTATATATATTGACAATGATAATTATTATTGATAAACTATAAAAGAAATGATAATTATTATCATTTTTAGTAAAAACTAAGGAGGGAGAATGAAAAAGAGATATTTAATTATAGGAATAATAATTTTATCTTATTTTTCCTTATTTATAGGAGCAGAAGATATAAACATAATGCATATATTTGCAAAAAATCAGCATAAACTTATGATATTTGTCATGAGTAGAATACCAAGATTAATAAGTATATTGATTGCAGGTATAGGAATGAGTATAGCAGGCCTTATAATGCAACAGATAAGTAAAAATAAATTTGTATCGCCTACTACAGGAGCAACAATAGATGCGGCTCAATTTGGTATAGTAATTTGTATGCTTTTAATACCAAGTGCATCGATTTTCATGAAGACTATAATAGCATTTATATTTTCTCTTATAGGAACATTTATGTTTATGAAAATAATAAGGAAGTTACAGTTTAAAAGTATAATATTCGTACCATTAGTAGGTATAATGTTTGGAAATATAATAGGTTCTATGACTGATTTTATTGCATATAAATATGATTTGAGTCAAAATGTAAGTTCTTGGATGCAGGGTGATTTTTCTATGATACTTAAAGGAAATTATGAAATATTATACATAACAATACCTCTCATAATAGTAGCATATATTTATGCAAATAGATTTACTGTTGTTGGAATGGGGATGGATTTTGCAACTAACTTAGGGCTAAGTTATAAAAAAGTCGTCAATTTAGGTTTAATAATAGTAGCTCTTGTCACAGTATGTGTAGTTGTTACTGCTGGTAATATACCTTTTATAGGTCTAATAGTTCCAAATATTGTATCTCTGTATATGGGTGATAATATAAGAGATAGTATATGGCATACGGGATTATTTGGGGCAATATTTGTACTTATATGTGATATTTTTGGAAGGATTATCATTTATCCATATGAAATATCTATAGGGCTTACAGTTGGCGTTATAGGAAGTATACTATTCCTTTACTTAATACTAAGGAGGAATATAAATGAAGCTTAGTCTTAATAAAAAAATTTATTTGATGACTGCATTACTCTTGATATCAATGGTGCTTTTTTTAACCTATGGAATAGACATGAATAATCTAGATTATGCATTATCACAAAGAATACCAAAAGTACTTGCGATGATACTTGGAGGAGGATGTATAGCATTTACTACTGTAGTATTTCAAACAATTACTAACAATCAGATATTAACACCAAGTGTACTAGGGTTAGATTCCTTATATGTAATGATTCAAACTATAATAGTATTTATATTTGGAGCAACCAGTATTCTTATCATAAATGAAAATTATAATTTTATCATTAATGTTACTATAATGATTGTAGCTTCAATGCTATTGTATAGAGCATTGTTTGAAAGAAAAGAAAATAATATTTTCTTTTTAATCCTAGTAGGAATGGTATTTGGAACTTTATTTAAAAGTGCAACAACATTTATTCAAGTAATGATAGACCCTAATGAATTTCTAGCACTACAAACTAGCATAATGGCTAGTCTAAATAATATAAATACAAATGTATTATTAATTGCATTTATAATAGTTATTGCAACAATACCTTTTATATATGATGATATAAAATATTTAGATGTACTGTCATTAGGTAGAGAGCAAGCGATTAATTTAGGTGTAGATTTTGATAAAGTAGTAAAAAAAATGATAATCCTAATAGCAATTTTAGTTTCAGTATCAACAGCACTTATTGGACCTATGACATTTTTAGGTCTTTTACTAGCCAACATAGCTAGAGAAGTTTTTAAAACATATAAACATACGTATTTAATTTTAGGTTCTATATTGCTAGGAATAATTACATTAATAATAGGTCAATTTTTTATACAACATATATTCAAATTTGATACAACATTAAGCGTAGTAATAAATTTTATAGGAGGAATTTACTTTATCCAATTATTATTAAAGGGGGCAAATAGATGATAGAAATAAAAAACATATTTAAAAAATATAAAAATAAAAATGTTGTAGATAATGTTTCTTTTAATATAGAAAAAGGGAAAATAACATCTTTTATAGGTCCAAATGGGGCTGGTAAAAGTACTGTATTATCAATAGTAACAAGACTTATAGGAGGTGATAGTGGAGAAGTATTGATAGAAGGAAAAAACTTAAACTCTTACAATAATAAAGAACTAGCTAAAAAAATAGCTATACTTAAACAATCTAATAATATAACTTTAAAACTCACAATAAGAGAATTAGTTGGATTTGGAAGATTTCCATACAGTGAAGGAAATTTAACTCAAGATGATGAAAAATACATTAATGAAGCTATAGAGTATATGAAACTAACTGATATACAAGACAAATATTTGGATGAATTAAGTGGAGGTCAAAGACAAAGAGCTTATATAGCAATGGTAATAGCCCAAAATACAGAGTACATATTACTTGATGAACCACTTAACAATTTGGATATGAATCATTCAGTACAAATGATGAAGGTACTTAGAAGTCTTTGTGATGAATTAGGTAAGACTATAGTGTTGGTCATGCATGATATAAATTTTGCTTCATGCTATTCAGATAATATAGTTGCACTTAAAAATGGAAAAATTGAAAAGGTAGGTCGTACAGATGAAATAGTCAATGAAAAAGTTTTAGGAGATATTTACGAAATGAACTTTGACATTAAGCATATAAATGGAAATAGAATATGTGTTTATTTTTAAGACACTATAGATAGGAATCTATGAATTTTCTAATCAAAATTTAAACTAAGACGAATATTAATAAAAAATGAGGGAGACATTAAGATGAATAAAAAAGCAGCAATAATAGCAACAGTGGCTATAGTAGGATTAGTAGCAGTATTTGCATTAGGTGGGAGTAAAAAAGGTGAGAAGAAAACAGCAGATGCTTCAGATGCTACTATAAAAATAACTCATAGCTTAGGAGAAATAGATGTAAAGTTAAAGCCTAAAAAAGTAGTAGTATTTGATTATTCAGCACTAGATACAATGGATGCACTAGGTGTCAGTGAGAGTTTAGTAGGACTTCCAAAATCAAGTTTGCCAGCATCTTTAGAAAAGTATAAAGATGAAAAATATGCAGACTTAGGTGGATTAAAAGAACCAGATTTAGAAGGTATAAAATCAACAAATCCAGATTTAATTATAATAAATGGAAGACAAGAAGATTTTTATGAGCAATTATCTAAGATAGCACCAACAATAAGTACAAGTAAAGATGATAAGAAGTATTTAGAATCTGTCAAAAGTAATATAAATAAAATAGCTAAAATATTTGGAGTAGAAGAGAAAGCTAATCAAGAATTTGCTAAAATTGAAAAGAAAATAGAAGTTTTAAATAAAAAAGTAACAGAGAAAGACTTAAATGCTTTAACTCTTATGGTAAATGAGGGGAATTTAAGTGTATTTGGTGAAGAGTCTAGATTTAGCATATTATACAATAGTTTTGGATTTAAGAATAAGGATAAAGATATAAAGGAATCAAGTCATGGTCAAAATATTACTTTTGAATATGTAGCTAAACAAAATCCAGATATTATGTTTGTTATAGATAGAGGTATAGCTACTGGTAGTGATGTGAAAGCTGGTTTAACAGCTAAATCTGTTTTAAACAATGACGTAATAAAATCTATGGATGCTTATAAAAATGATAATATAATATACTTAGATGCACCAATATGGTATGTAAATGATGGTGGTCTTACATCTTTAAATAAAATGATAGATGATGCTTCAAAAGCAGTTAATAAGTAAGCATATTGTTTATAGCAAATGTGCTTTATATAATGATTATATTAATCAGCCACTTTAAAGTGGCTGATTTTTTATGATTTAAATATTTCTGTGGTTAATAACATTATAAGCTTTGCTTTATATAGTTTATTTAATTGAAAGATATAGCTCATTATGTACAATACTATTTAACATAAATATAATGTTGTGAAAAAATTTCTTTGATTATAAGGATTTTATCATTCTATGTTTAAAAAACTAGCTAGAACTTGTGGTTTATTAGTTATTTTGATACAATTAATCCAATATATACATGAACAAGGTTATGTTATTATATTAATAATTCAATGGATATATATTTATTTATTATATAATTTCCCAGAAGGGGGGTTAAATATAAGAAGAAAATCTCTAAAAAAACGTTTTTTTATTTTTAGTACTAATTATTGCTTTTATCCATATAACACCTACAGCATATGCACTAAAGAAAGAAGGTAGAATTGGGCTAAATTGATTTAATGGGAGCTATAATTTAAATGATGACTTTGGAAAAATATATAACTATTCAAGTCATAGTTATGTAGTATCTGACACTGTTTTACAAGTATTGTATGATGATACAAAAGACATTATTATTGACGCTCAAGCTACACAGACATTGAGGGTTGTAGTAATTAGAAATAACAATAAAATGATAAAAGATTTAGAAGCATATTGTAAAAGAAGTCTTTATACCACAATATGTATATTGTGATAGTGAAAAAGAACAGATACAGGCTATGCAAGATGGTTCTCAGAAGACATGCTTAACTATAATACGAATTATATTGAAAATGTAAAAACAATTGCCAAATTTTCTCTAAAACCCTTCTATTTCATGACTGGCCGAGGCGATAATAATGGTTTGATTAAAGAACTAGATTAAGCTATTTCTAATATTTATCAAATAGACCCTTATTTCTCAACTAGTTTACATGAAAAATACTTTGTACAACAGAACTTGAAAAACATTTACGTGTGTATGAACTTATGGATGATTATTTTATTGAGTATGATTATAAAAAAACACATTGATGTTTTCAATACCACCTACAAACGAGAATGAACAACCTAGATTAATTACATATGATTATTAAAAATTTAATAAAGCTGAAAGTTCTACTAAACAAAGAGCAGAATTTTTAAATGTAATTAAGTCACAAGAAGATGGAATTAAGGAAGCTTATTTATATTTTAAGTGATAAGAGAATTTTATTAAAGTTTAATACACGTTATTTGAGAAAAATGATTATACAATATTTTTACTAAGTTGGTTATTAAAAATGTTTAGAAAATTGAAATCATACTAATTATTTATAACATATAAAAAACCTAGTTAGCATAATTGTAGAATATCTGATAAACGTGAAAATATAGGGGATAGAGGTATTTTATGAAGAGATTTTTAAAGATGACTATCTTAGTTTTATTTGTTTTATTAATTTCTATAAGTTACATTTCTGTTCAATTAATTCACAACATTGGAGATTATGGAAAGTTGATTAATTATGTTGGTATTGTTCGTGGAGCTAGTCAACGTCTAACTAAATTAGAAATGAATCTTCAACCAAATGATGAACTAGTAGAATATATCGATGAAATTTTACATGAATTAAATACAGGACATGGAAAATATGGTCTAGTAGTCACTGACTGTAAAAAATATAATGAGTATTTATCTTTACTAGAAAGAAAATGGGAAGATTTAAATATTGAAATTAAAAAAGTAAGGATGGAAGAAGATAGTAGTCAGTTATTACAAACAAGTGAAGAATTTTTTAAGATTGCAAATGACACAGTATTCGAAATAGAACATTATTCTAAAGAAAAAAGCAATTACTTAATGACTTTAATAATTATAATATCGATTGTAGGCATAGTAGCATGGATTATATTGATTATACAGTACAATAGAAGATTAATTAAACTTGAAAAACTAAACGTAGATTTAAAAAATATTGCATATAAAGATGAACTTACAGGAGCAAATACTATAGAAAAGTTTAAGTTGGATGCAGAGCAGTATATTTATAAGTATAAAGATAAGAAATTTGCTATATTTTATATCGATTTTGAAAATTTTAAGTATATCAATGATATATTTGGATACGATTATGGTGACATGATATTAAAACGCTATTCTAATATCATGATGGATGATATTGGAAAATACGAAGTATTTGCAAGAGAGATTGCAGATAGATTTGTTGCATTAAGATGTTATGTAGATAAGGAGACTTTGCTAAGAAGACAACAAGTTGTAGATGATAAGTTGATTAACATTACAGATGAAATTAAAAATAAATATAGTATTACTATTGTTAGTGGAATTTGTTGTATTGAAGATGTGAATGAGAAATTAAATATAGATGATTTGATAAATCGTGCAAACTTTGCACAAAAGACTGTCAAAAATAAACCAGGTACTAAGTATGCTTTTTATAATGAAAATATTCGTAAAAAAATGATTGAAGAAAATACAATTAAGAGTAGAATACATGAAGCACTCAATAGAAGAGAATTTGTTGTTTATTTTCAACCTAAAGTTAACTTACATAATCAAAAAATAGATTGTGCAGAAGCCTTAGTACGTTGGATGACACCAGACAAATGTGTGATATCTCCAGCGATATTTATTCCAATACTGGAAAAGGAGTTTTTTATTAGTTTGGTAGACCAATATGTGTTTGAAGAGGTATGTAGATGGATTAGAAAGAGATTAGATGAAAATAAAACAATTGTTCCTATCTCAGTTAATGTTTCTAAGATTCAATTTTATAATGCTAAGTTTGTAGAAACTTATTCGCACATACAAAATAAATATAATATACCTAAAAATACTATAGAAATTGAATTTACAGAAAGTGTTGCTTTTGAAAATCAAGAGCATCTTTTAGAAATTGTACATGACCTACATGAAAGTGGATTTACTTGTTCTTTGGATGATTTTGGAAAGGGATACTCGTCTCTAAGTGTTTTGAAGGATTTACCATTTGATGTTTTAAAGCTTGACTCGATGTTTTTTAAAGAGAGTTTAAACAAAGAAAAAGAGAAGATAGTAATAAAAAATATTATACAGATGATAAAAGAGTTAAATATTATAACTGTTGCTGAAGGTATTGAATATAAAGAACAGGTTGAGTTTCTTAAAGAGATTGGGTGTGATTTGGTTCAAGGGTTTGTCTTTTATAAACCAATGCCAATGTTAGAGTTTGAAAAAATATTAGATAAAGAAATTGTTTATAGTTTATAATAGTTAAAGTATATTTTAATATATAATAATCTAATAAAGTACTTATATTATAAGTACTTTATTAGATTTTGTTAACTATTTAAAAACGTATAGTGGTATAAGTACTGAGAATAACATCAATATATATGATATACGATTTTAAATAAATAATTATATGAAAACTATAAATTCTTATAAAGTTTTATGTGAGGTGTAAATAATATGAAGTTATGTTTTGGATAAGATGAACCTTCTTAAACATTATTATTTTTTTCCTGCAACCCATTTTAAGCCCCAGTTAAACTCATTATCCATTTCTCTATGTCCTTTAAAGTATTTAACTACTTTTTCAACGCTAAATGTTTCATCATTTACATTTTCTATTAATGCTATTGAACACATATTATAGCCATTTTTATGCTCATCAAGCTTAACCACTAAATCAGAATCTTGTTTTTGTTTAATAGTTACAATTCCATCAGCTTCTGACCAATTAGCCACACCTTCATAAATAAAAGCATAAATCAATATTCTTTTTATTTCTTTTATCTTGTTACCGTTGATTCTTATATTTTCGCCTTGTGTATTGCTTCCTGTTCGGTCATCTCCATCTAGTTGAGCAAAAGGAGGATGTTCTAAATTACCAAAGGAATTGCCCAATGCTTGAACAGCACCTTTTGCACCATTTTTCATTTCAAACAAGCAGCCTAAATCTAAATCTATATTACTACTTCTTAGAGCTCCAAAAAAGCCCTTTTTTTGTACTTTTTGATTCCAATTTAAATTAACTAAAATCTCACCTAAATCGGTATTTTCTTTTTTTGTAAGATTTATTTTTTGTCCTTTTTTCAATTCTATAGCCATAGTAATCTTCCTCCACAAACATAGATTTATTTAAATGGTAGCACTTAATAAGTCAATATTCAACAAGATTACAATAATAATGTTCAAATTATACTAATTCTACTAAAAAACAGGAATTACAATTCCTTTATATTTTTCTTCAATTAAGTTTCTTGCTTTATCTGATGTAAGAACTTCTTGTAGAACTTTAATTTTTTCACTATCTTTATCTTCAGTTCTAAATGCTAAAAGATTAGCATACTCATCATTCACTGGTGCTGTGTAGATTCCATTTTTCTTAGCATTAAGACCAGCAGGTACTGCGTAAGTAGTGTCTATAAATGCAGCAGTTACATCTGGAAGAGAAGATGGTATTTGAGCAATATCTAATTCTTTGAATTGTATGCCCTTTGGATTTTCAATTATATCTTTAGGACTAACTAAATTATTTTCTTTAGGTAAAGTTAAAAGTCCCATACTTTCAAGATATCTAAGGTCTTTAGAACAAGAAGATGGATTGTTGCTTATTGCAATTGTATCTCCCTTTTTAAATTCATCAACAGATTTTATTTTGTAAGAGTAAAGTATGGCTGGGCATACATATAGTTTAGTTCCTGCCATTATTTTATAGCCTTTAGCTTTAACAGCTTCTTTTAGATAAGGTTCATGTTGAAATAGATTTGCATCAATTTCGCCATTATTTAAAGCTTCATTTGGAAGTATGTAATCGTCAAAGTTTTTAACTTCTAAAGTATAACCTTTTTCTTCAATAAGTGGTTTTAGTTCTTCTAACAACTCTCCACCTGGAACTAAAGTAGCACCAACAACAATTTTTTTATCGTCTTTAGATTTTGAACATCCAACTACAGATAAAGTAAATACTAGACATAATAACAAACTTAATAATTTTTTGAATTTCATAAAAATTCCCTCCTGAATATAATTGATTAGTTAAAAATAAAATACCCTCTTTTTATCACATTGTGAAAATAAAATAAGCCTGAGTATAAACTCAGGCTTTAAAAGCTAATTTAAACTCATCTTTCAGTACAATACTGCAGGATTTAGCACCAATGTATATTAAAATATACTGGTTGCTGGGTTTCATAGGGCCAGTCCCTTCACCACTCTGGATAAGAAGTATTAATTTTTAATTATGTTATAAATATTAGCATGATTTTTTGTATCTGTAAACATAATTTTATAAATATTTTAAAATTTTTGTTATTTTTACTTAACACCTAAAATTCCAGAAACTAAAATATTAGTATCAGCACCCAAGAAATAGTCATTTATTTCAATTGTATCTAAAATAGTTCTCAATGAATTTTCCTCATGTTTTGTACCGATAAGTTTATCTTCTACAAAAGATACATCGTACTTCCCAAAGAAATCTCCAAAAAACTTTATACTAGTTATTATACCTTTATCAACATTTAAATTAAATTCTACATTTCCACCAACATATTTTAATTCATTTGAAAGAGAGTATTTCGGTGAATTACCAAAGTTCCAATCCCAAGTTTCATATTTTGATTTAGTAAGTTTTTCTATTTCCTCTATGTCATGTTTACTTAGAGAATAATTTGTATTATCAGCATTTGTCGCAGAAAGATAATTCATTATAGCATCTTTAAACTCAAGTATATCCATATCAGACTGTAAATGTTCACTTATATTGGTTACACGAGACTTTACAGATTTTATACCTTTACCCTCAAATTTTATGGGTTTTACTTTTAGTGCATTTGAAAGGTCATTTATCTCAGATGAAAATAAAAGTGTCCCATGATGCATTACTTTATTTTTATAGTTATGTTGAGCATTTCCAGAGAATTTTTTGCCATCTATAAGAAGGTCATTTCTTCCAGAAAACTCAGCACTGACATCTAAGGTTTTAAGTAAGTCTATTATTGGTTGAGTGAATCTTCTGAAATCACTAAAACTATTATTATTACAAGCTATAAATGTAAAGTTTATATTTCCTAAATCATGAAATACAGCTCCTCCACCAGATTGTCTTCTAACAACTGGTATTGAATGTTCTCTTATATATTCTAAGTTTATTTCAGAAAGTGTATTTTGATTTTTTCCAACAATTATAGATGGTTCATTCCTCCATAAAATAAATAAATCTTCGTCAAAATTTTTAAGTAGATATTCTTCCATTGCTAAATTGAAATAAGGGTTTGTTTTTTCATTGTAAATTAATAACATTAAAGTAATTCCTCCATATAATTGATAAAATTTTTTTAGCTGATTTTAGTACAATTAATTTTATAATTCGACAATGATATAAAAAATCCTTTAAAGTAAAATTTTTAAAACTTCCTTGCAAAGTTTAAATAAATAATATATACTCAAAATATATTTAATAAAAGTGAATAAAAGGGTAGAGGCGCAATAATCTATCAGTACTAATAAGGAGTTAAGCACAAAGAATTATTGGGAAAGGGGATATTGCCGAAGTTTTATAATCGATGCTTTAAGATTATATTGCTGGGGGTACATAAAATATATGTACAACTGTCACAGGTTTATTTGTGGTGAGCTATCATTTAAGGAATTATATTATATTTGTTTTTTAGTATTATCAATGTATGTAATGTTTAAGCCTTGAGTGTTTACCACTCAAGGCTTTTTTATTTTATCATAACCCATAATACCCTATATAATTCACAAAATTAAAAAGAGAGGGAGATTTATATGAGAAATAAAAAATTTAACATTATTTTTCTGACGACAATTATGTTTATAATGTCAACTGTAATGGTATTTGCAGAGGAAGATATAGATACTATTGCATTAGCTAACGCAGAAAAATTTGGAATCTTAACTTTAATACCACCATTAGTTGCTATAATACTTGCATTTATAACTAAAAATGTAATAATTTCTTTGTTGCTAGGAATTCTTTCTGGGAGTTTTATAATTCAAGTCAGTGGCGTTAATGTATTTGCTGCATTTATACAAGCATTTTTAGACTTAGTAGATAGAGCTTTAGTATCTCTATCAGACCCGTGGAATGCGGGGATAATACTACAAGTCTTAGCAATTGGGGGAGTAATAAATCTTGTTGCCAAGATGGGTGGTGCCAAGGCTATAGCTGAAGCACTTGCAAAGAGAGCAAAATCAGCTAAAGGGACACAGATTATAACTTGGTTTTTAGGTCTTTTAGTTTTCTTTGATGATTATGCTAATTCATTAATTGTAGGGCCTATGATGAGACCTGTTGCAGATAAAATGAAAATATCAAGAGAAAAATTAGCATTTATAATAGATGCTACAGCAGCACCAGTTGCTGGGCTTGCCATAATATCTACATGGATAGGTCTTGAAGTTGGTTTAATACATGATGCTTTTGAAAGTATAAGTGTAGATGTTGATGCGTTTGGCATATTTTTAAATACAATACCATTTAGATTTTATAACATATTAATATTAGCATTTATTGTAATTTCAGCGTTATTATTAAAAGAATTTGGACCAATGAGAAAAGCTGAAATAAAATCTAGAAGTAGAAAAATTGGCACAGACCTTGATGAAGGCGTTGAAGAATTGGATGATTTAGCTCCAAAAGATGGAGTAAAATTAAGTGTATGGAATGCTATAATTCCAATAGGTACATTGATAGTAGTTGCACTAGCATCATTCTATTATAGTGGATATACATCTATAATGGGAGGTGAAGATAAGACTTTAATACAATTATTTACAAATTCACCATATTCTTTTGAAGCAATAAAAGAAGCATTTAGTGCATCTGATGCATCTAGAGCATTATTCCAATCTGCATTAGTTGCAAGTTTAGTTGCTATTATAATGGCTGTAGTTAAAAAGATTTTTACAGTATCAGAAGCAATTGATGTTTGGATAGATGGAATGAAAAGTTTAGTAATCACTGGTGTAATATTAATACTTGCTTGGTCATTAAGTTCAGTAATAAAAGAGTTAGGTACAGCTAAATTCTTGATACATTTATTATCTGGTTCATTGCCTCCATTCTTGCTACCAAGCTTAATATTTGGATTAGGAGCAATAATATCTTTTGCTACTGGAACAGCTTATGGAACAATGGGTATACTTATGCCACTTGCAATACCACTTGCATATTCACTAAATCCTGATATGTCTTATGTAATAGTAAGTACAAGCGCAGTTTTAACAGGTGCAATATTTGGAGACCATTGTTCCCCAATTTCAGATACAACAATACTTTCTTCAATGGGAGCTGGATGTAATCATATAGACCATGTTAATACTCAAATGCCATATGCCATATTTACAGCAGTAATTACTATTGTATTTGGATATATACCAGCTGGATTTGGATTGCCAATATATATAGTATTGCCAGTTGCTATAGTAGCTGTATTTGTAGGTCTTCAAATTATAGGTAAGAAAGTAGATGAAGTAGAAGTAGAACTTGCAGAATAAGGCTGTAAATGAATTTCACCTTCTATTATCATTATTTTATTTATTTTTAGATAATTTAAAAAAGTTATTGAAAATAATAGCGAAATATAGTAAAATAAAAGAGTGATATAAGCGGATGTGGCGGAATTGGCAGACGCACTAGACTTAGGATCTAGCGCCATTGGCGTGGGGGTTCGACTCCCTTCATCCGCACTTTACAGTACTTAGTTGTGCTGAAAAAAACTGGGGTTGCTGGCTTTCGGAGTGGGCTATCCCGTTTTTATTTTTTGATAAATAACTATCTTAAAACATAATGCAAACATTTCTACTTTTTTTTAAATCGAAAAAATAACTAAAAGTTAGATTATCCACAGAAAAATTGAAATTATAAGCAGTTACAAAGGATTTAAGAAGTTATTTTACCATTAATTTACTACTTATGAATGAGTCTTGATACGATGAAAAATACTAGAAAAATCAATATATGATAGATTGGCACTTTAATATGAGGTGCTTTTTTTAAATGACTAAAATTTTAAAAATATTCAAATCACATAACCATTCAATAGTTGTAATTCTATTAAAAATATTCTATTTTAAAAATCTTATTTTTCACAAGTTTAAAATTGTAAACGATTTCATCAAGTGTATGAATATACTTTTAACATGTTATAGTAAATCTCAATACAAATTTACATTTGGTTATTTGTGTGTTATTTTAATAATAAATTAAGTGAAAATGTTATTTTGCATTAATATATAATATCTTTGCAGAAGAGTGAATAATATAAAAGAGAAATGATTGATAATAAAAACTTAACAAAAAAATTAATACATAAAAAAAAATAAATATAATGTGTTGACATTTGATTTAAATATTCATAAAATAAAATTGAAAATAAATATTTCCAAGTGAGATTAGCGAGAGAGACCTTTATACAAAAAGGCGCCGAAGAAGAAATTTAAGAAATGCCAATCCTTAGAGAAGCTTTCAGGCAAAAATATCGCTAATTGATGGGACTCTGGAGAGACTTAAGTTAAATACTATAAGTCACCGAAGAAGCAGAATAATATTAAATTATTAAATCTTTCAGGTATACAAACAGGGATATATAGGCTAGGATTATTTTCTATGCTTATATATTTTTTTTATGAGAAAATACAGGACATAGTGGTGAAGTTGCTTAAATATAATAGGTTTAATTTTATGGGGAGGGTTATATATGAATGAATTAAAAAGAGTGCCTTTGTATAATACACACAAAGAGCTTGGTGCAAAGCTTGTTGAATTTGCTGGCTGGGAGATGCCTTTGGAATATGAAGGAATAAACAAAGAGCATAAAATGGTTAGAAAAAGTGCAGGTATATTTGATGTATCTCACATGGGAGAAGTAGAAGTAAAAGGAGTAGAATCAGAAAAATTTATACAAAACCTAGTTACGAATGATATAAGTGGATTAAAAGTCAATGACATCATATATACACCTATGTGCTATGAAAATGGTGGAGTTGTTGATGATTTATTAATATATAAGTTTGGGGAAGAAGATTATTTGTTAGTAATAAATGCAGGAAATATAGACAAAGATGTTGCCTGGATAATCAAGCAAAGTGAAGGATATAAAGTAAATATAAAAAATATATCTAATGAAGTTTGTCAATTAGCAGTTCAAGGACCTAAAGCAGAAAAAATTCTTCAAAAAATCACAGACATAAATTTAGAATCAATAAAATTTTATAAGTCAATGCCAGAAGTAAAAGTATCTGGATACTCTTGTTTAGTTTCAAGAACAGGATATACTGGAGAAGATGGTTTTGAAATATATTGCAAAAATGAACATGTAAAAGCAATTTGGGATGAAGTCCTAAAAGTTGGAGGAGAAGATATATGTCCAGCTGGTCTAGGTTGTAGAGATACTTTAAGGTTTGAAGCAGCCTTACCTCTATATGGACATGAAATAAATGAACACATATCTCCACTTGAAGGAGGATTATCTATTTTTGTAAAAGTAAATAAGGAATCATTTATTGGCAAATCAATCTTAGCAGAAGAAAAAGAAAATGGGATTAAAAGAAAATTAGTAGGATTTGAAATGCAAGGCAAAGGGATGCCTAGAAATGGATATGATATAAAAGTTGGAGATAAAACAGTTGGTTTTGTAACTACTGGGTGTGCATCTCCAACAACAGGGAAAATCTTAGGTATGGGAATTATAGATGCTGAATATGCAAAAGCAGGAACTGAAATAGGTATAGCCATTAGAAAAAAAGTTGTTCCTGCTATAACAGTTAAGAAGCCTTTTTATAAAAAACAATATAAAAAAGATAATGTTGTAGTAAATAAAGAAAATAAATTTTCATATATACCTGCTACAAATGAAGATAAGATAAAAATGTTAAAAGTAGTTGGATTAAACTCAGTTGATGAATTATTTTCAGATGTACCAGATGAACTAAAATTAAAAAGAGATTTAAATCTAGACAGTGGAAAATCTGAATTAGAAGTTAGTAAAATAGTAAAAAGATTGTCAGAGGAAAATTTAAGTCTAGAAGATTTAACTTGTTTTCTTGGAGCTGGTGCGTATGACCATTATATTCCATCAATTATAAAACATATAACTTCAAGGTCAGAATTTTATACAGCATATACTCCATATCAAGCAGAAATAAGTCAAGGAACTTTGCAAGTAGTGTTTGAGTTTCAATCCATGATTGCAGAAATTACTGGTATGGAAATTGCAAATGCATCAATGTATGATGGAGCTACTGCTGCAATAGAAGCATGTATAATGGCAATGAATCAAACTAGAAAAAGTAAAATAGTAGTATCAAAGACTATACATCCAGAAACTTTATCAGTACTAAGAACTTATTTACAATATAAAGATTGTGAAATAGTAGAAATTGATTTTTGTAGTGAATATGGAACTACAGATATAGAAAAATTAAGAGCTTCTGTAGATAAAGATACAGCATGTGTCCTTATACAAACTCCTAACTTCTTTGGGATTATTGAAGAAATGGAAGGAATAGAAAAGATAACTCATGAAAATAAAGCCATGTTAATTATGAGTGTTGACCCAATATCATTAGGTGTTTTAAAAACACCAGGTGAAATAGGAGCAGATATTGTTGTTGGAGAAGCTCAATCACTAGGAAATCCTCTTAATTTTGGAGGTCCTTATGTAGGATTTTTGGCTAGTAAATCTAAATATACAAGAAAAATGCCAGGAAGAATAGTTGGGCAAAGTTTAGATACAGAAGGGAAAATTGCATATGTATTAACTTTACAAACTAGAGAGCAACATGTAAGAAGAGAAAAAGCAACTTCTAATATATGTTCCAATCAAGCTCTAAATGCTCTTGTAGCATCAATATACATGGCTACTATGGGTAAAGAAGGATTTAAAGAAGTTGGTATGCAATCAATGAAAAAAGCACACTATGCTTATAATAAACTTGTGCAAACAGGAAAATACAGACCTATATTTAAAGGCCGATTTTTTAAAGAATTTGCAGTACAAGGAAATCATAATATAGATACTATAAACGATAAACTTTTAGAAGAAAATATATTAGGTGGTTATAATTTAGAACACAATTATCCAGAATTAAAAAATTCAACTTTACTTTGTGTAACTGAAAAAAGAAGTAAAAATGAAATAGATAAGTTAGTTGGAATAATGGAGGGGTTATAATGAAAGAATATAATAGTTTGTTGATAGATATATCTAAAAAAGGCAGAAAAGCATACTCAATTCCAGAGTTAGATATAGATGATATAAAAATAGAAGATATGATTGACCCAAGTATGGCTAGACAAAATGAATTAAACTTACCAGAAGTTGGTGAATTAGAATTAGTTAGACATTATACTTTATTGTCAAATAAGAATTTTGGTGTTGATACTGGTTTTTATCCCTTAGGTTCTTGTACAATGAAATATAACCCTAAAATTAATGAAGATATGGCAGCACTTCCAAACTTTACTGGAATGCATCCATATCAATCTCCAGATACAGCACAAGGGTCTCTTGCTCTTATGTATGATTTATCAAATAAGCTTGCAGAAATTACAGGTATGGATGAAGTGACACTTCAACCTTCAGCAGGTTCACATGGTGAATTTACAGGTCTTATGCTGATAAAGGCGTATCATGAAAATAGAGGAGACTATAAAAGAACTAAAGTAATAATTCCAGATTCTGCACATGGAACAAATCCAGCAAGTGCAGCTATGGCGAATTTTGATGTAATTCAAATAACATCTGATAAAAATGGTGCTGTAGATATAGATGCGTTAAAAGAAGTTTTAAATGATGAAGTAGCAGCCCTTATGCTTACAAATCCAAGCACTCTTGGGCTATTTGAAAAAAATATAAAAGAAATAGCTGACCTTGTACATGAAGCAGGTGGTCTTTTGTATTATGATGGTGCAAACATGAATGCTATTATGGGAATAACAAGACCAGGAGATATGGGATTTGATGTAGTCCATCTTAATCTTCATAAGACATTTTCAACTCCTCATGGTGGCGGTGGTCCAGGGGCTGGACCTGTTGGAGCAAAAAAAGAGTTAGTGTCTTTTTTACCAATTCCAGTAATTGAAAAACAAGAAGATAAATATGTATTAAATTATGACAGACCAAAATCTATCGGAAAAATTAAAAATTTTTATGGAAATTTTGGTGTCCTTGTAAGAGCTTACACATATATATTAACAATGGGAAGAGATGGACTTAAAGAAACTAGTGAAATGGCAGTTCTAAATGCTAATTATATAAAAGAAAGTATAAAAGATGATTATATTTTACCAATAGATATTTTATGTAAACATGAGTTTGTATTAGGCGGATTACCAAGAGGAGAAGCAAATATAAAAACTATTGACATAGCAAAGCGATTGTTGGATTATGGATATCATCCTCCAACAATGTATTTCCCTCTTATTATAAATGAGGCGCTTATGATAGAGCCTACAGAAAGTGAGAGTATAGAAACATTAGATAGTTTTATTGAAGCTATGAAGAATGTCGCAAAAGAAGCTAAGGAAGAACCAGAATTACTAAAAACTGCTCCACATAATACTTTAGTTAAAAGAGTTGATGATGCAAGAGCAGTGAAAAAGCCTATATTAACATGGTCACAAAGATAAATAATAAAAATAATAAATAATTTAAATATACAAAAATTTTATATTTGTATTAAAAAGCTATCTAAACTATCTTAAATTAGATAGCTTTTTTGTGTATATGTTGACATACATGGTATGTACTGTTAAAGTTTTTTATATATTATTAGAAAATGTGAGGATGTTAAATTTATGAACAAGGTAAGTGATGTAACAAAAGGTTATACTTTAGGGGTATTGGCAAATATTCTATTTGGTTTTTCTTTTTATTTTACTAAGACAGTATTAAATTTGGTTGACAATAAGGTTTTTACAGTATTATCATTAAGATTTACAATTGGATTGATAGCAGTAATAGCATTATATAAGTTTAAATTTATAAGCTTAAACTTTAAAGGTAAAGATATTAAATCACTTTTGATTTTATGTATGTTTCAACCATTTCTATATTTTATGCTTGAGACACTTGGAGTTAAGTATACATCTACATCAGAATTTGGTGTTATGATATCTATGATACCAGTAGTTACAGGAATTATGGGAATTATATTTTTAAATGAAAAAATGAACTTGAAACAAGTAGTGTGCATCGCAATTGCAGTTTTTGGAGTTATAATAGTAAACTTACAAAATACAGGGAATCAAACAAGTAGCATGCTTGGAAGAATAATGATACTTGGGGCAGTAATTTGTGCTGGTGCATATGGTGTATATGTAAGAAAATTATCTAAAAGCGAATTTACACCAATTGAAATAACAGCAGCAATGCAACTAATTGGAACAATATCATTTACATCAATATCTGTTGGTGGTGAATTGATATCAGGGAGTCTAATAGAATATGCAAAAGGATTATTTAATATGGAGATTGTATTTCCAATAGTTTATTTGGGTATGGGGTGTTCTTTGTTAGCTATGTTTTTAAATAACTACTCAAGGTCTAAACTAGAGGCTGTAAAATCATCAATATTATCAAACATAGCTACAGTGGTATCTATATTTGCAGGAGTATTTCTACTGAATGAAGAGTTCAATCTTTATAGTATTGTAGGAAGTGTGCTTATAATAATTTCAATTATAGGAATGGTTATATATGGTAAAGAAAAATGTGAAGATTTGGAAACTGAATATACAGAGTAGTTTTATTTTATAGGATATAATAAATCTACTTATTCTTTTAACTTAATTTAAACTTAATAAAAATATATCGAAATTCATAAAAAATTTAGGAAATCTTAAGAATTATGATATTTAAATCTTTAGATTTATGTTTTATTATATAAACTATAATAAGATATATTAAACTAAATTAGAATTTTACAATATATTTATAGATATTAATGTTAAAGAAAAAGTTAAGTTGAAAGGAGTATAATATGGATAAAGTTAACCTAAAAAGATATAATTGTGATATAAATGTTGGATTAAACAGTGAACAACTTCAAAGTAGAATAGATGATAATTTAATTAATGTATTTGACAATGGAAAAACTAAAACATACAAGCAAATTTTTAAAGATAATATATTTACACTTTTTAATCTTATAAATATTGTTTTAGTTTGTTTGCTAGTTTCAGTTGGCTCTTTTAAAAATACCTTATTTATATTTATTGCTGTAATTAATACTATTATTGGTGTTATTCAAGAAATAAGAGCAAAAAGATTGTTGGACAATCTATCTGTTATAGTATCAAGCAAAGTATCTGTTATAAGGGAAAAAGAGAAAAGAGAGATTGATGTTCAGGAATTAGTGCTAGATGATATTATGATTTTAAAAACAGGAAATCAAATCTGTGCAGATTCAAAAGTTTTAGAAGGAAAGTTAGAGATAAATGAATCTCTAATCACAGGAGAATCTGATATTATTGTAAAAAACAAAGGCGATTTTTTATATTCTGGTAGTTTTGTAGTTTCTGGAGAGGCATTTGTAAAAGTTGAAAACATAGGAAAAGATAACTATGCAAATAAGATAGCTAATGATGCTAAAATTTCCAAGAAACACAATTCTCAACTTAGAAATTCATTAAATGCAATATTAAAAGTTGTTGGTGTAATAATTATTCCTTTAGGAATTATCTTGTTTGTAAAACAACATTTTGGAAATGGAGATTCTATAGCAACATCTGTAGTAGGTACTGTGGCAGCTGTAAATGGAATGATACCAGAAGGATTAACGCTACTTACAAGTATTGCTTTAGCTGTTGGGACAATAAAGCTTGCAAGTCACAAGACTTTAGTTCAAGAATTATATTGTGTAGAGACTCTTGCTAGAGTTGACACATTATGTCTTGATAAAACAGGTACAATTACAGAGGGTAAAATGCAAGTTGATGATGTAGTAATGCTTGAAAAAGTTGATATAAACGAGATAATGGGAAATTTGTGTAATTCTCTTAAAGATGACAATGCAACATTAAATGCTATAAGAGATAAATATGATATTTCAGATACATATAAAGTAAAAAATTTAATTCCATTCTCATCAGCAAGAAAATACAGTGGTGTTGTTTTTGAAAATGAAGGTACATACTTAATAGGAGCTTTTGAGTTTATTTTTAAAGATAGATATAAAGACTTAAAAATAGAGATTGAAAAATATTCTAAAGCAGGAAATAGAGTAATAGCTTTAGCTCATAGTAACTCTTATATGGAAGAGCATAATATACCTGAAGATATAAAACCGCTTGCTTTTATACTGATATTAGATAAAATTAGGGATGAGGCCAAGGAAACTTTAGAATTTTTTTATAATGAAGGTGTAGATATAAAAATTATATCTGGAGATAATCCTATAACAGTAAGTGAAGTAGCAAGAAAAGCAGGTCTTAAAACAGCTAATAGATTTATTGATGCAACAACATTTAAAAATGATAAAGACATATATGATGCTGTTGATAAATATAGTGTTTTTGGAAGAGTAAGCCCACAACAAAAGAAACAAATGATTATAGCATTAAAACAACAAAATCGTACAGTAGCAATGACAGGAGATGGTGTAAATGATGTGTTAGCACTTAAAGAAGCTGACTGTAGTATTGCTATGGCATCTGGAAGTGATGCTACCAAAAATGTTTCTAATTTAGTTTTATTAGATTCAAACTTTGCATCCATGCCAAAGGTTGTTATGGAAGGAAGAAAGGTAATCAATAATATTCAAAGAGCATCTTCTTTGTTTTTAGTAAAGACAATATTTTCATTCTTCTTGTCATTATTAACATTATTTTTCTTTAGTAGACAATATCCATTTGTACCAATTCAATTATCCTTGATTGGAGCTGTAACAGTAGGTATACCATCATTCTTTTTAGCTCTTGAGGCAAATAGAAGTAGAATTTCAGGAAATTTCTTGCTTAATATATTAAAAAATGCTTTACCAGGAGCACTATGTGTAACATTAAATGTAATTATTGTTTACAATATAGTCGAATATTTAGGTTATAGTTCAAGTGTATTTTCTACAATGTGTGCTATATTAACTGGTATATGTGGTCTTTTGATATTAAGACAGCAATGCTTGCCATTTAATAAAGAAAGATTATTTTTAATTGTAAGCATGACTATATCATTTGTTATTGGTATTCTATTTTTAGGTGGACTATTCTCCTTTGTAGCTCTAAGTAAAGAGCTAATCCTTATAACTATGGTATTAGCGGTATTAATGCCAATTATGATAAAAGTTATGTTATTTGTATTAGATGAGATACTAGACACAATAGCTCCAGATTTAAACTGACTTGAATAATATAAAAAAGAGCAACTTAATATTAAATAGAGTTGTTCTTTTTTTATTTACATTAAATTTTATATAAGAATATCATGTATATTTATTAATCAGCTATGTATGAACAGCAATAGTCAACAACTTCAGTTACTTTTAAATCAAAGCTTGAATCAGAAGGAACATTAAATTTTTGACCTTCTGTATATGTTACAAACTCATTGCTTCCAGGCAGTTTTACATCCATGCTTCCAGCAAGCATTTCCATTATTTCTTCTTCTCTAGTAGAAAAAGTGTACTCTCCAGGTAACATCAATCCTAAAGTTTTTCTTTCGCCATTAGGAAATATTAGTACTCTACTACTTACCTTACCATCAAAATAAACGTTTGCTTTTTTCACTGCATTAACATTTTTAAATTCACTCATTAGACAAGTCCTCCAAAATTATTTATTCATATATATTATATAAGAATAATGTAAAAATTACTATATATTTACAAATAAAATTTAGTATTTCTAAAAAAAATTAATAAAAATAAAATAAGGAAATATTTTTAAAATAATAAATGGTAAAAATTTTATAGAAATATTATATTGAACTGACAATTTTACCAATATATAATAGGAGAGGAGTTTATGAGAATTGCCTTATGCTACACATTAAAAACATAAAGATAATGTATAATCTAAATATATATAAATATACAACCTAAAGTTTATAGTTATAGAAAGAGGGGATAAACTTGTCAAAGAGAATATTGGTCATAGAAGACGATATAGATATCCAAAATATAATAAAAACATTTTTAGAAAATGCAGGTTATATCATTATAACAGCAAATGATGGTCTTGATGGGATTGAGAAGTTTAAAAGACAACAATTTGATTTGATTTTATTGGATATTTTGATGCCAAAGATAGACGGTTTTGTAGTTTGTGAAATGATAAGAAATGAATCTAATATTCCAATTATTATACTTACAGCATTGGATGAAGAAACAGACCAAGTAAAAGGATTTGAATTAAAAGTGGATGATTATATTACAAAGCCCTTTTCTACAATTGTTCTTCTAAAAAGAGTAGAGGCAGTATTAAGAAGAATCGGTGACAAAGAAGAAAATCATGAAGATAGGGAATTTTTATTATATAGAGATATCAATATTGATGTTGAAGGATATAAAGTTTTTGTTAATGGTAAAAAGATTGAATTGACTGCTAGAGAATTTGAAGTTCTAAAAGAATTAATAGAACACAAGGGTCGTGTACTTACTAGAGAAAATTTAATAAATAGTCTGTGGAAGTATGATTTTTTAGGAGATGAAAGGGTTGTAGATACACATATAAAAAATCTTAGAAAAAAACTTGATGTGGATTACATAGAAACAATAAGAGGGGTAGGATATAGGATTGATGTATTGGATTAAGAAAAGTCTAAATAGAAAAGTTTTTTTAAGTACAACCTTGATACTTATTTTGTCCTGTACGCTAATTTATATATTTATCATGATGTCAATGCCCAAAACATATAAATCATACCTAACCGATGATATCAAAAAAAATCTTGATGAATTTGTTAAAGTTATTGAGAATACTAAATATGAGGATTCAGCACCTAAATTTTATGATTTTATAATTGAAAATAATGTGTCTATTGATTTAGTGAAAAATGGAAAATTAGTAGAAATACCATCTAATATAAAGTATGGTAAATTAGGTGATGAAAATATTATATCAAATAAGAAGCAAAAAGCTATATTCAATGAAGATAATTTTTTATATAAGTACTTAAATAATAATCAAATTTCGGGAAGTAGCTATGTAAGTGCTATATCCACTGAGATTACATTTAAAGATAGTTCAGATAAATATATTCTCTCTGTTGTACCAAAATTGATGGTAGTTGATGAAGCTTCTATAATTTTATTAAAATTGATACCAGTAGTCGCAATAATGATTTTGATAATATCACTAGTTACTGCATTTATTTATTCCAGAGTAATTACAAAACCTGTTGTCAAGATAAGTAACACCTCAAAAAAAATTGCACAGATGAATTTAGATGTTAGATGTGATGTAGAAAGTCACGATGAAATAGGTTCTCTTGCTTTAAGTTTAAATGAACTTGCACATAATTTATCAATTACACTTAATAATCTTGAACATGCAAATTCAAAGCTTCAAGAAGATATTGAAAAGGAAAGAAAGAACGAAATAAGTAGAAGAGCTTTTTTTGCAGCGGTATCTCATGAGCTAAAAACGCCAATTACGATTATAAAAGGTCAACTTGAAGGCATGATATATAATATTGGCATGTATAAGGATAGAGATACTTATTTAAGACATTCACTTAAGGTAATGGAAAGCATGGAAGAAATGGTACGTGAAATTCTTGATATTTCTCGTATGGAGTCATCTGGATTTAAATTAAATACAGTAGAAATCAATATGAGTTCATTAATACAAAAATCAATACAAAATTACTTAATATTAGCAGAAAATAAGAATATAGATATTCTTAGTGATATAGAAAAAAATTTATACTCTTTTGTAGATATAAAATTGATGAAAAAAGCTATTTCTAATATTATTAACAATTCAATTAAGCACTCAAAAAACGGTGCTTTGGTAAATATAAAATTGTATAAGAATAATGAATGTGGAGTTTTTGAGGTTGAGAATTCAAATACATTTATAGAAGAATCTGAGATAGAAAATATTTTTAATCCTTTTTATCGTGTAGATAAGTCACGAAGTAGACAATCTGGCGGAAGTGGTTTAGGATTGTATATTATTAAAATTATATTTGATATGCACAAGGTTAAATATAAAATTGAAAATACATCAGTGGGTGTAAAATTTACAGCTATATTTCCTATCGCATTAAAAAATACATTGCAGTAAATATTTTATAAATAAAATAACCCTATACTAAAATTTTAAAGTTAAATTTTAGTATAGGGTTATTTTGAGTATAAACATGTATTTAAAAAGTATTTAGGTGCCATATAAAAAACAAGGTAAGAACATATTAACTACATACTTCATTTATATAATAAAAAATGTAATAAGAAACTAAAAATATGAAAGGTGAGTGAAATATGAAAATCGATGTTAAAAATTTAAATATGACTTATAAAGCAGGGAAGGAAGCACTAAAAAATATAAATATGAGTCTTGAAAGTCCAAATTTTATAGGCTTATTGGGTCCAAATGGAGCAGGAAAAAGCACTTTAATGAAGCTACTAACTTCAAGAATATTACAAACTTCAGGTCAGATTTTAGTAAATGGGAAACCTCTTCAACAGTGTGAGACAGAGTTAAAAAGTAAATTAGGATATTTACCACAAGAATTTGGATTATATGATGAATTGACAGTGTATCAATTCCTCGAATATATGTCAATTTTAAAAGGTATTAATAAAAACACAAAAAAGATAATAGAAGAAGTTATTAATCAGACCAATTTATTAGAAAAAAGAAACTCAAAAATTAAAACCCTGTCAGGGGGACAAAAACAGAGAGTAGGTATAGCCCAAGCAATAATGGGAAATCCAGGACTATTAATACTGGATGAACCTACAGTTGGATTAGACCCTGAGGAGAGAATAAACTTCCGTAACTTATTTTCAAAAAATTCAAGAGATAAAATTGTAATATTGTCGACACATATTATAGAGGATGTTCAGTCAGTATGTAATAGACTAATCGTGATAAATAAAGGAAATGTACTGTTTGATGGAAGCTCAGAAGAGTTAATTAAAAAAGCACAAGGACATGTTGGTATTTATGAAGATAAAAATGGAGAAATACATAAAAATGGAAAAAGCAAATTTAAAGTTACATCAAGTATTCTTACCACAACAGGAACTTCATATCGTATTGTAAGTCATAAACTTCCAGATTTTGCAATATCTGTAGAACCATCCCTAGAGGATGCATATATGTTTTTAATATCTGAGGAGGAGATAAAGTAATGCAATCAATTAAATTTATCAAAGATGAGATAAAGAGGCTTTTTAGTTCAAAGATTACATGGACTTTCATATTAGTAATAGCATTGATACCAGGTTTATCAATAATAATGTATGAAATGCCTGAATTATTACTACAAAGTAATTTAGGACAAGAGCTTAGTTTGAGTGTACCTGTTTTACTTAATCCAGCAAAACTAGGGGCTTTAATAGGCACAGTCTTATTTTCGATGTTTACAATATATGAGATGGATAATGTCTACAGAAACAAAACTAATGGGATTATAGAAACTATCATGGATGCCAAAAGTTTAAATCTAGCTAAGGTAATTTCTATTCTTGTATCAGCTATAGTATCTGTAATAATTTCAATGATTATCTGTCTACCATACTCTATCATTAAGATGAGTGAGGATTTTAGTTTAAATATTTATCTGATAAATTACTTAGTTTTAATGTTACCAGCTATATTATTTGGTATTTTACTTTCAGCTGGATTTTACTCTATAACAAGACGCATTGATTTAAGTATAATTATGTTACTTATACTAATATTTTTATCTATAAATGTAAAAGATAGTTATCTTATTGATTGGGTACAGACAAAGGTAACTATTTACTCTTCTAGTTTTGGAAATGCCTTGCAATTAAGAGCTTTATATTGGAATAGACTGCTTTGGAGTTTCGTGTCAATATCAACTTATTTAATGGGTGTAATATGCACAAGAAAATATGAAAAAAATATCTTTTCATCTATGATGTTTAATATGAAGAAAGTATCAATATCAATTTTAACTGTAGTGTTAATTGCTAGTTCTTATAGTATATATGCATTAGAACCGTATTATGATGATAGTCCTCCAACTAAAATGGAGAATGTAGTAGATAAGAAATCTGGTTCAGGTGTAGTTATGGCTACTAAAGAGGATGAAAAGTTAAATAAGGATATAAAATTAATTGATTCAAATCTTGATATAAAAATAAATCCTAAGAAGGCAAGCTTGGATGGGAAAATAGAATATACTATGGAAAATAATAGTGGTAAAGAACAAAAATTGAAATTTGATTTAAATCCTGGATACAATGTTAAAGATATCAAGATAAATGGTAAAAAAGCTAAATTTGATATCTCTAAAAAGAAGCAACCAGAAGGACGAATTAGTTTAGATACAACTAAAGAAAAAAATCTTAAAATTGAAATTGAGTATGGAGGTAAATTAATAAATAATCAATTGCTAGAAGAAATTCTTTCAGGATATATAATAAGTGAAGAGAATATTAAGATAGTTGGTAGCTCAATATACCCAGAACCTAAAATTGATGTTATGAATACAATGGAATCAATGATTCACGGTAACATCACTTTACCTACAGGTATAACACCTGTAATAAGTGGAATAAGTACAGAAAAGCTAAAAGTTGATAAAAAGAATAATGAATGTACATGGAAATTCAATACACAAGGAACTAAATTAACTATAATAGCTGCGGACTATGTAAAAAAAGATATACAAGCAGGTGGGATTAAGGTACAGTTTTATTATAATAGAAAGAATGAAGACAAGATAAACAAAATGAATGCAGAGAAAATTATAAAAGATTCTATTGCTTTTTATATGAAGCAATATGGAGAATTAGAGCGTTATAAAGTTATTCCACTTAAGTTAGTAGAAGGAGGAGCTACATCAAGCATTGGGACTGGAGGAAAAGCATATGAGAATATAAGTTATATGGATGAAAGTATTTTCAACCCAGGTGTATTTGAAAATAGTATAGGAGAAGGTAGTAATGGGGCTGAAGTTTTGGCACATGAAATATGTCATCAATGGTGGGGAATTATAGTACAAGTTGATCCAATGGTATCACCTTGGTCAGCAGAAGGTATAACAAATTATGCGACTAATAAGTTTATGGAGTATGAATATGGAAAAGAGTATAGTAAAAAAACTATAGATAATTGGAAAAAAGAAAATGATAAACTTAATAGGAATTTCTATATGAATAATCCACAATATCTAGAAAAGTTACCTGAGAACTATGTATTCAATATTTTATCACCTAATTCTATGAGACTTCTTTACAACAAAATGCCACTACAACTTTTAAAGGCGGAAGAGATTTTAGGTCAAGATAAATTTGAAACTATTCTCAAAAGTTTATATGATAAATACAAGTACAATATATTAAAATATGATGATTTCTTAAAAGCTTGTAATCTTACAGGGGAGGAATTGAATCTTGAATAATTTAAAAATAATGAAATATGAAATGAAGAGACTATTATTTTCTAAGGTGTATTTAGTTTTACTATTAATAACAGGATGGTTCTCCTACAATGTTCTTAAGACAAAAACAATCTATGGTTTAAATGATACAGCACCATTTTCAGAGTGGAGCTATTCAAGTTTTTTACTTGATGTAAATCCATTTTTACTAGTTATAGTTCTTATGTTTTGTACATATATATTTTCAAAAAAAGAAGAAGCAGTAAGGACAATTACTATGACAACTAAGATAAAGCCTACAACATATTTTTGCTTAAAAAGTATTACAATAGCAGTTGGATATCTTCTAACAGTTGCAATTGTAATTGCGATAAGTTTTATTTTTTACAATAGAGTATTTCAATTCAATAACTTTGGTCAGTTTGTACAGCCTATATTTCTTATTTTAATACCATCTGTATTATTTGTATTAGGGATGGGTATGTTTATTGGTAATATAAATGGAAATTTACTATATATTTTTATTCCAATAATATTTCTTATAACAAATTCTGGTGCACTATCTATTATATCTGGTAAGAGTCTAGTAAACTCTATACTGGAGAGTAAAGTTGCATATATGATGGGGAATCTTGCATTTAATATTCCACAGGGATTTGTAATCAGTAGAATATCACTTGGAGTTATAGGTATACTCTTAATAGTTAGTGTATGTAAAGCATACAACAAAAGTAAAAATAAAGTTTAAAAATGCTTACAAAGAAAAAATTGATTAGTTCTATAAAATCATAATTATTTTTTTAATATTTGGATGTATATAGATAATCTAAGATGTGAATAGGGGATTATATTAAGGGAAATATGATATAATTACTAAAGTTATAAATAGATTAAAGAAAAAGAGTATATTTTAACCTATAGTTTTTTAGGTTCAAAATATACTCTTTTACTAGTTATATAAATTAAACAAATTCTATATAATCAAAATTTTTATTATAATTCTATATTAGGTTCTTCAATTAATTTTCCACATACATATCTATGAATGATATTTCTGTCATCACCAACATATATAAATCTTTCAAGTCTTTCAGGTATAGAATAATTGTCATGATTTAAATCTGAATCATCAATAATTAATGCATCAAAATCGTAGTCTTCTTCAAAACTACCAACATTTCCAAAAAAACTTCCTCCACCTTTAGTTGCAATATAAAAGGCTTCAGATAAAGATAGAAAATTGCATTTCTTATTAGAATTTACCCAGTATAATTTTGATAACTGTATTGCAGATACTATTGCCTTAAATATTGATAGTGTATGGCCACCACTTATATCAGAACCAAGGGCTAGTTTAATATTATTATCAAGTAATTTTCTAATAGGCATAGCTCCACTACCAACATTAAAATTAGAAGCAGGACAATGAACAGCCATAACCTCATTTTCTTTCATTAAATCTATTTCTTCTTGAGAGCAGTGAATACAATGAGCCATTAATGTAGGGGTTTGACCAAATAAATTGTATCTATTATAGGCATCTCCATAAAATTTAGATTCAGGTTCTAAACTTTTAACCCATTCAATTTCATCATGATTTTCAGATAAATGTGATTGTATAGGAACATTATATTTTAAACATAAATCGCCTAATTCTTTTAAAAGTTTACTTGTACAACTAGGTATAAATCTAGGCGTTATAATTGGTTTTACAATAGAATTTATGTCATTGTATTTGCTTATTATTTCTTCTGTATCGTTGATAGAATCCTCCGTATTTTCTAGTAGAGTGTCAGGACAATTCATGTTCATATTTACTTTACCAACATATGCTCCAAGACCAACCTCTTTAAAAATATCCATAAGTTTCATAGAAGCTTTTTTATGTACTGTTGCAAATACAGCTATTCTAGTAGTACCTGCTTTCCAGACTTCTTTTACAAATTTTTTATACATCTTTGTAGCATATTCTATATCTATATACTTTGATTCTTCTGGGAATGTATAAGTTTCAAGCCATGGTATAAGTTCTTTATCCATAGCCATGCCTAAATTTCTAAATTGGGGTGCATGACAATGAAGGTCGTTCATACCAGGTATTATAAGTTTATCAGTGTAGTCTATGATTTCTAAATTTTTATATTCTTTAGGGATATCTTTAAAGACACCTTTTACTTTGCCCTTGTTTAGTATAATGTAGCTATTTTCAAATACTGTAAAAGTATCTGAGGTCTTTGTAAAAATTATATTTCCTTTTATTGCTTTTAACATATAGCTCTCCTTAGTTTTAAATTTGTTAACTTTAATATATAAGTAATATATAGGCTTTATTGATTAAAATTTTACCATATGTATTATATCAAATCTGAGTTATAAATACTATTAAATAATAGTAAATAGTAGTGAAATACATTTATTTAGTAGTATTTAAGACCAGACATATAATTGACATTAAAGAAAAAAATGTCATCAATTAACATAAAACTGAGCTGTTATCTAAAGAGAGTATTGATTATATATTTAACCCAAAATAGTAACAATGTATTATGGTCTGCTTGGATAGGGTTCTATAATAACAATAGAAGCAGTAGTAAATTTTACAGAGAACCATTCTACTGTCTGCTGAAATATTTGTTCTTCATTTATTGTAGCATTAAGGTTATAAGGAATTTATTGATTAAGTAAATAATTGTGAGTGTTCTATGTAATGCATTAAAACATACAATATTGTAAATATTATCTATCTTATAGGTTTATATTCCATTTTAGATTCTTCATCAGTTCTCTCAATTTTAAAAATGACAGGACGAATTCCATCATTACAGGAGCATATAGCCACTCCTTCTTTATCTATCCAATCTCCATAGTAAAATTTTTCACTACCATGAGATAAAGCAAATACATATTGATACATTGCTTTCCATGCTTCATCACATAATTTTTCAGGTTTAGCAAAATCTCCAAAAAATACTTCCCCTACTTCATGCATAGGACATTTCCCAATACCTTTACATCCATACTCATCTGCTAAGTCTTTGTGGAATGTTGTTTTTATCACTTCTATTTTACATTTTTTCATGAAAGTCATCTCCTCATATTTTTTAACTTTTATTTATATAAGTATATGTACTATTTTATATTTAAACAAGTACTTACTTTTAAGTAAGGTACTAACGTTTAGGATAGTAGTTTTATTACATAATGGTGATTAAATGAGTATGAAAAACTACAATATATCTGATTTAACTAATATAACTTCTACACCATTTGGATATACTCTTTCAATTATTGGAGGGAAGTGGAAAATTATTATATATTCACTTTCAAAAAAGGGATTGTCATTAATTCCTATTTTAGAGGAAATGTTGTAAATGGGATGAAAATAAAAAAATAAAAAATATATAAATAAAATGATTGTTTTTCTTGAATTTTTTATATAAATATGGAAATTTGTCTAGTTATACGTTTTTATTGACCAGTTACGCAATTGATATTGAATATTCTAAATATTGATGTTACTTTATATATGATTTAAGTGTACTAGGGGGATATTTTATAAATATGATTTGCGTTATAGATAGATAAAATTTGAAGTAGTAAAAACTTAGATTCATATTTGATGAGATTGTAGAATCTGTGTATAGAATGATTCATGTGTTTCAAGAGAATATAAAAGGTGTAATTTGTATTAGTTGTTTTGTTTTATAGTATACACTTTTTAATTGTATAATGAAAAAGTAAAGATGTACTCCCAATACATCTTTACTTTAAAAGAAGTTATAGTTACTTACAAAGTATAAAAAATTATATAGTTATTTAAGGTAGAAAATCTAAAAAGGTTTTTCTAGAAAATGAAACTTAATTTTAATTATATCTACTTACTAACAATAAAACTTGATATAAACAAGATTCAACTACAGTTTCTCCATATTCTGATATAAAATCATCTAATTGTGTATCTATAAAATTACAATAATCATATGAACTACTGATATAAGCAGTTAATATATGTGTACATCTGTCTATTTCTCCAATAAACATATTATCCATCCCCCTAAAAACTTTAGTAAAAATAAAAAAATTATATATGTGCTAACTTGCTAACATAACTTACAAAGAATTTTTTAGTACTTATCACTATAACTTTTATTACTAAATTTTTCTAGTTTTACCAATTTAGTTTTTATTCTACAAGTTAATAATACTAGAATATGATTTATTATTCAACATGCTTGTTTTAGATTAAAAAATATTATAAAATTATATTTATTTTTTGAAGAATAAACTACAACAATAAACTGACAAGGTTTACATGGGTGCATTGACTTAAAGGCTTATATATTCGAATTAATTAAATTTAAAGTAGAGAATAAACATAAAAAAGTATTCAGTGATATATTATTAAAATGAATGTAAGAATAAATAAAGTGAGATGTTGGAATATTAAAATCAACAATAAGATAAAAAATAAAATTTACTGTTACTGTTAGTAAGAACTTTAAAAGAGATATTTTGAAGAGGATGTAAAAATTAATTGATTTACTTATAGATATTTAAAAGATATAAAGAACTTGTAGATAGTTCTTTATATCTTTTTTATTATGCTAAAAAATTTTAAGATACAACAAAAAAGATAAGACTATACCTATAGCATATATATATTCTTTTATAAAAATAAATAAAACAAATGCAATTAAATTCGGTTAAACCTTAATTATTTATATGTAATATCCTGATTATCAATAATAAAATTTCTTTATTAAATATAAAATGCAATTTAAATCACTATTTGATAATTTTTCCACAATATGGGCAATAAGTGATATCCTTTACAAGTTCCATTCTTGAATTTAAATAATGATTACAATTTGGGCAACGATAAAATTTCCAATCAATAAAAATACCAACAAGTACAAAAATAATTGATATTATATAATTTTCTATAAAAAAGATAAATGCTGCTCCAATAACAAACATAGCCATAGATGTTAAGAAGATTATTTTTAATTTGGTATAAATATTTATACTTTTCATACAATCACCAACTTATTTTAGATTTAATCTTATTAATAAAAGTATAGCAAGTTTATTATAAAAAATGTAAACTAAAAAATTACAATAAAAATAAGTAGCGAATAAAACTAAACACATAATTTAAATAATTTAAGTTTTATTTAAGGTTAGAATTATATTGATATAAGATTTAAGTTTTATTATGTATATAGATAAAAAGCAATTAAAAATATTATCTCTATTTGCACACAATCAAAATCAAATTTTTAGTATAGTCATCTATACTTATTTAAGCTGTCTAATATTGAATAAGAGTGTTTATTTTGAGGGTTATATACGATGTTTGTATATAGCCCTTTTTATATTGTCATTTATTATTAAGTATTAAAACAATATAAATTATTTAAAGCGTAAGAGCAGGAGGGTTGTATTAAAGTACAATACTTACTGCTTTTTTTATTTTAATTATAAAAAGAGAGGAAAATTTATATCATGAAAAGAATAGAAGAAGATTTAACTACTGGTAATGTGTTTACAAAGTTAGTAAAACTTAGTATACCATTATTTTTCATAAATTTATTGCAATCATTTTATAATATTGTAGACATGATTGTTGTTGGTCAAGTAGTAGGAAGTACTGTGTTTGTATTTGGATACAATTCAATTTGTTCTATTCTTAGGGGACTTGGAGAGACTAAACAAGCACATATTTCCAGCGATTATTGGGGTAGTCTATTTTTATAAAAGAAAATGGAAAGGTATAGCTGAGCATGTCAGAAATTAATCGTTTTAAACAGATGAAATAATAAACTAGTGGTTTTGATATAAATAAAATCAAAACCACTAGCTAGCTATTACACTGTTTTATATGAGCTATTCTATTTAGTAAGCATGACTTTAATCTTAAATTAACAATTAATAAAACTCAATTATTTATTGTATAAAGTTAGTCATAACTTTTTCTTCATATTGAGGGTCTTTGACTCCTGTTTTTTGCCCAGCTGAAATACACTTAAGGAGCCATGCCATGTTTTCACCTAAAGTTCTCATAGTTTGTAATCCCTCTTTATCTTTCATAACGTCCTCTGGTGTAAAACCATGCACCTGATTCCAGTATTGTGATGATACAATAGGCATATTACTAATTGAGAAATATTTATTTAGTTGGTCAAATGTTGCAGTTGCTCCACCACGTCGACATGATACAACTGATGCACCAAGTTTCTTTGCCATTTTACTTCCAGCTGAAAAAAATAAGCGGTCAAGAAATGAAGTTAGTTGTCCACTTGCACCAGAAAAATATACAGGAGAACCAACAATAATGCCATCAATATTATCTAGTTCTTTCGCTAACTCATTGACCTTATCATTCCAAGTACATTTGCCAGTTTGAAAGCAGGATGAGCAAGCGATACAACCTGGTATTGGCTTTTTACCTAAATACAATATTTCGGTTTCAATATCATGCTTATTTAATGTTTTAGCAACTTCATTTAATGCTGTATAAGTACATCCGTATTGGTTTGGGCTACCATTTATTAATAAAACTTTCATTAGAAATTCCTCCAGTAAACTTTATTTAATAGACATTCCAAGGGTCTTTGCTTTTTCTAAAATAGGTTTTCCATGAATATCTCCAATTTGCATGACACCACCAGCTAAGACCTCGCCTAAATTTTCCCATCCTAAATGTTTGATTAATCCGTTATAATACTGTATAGTTTCATCAAAATCATGTCCTTCTGCTACCATTAGCAAAATACAGTCTTTTTTGGGATTGTTGTAGTTGGGGTCAATTTCTGCTACAGCAAATAAACGGTCAAATGCGCACTTAAGTTGTCCACTGATACTCCAGTAATAGAGTGGAGACGCAAGTACAACGATGTCTGCTTCTTTATAGTATGGATAGATTTTATCCATATCATCTTTTTGAACGCATGGACTTTCAGTATCTTTGCCACCACCGAAACAGCCCATACAAGGGTGTATATTCATTTGTTGAAGATTAAAACTTTTAACTGTATTTTCAGATTCTTCAGCACCTGACACAAATGAATCTATAAGTACAGATGTATTTCCATTTGTTCTTGGACTTCCGTTTAAAACAATAATTTTTTTGTCCATTTAAAACACCTCCTATTATTAAATTTATCAGTGATATGAAACTACATTTGTTAGAAGTTTTTTATAACTTGAATTGAAGAGTAATTGAATTAAAAATTTGACAATATGCTAAAGTACTAGGATTTAAGCAAGATTTATATGTATTATAGCAAATTGACTTTTAATTGTTCTTACACTATAATTTTATTATAAATTAGTTAAAAGACAAGTACGCACATTTTTGTTCAATACTAACCTAAAGGAGAGTGTAGCACATGGGTATGGATTGTATCTCACAGGCAGATTTAAGTGAAACAGGGTTTAGTTATACACTTTCACTGATTAATGGAAAATACAAGATGGTAATTCTTTATTGCCTTGCTGAATTTAAAGTTGTTAGATATAATGAACTAAAACGTTATATAAAGACTATTTCTTATAAGACTCTGAGCTTATCATTAAAGGAATTGGAAGCAGATGATTTGATTATTCGTACTGAATATCCTCAAATACCACCTAAAGTAGAATACAGTTTATCAAAGAGAGGGAAGTCTCTGATTAAGATTTTAGATGCAATGTGTGAGTGGGGAGAACAGAATAGAATTTAATTTTATATTTGAATATTGTACATATTATAAAAAGACTGTAGGTAAGTTTGAATTTAAACAAATATACTTACAGTCTATATTTAAACAAATATATTTTCATTTATAATTTAAAAAGTTTATTTTAGATATTTATTATGAAATTTCACCACCAATTTCTTTTATATCATCTTTGTGGATTATACAAGCTTCTATGGCTAATTCCAAACCTTTAACTATTTCTTCTAAAGACATAAATGGTGTATTCTTTTTATCTATTATTTGTGAAGTCACATATGGTATGTGTATGAAGCCTCCTCTTATATTAGGATATTTTTTATCTATCATGTAGAGAATTCCATACATTACATGATTACAAACAAATGTACCTGCAGTGTTTGAGACACTAGCTGGAATTTTATTTTCATTCATATGTTTTACCATGGCTTTTACAGGTAATTTTGAAAAATATGCAGGTTGACCATCTTCCTTTATAACCGTGTCTATAACCTGATTTCCTTCATTATCTTTTATTCTAAAATCATCTACATTTATAGCAACTCTCTCAGGTGTAATATCAAATCTACCTCCTGCTTGTCCGACTGATATTACTATATCAGGGTTGTGTTTTTGAATAGCTTTATCTATTGCTTCAACAGATTTTGTCATAACTGTTGGTATAGTTATTTTTATGATTTCTGAGCCATTTATATTATCTTTGACCCTTTCAACAGCTTCTTGAGCGGGATTTATTGGTTCTCCACCAAATGGGTCAAATCCTGTTAATAAAACTTTCATTATTTTACCTCCTATTCATATTAAAATCCTAAAAAATACATTACTAATATGTGTGCTACAATTAATATTAAAGCAACTGGTGCTTGATACTTTATAACAACATAATCATTTTTACATTCAAGTAAAGCTGCTGGAACTATATTAAAATTAGCAGCCATTGGAGTAAGTAGAGTTCCACAATACCCTGCTGTTAATGCTAATGCTCCAATTATAGCAGGATTTCCACCTTGAGACAATACAAAAGGAATTCCAATTCCTGCTGTTATGACTGAAAATGCAGCAAATGCGTTTCCCATTATCATAGTAAATATAACCATACCTAATACATAAGCTATAACACCAAATAATCTATTGTCAGTAGGAACTACTCCTGATATCATACCTGAGATAACTTCTCCAACTCCAGCTTGAGTAAACAAAGCACCTAATGCAACCAAAAGTTGTGGTAGCATACTAGCTGGTCCCATTTGTTGAAGTAATCTTGAACCATCGTGAACTGAGGTAGATGATTTTGATTTGGTTATTATAAGAGCAGATATTAATGCGATTATTGAACCTACACCTATTGCAAACTGTGAAGAGTTATCAAAATTAGAAAGACTCATAGCTACAATTACTGCTGCAAAAGCTAATATTAATGATGGTATGAATATTTTATTTTTAAGTTTGTCTGCCTGTTCTTTCCCAAAATTTTCATTTGGTTCTTCGTATCTTGCAAATACGACTTGTTTAGTAAGTGTTAATAAACTAGATAATATTAGTATGATTCCTATTATATTAGCTGGAATTAATCTTCCAAATATAAATGGTAGCGATATTAGTATCCAAAATAATGATGTACCGTATTTTTTATTATTGTCTATTGTAGTAAAAGACCTGTATGCTATGACAATCATTAAAAGCCCCATTAATGCATAAAAAATTTCCAACGATATGTTTATAAAATTTTGCATTTTTATACCTCCTAAATAAATCTATCTCTTATGACTTTTATTTAATTTTTTATCATATAGAGTAAATTGGATTGTAGCAGCTATAAATGCTATTATGGCCATAATGATATTAGCTTTTACAATCTCAATTCCAGTTACATTATATCCAAATTGAGTAAGAGTAGATGCTATAAGTAAAACTCCACTACTACCTGCAAACAAGTTTTGACCATAGAAGTTACCATAGTTTTCTGATGCAGCAGACAATGCTTTTATAGCTTCTTCGTCTGATTCTTTTAATTCATCACTGTTGCTTAATCCAGCAGCTTGTGCCATAGGGTTAACAAGTGGTCTTACAAATTGAGGATGTCCACTCATTCTTATTGATAAGGCTCCAGCTATTTGTCTAGCAAACATATATATACTCAGTACTTTTCCTGTTGTGAGTCTTTGTAATTTTTCTATTAGAGAAACTGCTCTTTGTTTTAATCCATATCTTTCCAAAACACCAATTACGGGTAGTGTTAGTATAAACAATGACACACCTCTATTTGAGACAAAAGAATCTCCTAGGATTGTAAAGATTTGATTAAAATCTAATCCTGCTACAAGTCCTGTTGCTATTCCTGCTAATAATACAGTAAATAATGTATCAATTTTAAGTATAAATCCAATCACAACTATTAATATACCAATTAGTTTTATCATCAATTATTCTCCTTCCATTTTTTCTATTTTGATTTGATTTTACTAAATAAATAAAGTTAAACTCTTTTTATAGTATTTACGTTAATATGACTATTATTATAAAATTTAATAAAAAATAAGAAAGTTACTTTAAAATACTTATTTTAAAGTAACTTTCTTATTTTTATTTTAGTTTATTTAAAGTTTGTGTTTTAAAGTAATTTAACAAGAAGACTGCTTTTTTCTAAAATAGTAGCGATTTCTTTTGTATCAATTTGTTTAATTGTTTTTATGTAGTTTGGTTTTATAGGATGAGTACCTATGTATTTTTCAAATAACATAACATCATGCCAACTACCAAACTTATATCCTGTATTATGATAAATTCCACATAGTTTGAAACCAAAGTGTTGATGAAGTCTTTCGCTTTTAATATTAGGTGATGTAATGCTAACATATAAGTTTTGAATATTTTGTAATTTTAATATATCTATTATTGAATTATAAAGAGCTATGCCTATTTTACAACTGACGAACTTTTCGTCAACATAAATTGATAATCCAGCATTCCATTGATAAGCGGTTCTTTCATTATGTTCATGAGCATAAGCATATCCAACAATTTTTTCGTCAATTAAACATACTAGATATGGATATTTTGAACAAATTGTTTTTATTCTATTTTTAAAATCACTAATATTTGGGACATCGTATTCAAAAGTAATTGCTGTATTAGTGATATATGGTGTATATATTGCTAATATTTCTTCAGCATCTGTTTCCTTTGCCAGTCTGATTTTAACTTTTCCCATAAATATCATCTCCAATGTAGTAAATATAATAGTTTTTATTTTATAATGTTCAAGTTTAAATGTGAAAACATATTATGTACTTTATTATATTTTATATCAAAAGTTATATAAGGGAAAGTTATGTAACGAAATGTACAAAAATATATGGCAAAACGTTCTATGACTTTTGAACTCTTTGAAACAAAGCAGGGGTAGATGGATTTATCAACGAAGAGTATAGCTTATTTTAGTCATTAAAATTTTTTAAAAAATTATCTATATTATCCTGTGATATTTTCAAACTATTGTAATCATTTTTTGTAACTGATTTCATAATCAATTTGTCAAAAAATTTCATTTTCTCTAATCTAGCTTCACCACCAAATACACTTATTGATTTTGCACTCTTTAATAATGATGATGGGAAATTGCTTGACAGATATTTATCCGTTTGCTCAGAGAATGCGCAACAAAGAAAGATTCCAACTTTCTTTTGGTTTAACAACTCTATATTATCATTACAGAATGTACGAATTTCTTTTGAAACTGAACCCACATATATTGAACTTCCAATAATAATGGTATCAAATTTTGATAATTCAATTTTACTGTTTTTATCCTTAATATCAACAATAGTAACATTATTTGATAGTCTACTTTTTAATATATTTGCACAGTCTGCGGTACAACCATATTTACTTGAATATATAATAATAGTATTCATATTTTACTCTCCTTTTTGTAACGCATTTTCTATAGCTTTTCGTATAGTATCACTGCTGTAAGTTGCAGAAGTTATAGCATCTACTTCTAAAGACTGTTGCTTAATAATATTATTTACAATCTTTTCAGCTGGCTGGCCTAAAAGAGTGTCATGTTTCAATATATCAATATCTTTTATTACTCCATTGTTAACTTCGACAGATACAGTAGCTTTTACTAAACCATTATCAGCACTTCCAAGATAAGTACCATTTTTTATTTTAGTAGGATTTATATTTTGTACTACTAATTTTTCTGGTTTCAAATTAACTACAGCTACAATAATAATACATATAAATATAAAAAATAAAACTGTTAATACTTTTAGAATTCTTAAAAATTTATTTTTCTTATTAAGATTTTTGTTGTGAATGCTCATTGTAAATTCCTCCAAGTAAAATATCCATGAAATTGTCTATAAATTGTGGGAAGTTATGTAAAGAATACAATTGATTTTCAACAGCACATAAAACAAAGCCTAATAATGCACTTATAAGCATCCAAGAAGCATTATCTATATTTGGTTTAAATATTTTTTGCTTAATTCCAGTAGCAATAAGTTCATCAAACACCTCTATACCATTATTAGTAGGGGTACTAGCAGTACTTTGAGATGCAAATATAATATTCATTCCACTATACATTATGGCTTTTGTCATTTCTGGATTGCTAGAAAGAATTTTGATAAAAGTAAGCATAATTTCTCTGATTTGTTTATCTACTGAAAATGATGAGTATTTATCAATAACAGCAATAGAATTATTTTCTATTTTATTATAAAGTTCATTAGCCATATCACTAATAATCTGTGCCTTATCTTTGTAATAAAGATAAATAGTGGTTGGAGAATATTCTATTTTTGTAGCAATCTTTCTAATTGATAAACTTTCATATCCCTCCTGGTTGATAATTTCAATGGCAGCATCCATAATTTTTTTCTTCATTTCTATTTTTTCATTTTTACGTCTTTCTTTGATACCCATATAATCACCTCTTTAACTTAACGGTGTTAATTTAATTTATAATGTTATTGTATCTTTTTTTTTTAAGTCTGTCAATAATCTATTAATAATATAGATTTCTATACTTTCTATATTGGTACAATGTTTACAAATTTAATTAAGTTATTCTTAAATCAGTTTAATTTGGTCTTGTAAAATAATTTAGGATATTAAAATTGATTAGAATCTTTTTAGGCGAATACTTACTATTTTGATAAATGATATTAAAGAAAAAGATTTTTATGTTAAAAAGATATATTGGATTTATCTTGTGTTGATTTAGATAATATTAAGATAAAAAAAATATTATTTATCTAATAATTGATTCTTATATAGGATTGAAAAATGAAGATTTATTACATGGTATCTGAATGTTTTACATAATTATAAAAAACAAAAAAGAGTGCTATAGCACTCCTATTGTGAGAAATATATATGAAATTCATTTTTGCGTTAATGCAAAATGTACATATAACAAAGTTTATTTTTTATATTTACTTTATATAATAGTATATTAATATTAACTGAATATTTATTATAATTAGTAAAAAAGAAAAAGGAGTGATTTTACACTCCGGTTGTCAAAAATCTAAAACTGTCATCGCAATGTTCTTATTATAACATAATTTATGAGAATGTGTGAATATATTTAAGATTAAAAAGATATTTTTGATATAACTAAAATTATATTAAAAAATGTAATGAAGAGATATTAATATAAAAAAATTAAGACAGAGTATTTATAAATTATATAAATGAGAAAAGTGTTATAGTTAAAAAAAGTATTATCAATTAATAATTTTACGAATTTTTAAATAAAAATAGACAATAAAGATTATATGGTAGAATCACATAAAAATAAATATGTTTTTGTCTAGTTGTGCATTTTAGATTGCCAGTTATGTATTATACATTGAATATTAAGAATATTTGTGATATTTTTATAAAAAAAATAAAATAATGATTATTTTTTTTTATGAAGATGAATGATTTATATGCATTTAGATTTTCATTATTATGGGACATATACACGAGATAAAATCTAATTAAGGGAGTGAAATGTTATGAAAATATGTATTACAGTAGGACATAGTATTCTAAAAAATGGGGCATGTACTTCTGCTGATGGATTAGTTAACGAATATCAGTATAACAAGTTATTGGCGCCAATAGTAGCAGATATATTTAGAAAAAAAGGGCATACAGTAAGTGTAATAATATGCCCTGAAAAACAGTTTAGTTCTAAAAATGAAGAAAAGTCTTATAAAATACCTAGAGTTAATGATGGAGAATATGATTTACTTATAGAGTTACATTTAAATGCAAGTGATGGTCAAGGAAAAGGCTCAGAAGTGTTATATTATAGCAATAAAGGCTTAGAATATGCAACTAGAATATGTAATAAATTAGGTATGGTATTCAAAAATAGGGGAGCTAAATTAGATAAAGGATTGTATATTTTAAATAGTTCAAAACCTACAGCTATATTAATAGAAAGTTTTTTTTGTGATAATAAAGAGGATTATGAGAAAGCAGAAAAACTTGGATATGAGGGCTTGGCTAAGCTAATCGTAGAAGGTATATTAAATAATAATATAAAAAGTGAAGATATCAAGAAGATTAAACATACAATAGTTTATAGTGGAGATGATAGAGTTTCAGCAGAAATAATAGGATTATATTATAAAAGAAAAGACGAAAGTTATTTAGTAATAGATATAAAAGATTATAAGCCATATAAAACAGAGAATCTGTATGTTATTGGCGGAGGTGCCTGTAGCAAGATGAAAGAAATGAGTAAGACCACAGGAGAAAAATTTACACAAATATATGATAGTGATGTGTGGTCAACAATGGATAAAGCAAGAGCATTTATAAAAGAAAAAGCGTAATTTAAAATTTTTATTAAATTAAATATTTAGATAAGAAGAATTTTATATAAAATTCTTCTTATTATTTTTGATAATTTAAATTTTATGCCAAACCACATTCACATAATAAAATCATAATTCTATGAAGACAAGACTCCACAATATCTTCTCCATATTTTTTAATAAAATCATCAATCTGAGTTTCTATAAATGAATAGTATTCTTTCAAACTAACAATGTATGCAGTCATTATATGAACACATTCATCAACTTTGTCTTTAAACACAATACATCCCCCTAAAAAATAAAAATATTCAGTAAATAAAATAAATTATTTTATTTGAAAATATATATGTATAATACTTCGCTTTAATATATTTTACAAGTGTATATGTAAAACTGGATATTACAATTGTAAAACTGGTTGAATTATTATCCAATTCATTTTTTATTTACAATTATCAGTAAGCACTTGGATGTCATACTAAATAATTATTGGTTTTCGTAAACATCAATATTGAAGTATTGCAAATCTTATCATCATCTTTTTTTATTAAATAGATAAATTAATAAAAATCCAATTCCAGTTCCAATTATTATTCCTATCATAGTATCTATCGCTAATTTTTTTAATATAAAAGCTACTAAAAATACTATGAATAAACCAAATATATATCCCCAAAAGTGTGTTGAAAGTTTTCTTTTCATATAATCACCAACTTATATTAGTTTTAATCTACTTAATAAAAGTATAGCAAAAATTTTAAGAAGAGAATAGTTGCTAATTTTTTATATATTCAAAAATTTCCTCTATACTTACATTGAATACGTTAGCAATGTCAAATGCTAATTTTAATGAAGGGTTATATTTTCCGTTTTCAAGATTTCCTATAGTTTCTCTTCTTACTCCTACTAATGATGCCAGTTCATCCTGTTTCATATTATGTTTTGCTCTATATTCTTTAGTTCTTGAACGAAACATCATTATTCTAGTCCTTTTCCTTCTTTGTATTGTAAATATGCAAAAATTGCAACAAAGCTAATCATTGCTATAGAAAAACTTATTCCTAGACCATTTTCAATAGTAGAAATATTATCTGAAATGATGGATAAAACCATAGCTATTGACAGTGATGAAAGTGTAAAGAAAAATGCTGACACAGCTACTTTTCTTAAGTTTTCTCTAAATAATTCATCTGGCATAATATTAAAATATCTAAAAAAAACAATGAGATATGATTTTTATAGAAATAAATAAAAAACGCAAAAACTTAAATAAAGATTTATATAGAATAAAAATATAAACCCTTAAAAATAGGCTATATGTTAGGTATAATACTATTTGAGTATTTCAATGTTTTGATAGTTTTATATGTAAAGTTAATTAAAGGTATTAATTGTAATATTTATGATATTGTTGTATAATAATAATCGGTTTAAACGTGCCACATTTTATTAAAGTTTGTTTATTATTTGAGCATGCTTTAATGAGACACATAAAAATATAATAAATTCTTTTAAACTACAAACAGAGTTTTTGTAGTTAGTAAATCAGGTGTTTGAAAGGTTCTAGTTGATTGACATGTTATAATAAATAACTTAAAATCATAACTAAACTTAACATCTGTACTTGTTCGAGAACTCCAAGTATAAAAAACTAAGGAATTATATAGTGGCAGTATATAATTAATACCCTTAGACACACCTTTTTGAAAGTGGAAAAAAGATGTGTAGTTCTCCTCGACCACAAATCAAGGAGGATAGTAATATGGAAAAAAGAAAAGTAATAATTGATTGTGACCCAGGAATTGATGATTCTTTGGCAATCCTTCTGGCTTTAAACTCACCAGAGCTAGAAGTACTTGGAATTACCACATGCTGTGGTAACGTACCAGCAAATGTAGGTGCAGAAAATGCACTAAAAACACTTCAAATGTGTTCTTCACTAAATATTCCAGTATATATAGGAGAAGAAGCACCACTAAAAAGAACACTTGTAACAGCTCAAGATACACATGGAGAAGATGGTATAGGAGAAAATTTTTATCAAAAAGTGACAGAGGTTAAAGCAAGAAATGGAGCAGTAGATTTTATAATAAATACTTTACATAATCATGAAAAAGTATCTATAATAGCACTTGCACCACTTACAAACATAGCTAAAGCACTTATGAAAGATAAAAAAGCCTTTGAAAATCTTGATGAATTTGTATCTATGGGAGGAGCATTTAAAATTCATGGAAACTGTTCTCCAATAGCAGAGTTTAACTATTGGGTAGACCCACATGGAGCGGATTATGTTTACAAGAATTTATCTAAAAAAATTCACATGGTATGTTTGGATGTAACTAGAAAAATTGTACTTACTCCTAATATTATTGAGTTTATAAATAGACTTGATGAAAAAATGGCTAAGTATATAACTGAAATCACTAGATTTTATATTGATTTTCATTGGGAACAAGAAGGAATAATAGGTTGTGTAATAAATGACCCTCTAGCAGTAGCATATTTTATAGATAGAAGTATATGTAAGGGATTTGAATCATATGTAGAAATTGTGGAAGATGGAATAGCTATGGGGCAATCTATAGTAGATTCATTTGATTTCTACAAAAAACATGCTAATGCGATTATTCTAAATGAGGTTGATGAAAAGAAATTTATGTACATGTTTTTAAAAAGACTTTTTAAAGGATATGAAAACATTATAGACTCTGTGGAAGGAGTGATATAGTGTGAAAAGAAAAATATGTGTCAAAACTATTACACTTATAGCCTTTGGTATTTCTATAAATATAGTAGGTGCATTTATAGCTATGGGACTAAGATTACCTATATATTTAGATTCAATAGGAACTATAATGATAGCTTCACTTTTGGGACCTAAATATGCTGTTATTACAGGCGTGTTTGGAAGTTTAATAAGTGGGGTTACATTTGATGTATATTCTCTTTATTTTGCACCAGTCCAGATATCAACAGGATTACTTGCTGGTATTGCTTTTAAAAAGAAATTCTTAACTGGTCTAAAAACTCCATTAGGAGTATTGTTATTTGCCATACCAACATCTATAGTAAGTTCAGTAATTTCAGCTTTTTTGTTTGGAGGTGTTACATCATCTGGTTCTTCTTATATAGTTCAAATTTTAAAAGTACTAGGGTTTGGAGATGTATTTAGTGTGTTTATAACTCAAGTGTTCACAGATTATACAGATAAATTAATTGCGGTTGTTTTGGTAAATTTAGGACTAAATGCAGTTCCAAAGACTTTAAAAGTATCATTAACTGGAGAAAGATAGGAGAGAATATGGATAGATATAGTGAGATAATAAATAAAAATCAAAGAGAAATAGTTTTACTTAAAAGCTTTCCATGTATATGGAGAAGATGTTCTTTTTGTGATTATATAGATGATAATTCTAATTTGGAAGAAGAAATGAACAAATTAAATTTTGAAGTTTTAAAAAATATAACTGGAAAATATGGAGTTCTTGAAGTCATAAATTCTGGTAGCTGTTTTGAAATACCTAAAGATACTTTAGAGAGAATAAAGAAGATTATAAAAGAAAAAAATATAAAAAAACTATTCTTAGAAAGTCATTGGTCCTACAAAAATAGACTAAAGGAAATGAGAGATTATTTTGAAATACCTATAATATTTAAAATTGGGGTTGAAACATTTGATTATGATTTTAGAAATAATTTTTTAAATAAAAATGCAAGATTTAGAACTCCAGAAGAGGTAAAAGAATATTTTGATTCACCTTGTATTATGGTTGGAATTAAAGGACAGACTAAAGAAATGATAGATAATGATATAGATATTATTTTAAATACTTTTGAAAAAGCAACTGTGAATGTTTTTATAAACAATTCTTCTAAAATAAAAAGAGATGAAGAGCTGGTTAAATGGTTTATTAATAAGTATGAATTCCTAAATGAAAATCCAAATATAGAAGTTTTATATAATAATACAGACTTCGGTGTAGGAGATTAGTAAGGTTTTCTAAAGAGATATTATGTTGTAGAAAATTTTAATTTAATTTTAATTTTAAATTGAAAAATTTAGTATATTTTTGAAAAAGCTTCTGATAGTTAGAAGCTTTTTTTTATATAATTTTATGTTACAATAAGAAAAAAGGAACTAAGGAGTAAATAAATGATGCTTAGTAGGGAAAAATGGGATAAATTGGAATATACCGAATTTTTAGAGTATATGAAATCTATGCAAGATATTAAGTATAGAGATTTTAATAAGAAACTTATACCAGGGACAGAAAATATAATAGGTATTAGAATTCCCAATTTAAGAAAGTTGTCAAAAGAAATAAGTAAAGGTAACTGGAAAGAATTTTTAGAAGTAGCAGAAGATACTTATTATGAAGAAGTTATGTTACAAGGTATGGTGATTGGTAATATAAATAGTAATTTTGAAGAAATTTCATATTATATAAAAAAGTTTGTACCTAAAATAAGTAATTGGGCAATTTGTGATGGATTTTGTTCTGGACTAAAGAGTACAAATAATTATAAAGAATACATGTATGATATACTAAAAAAATATGTTTGTTCAGAAAATCTGTGGGAGATTAGATTTGCATTAGTTATGTTTTTAATATATTATGTTGATGATGAATATATTAAAGATATCTTTGAATACTGTAACAATATACAAAGTGAAGAATATTATGTTAAAATGGGTATGGCATGGCTATTATCAATTTGTTTTGTTAAGTATGAAGAAGAAACACTTCTTTATATAAAAAACAACAATTTAGATGATTTTACTTATAATAAAATGTTACAAAAGATAATTGAATCAAACAGAGTAGATTTAGAAAAGAAGAATATAATAAGAAATATGAAAAGAAAGACAAGAAGATATTGACGGAGGAGTATTAATGAATAATGAAGAAAGAATTGATAAATTTTTAGAGCTTCAAAATAAAGGAATAAAATTTACAGAGATAGCTCAAAATTTAAAAATTAGTCAAAGTACTTTAAGAACTTTTTTAAATAAAAAAGGATATAAGTCAGAAAAAGGTAAATACATATTAAAAGACGAATTAAAGTATAAAGAAGATTTAGATAAAGAAAAAACTAAGGAAGATAACATTAATAATATAAAAAAGGTAAGCACCAAAAAGAAGAAATCTAATGAAAAGGTTTTAGATAAGAGTATTGAACAAATTGAGTTTAACGACACAGATTTAAAAAATACAAAGGTAAGAAAAAATATTAAACCTAAAAAAGACAGAAAAATAAATATAACTCAAGAAGATTTAGATAAGCTTTGTGAAGTGTATGATTGGTATTTAGAAGTGAAGGATTATAATATAAAACCTAAAAAAATATCTAATAAAAAAGATGTACATATAGATAATGAATCTTTAAGTGAATTAAAAACAACAAGAATACGTATAGATAAAGAAACTTGGAGTGACTTTGAAAGATTATGTAGCAACTCAAATTTTGAAAAACACCAAATACTTACACAAGCATTGAAGGAATTCATGAAAAAATATAAAAATCTACTATAAAATACTACTATATGAGGTGCTTAATATGAATAAAATAGTAAAAAAATTAATTTTTTTAATGATTATATTAACAATATTTATTTTTACACTGACTGCATGTAAAAGGGAAAAAGAACATTCTGATTCAGTTGAGATTCAAGCAGAAGACAACAATGAAGTGACAATAGATAAGGACAATGCAAAAGTATTGAATATAGGAGCAACAGAGATTATAAATATAGCTGAAGATGGAAAAATAGATACATCCACAAAGATAGAAAATAATTCAACATTTAATATATCAAATGTTGAACTAATATATAATGAATATGATGCAAATAAAAAAATTACTTCATCTGATAGTAAATCTCTTTTAGATATGACTTTAATGCCTGGAAAAGTTGCTTATGTAGAATGTGGACATAAAACTTTTGCCAAAAGTGTAGAAGTCTATGCATATGAGTATGAAGCAGAGGGTAAAATTGTATATGTTAATTTAAAAAAAAATACTATTGATATAAGAAACAATAAAATTAAGCTAGAAAATAGTAGTCAGTATGAAGTATTATCTACTTCAGAACTTAAAAAAGTAAATGAGTCAAAAGAGGGAATCACATATCAAATAAAAGTAAAGAATTCATCATCAAAAGATTTGGGGAATATTATCCTTAAGACAGCGGAAGTTAATGATAATGGAGAATACTTAACAGTAAGTCGTGTACCATCATACAAAGTTTTAAAGGCTTCAGAAGAAACAGATATAGATATAACATGTTCAACAAAAGCAAAGAATGTTGAAATAGTAGGATATACTTATGATGATATAAAAGAAAAGGCAAATGTAGATATTGATTTGAAATCTCATAAAGTCAAGATAGACAAATAAAGGTAGGGGATATTTATGAAGGTTTTAATAGTTGAAGATAACAGGGTGCTTTTAGAAAGTGTAGTAGAAGAACTTAGTACTCATTTTGAAACTGAAAAATGTGAAGATGGAGAAGAAGCATTATATTTAATAAATCAAAATATATATGATTTAGTTATCTTAGATTTAATGCTTCCTAATATAAATGGAATTGATATTTTGAAGAAAATGAGAATCAATAATATAGATACACCTGTACTTATATTGACCGCCAAAGAAGCATTAGACGATAAAGTAGAAGCATTTACTATAGGAGCTAATGATTATTTGACAAAACCTTTTTATATGGAGGAACTAGTAGCAAGAGTATATGCCATATTGAGGACTAATGGAAAAATAAAAGAAAGAAATGGATTAGAATTTAAATCTTTATATCTGGATACATTAGAAAAAAGAGTGTATATTGAAAAAGAAGAAATAAAACTTCAAAATAAACAGTTTAACTTATTGGAATATTTTGTTTTAAATAGAGGTTCGATTCTATTAAAAGAACAGATTTATGATAGAATATGGGGAATTGATTCAGATGCAACTATTGAAATAGTAGAGGTATATGTAAGTAATCTGAGAAAAAAACTAAGTAAATATGGATATGATAAATATATTAAAACTAAGCGTAAGGTAGGATACATATTCGATGATAAATAAGAATGTATTTACCAGCACTAAAAACCATTTAATAAAAATGTACATTGTTGTAGTGGGTAGTTTTTTAATAATATTTTCTATATTTATATATTCATATTTTAGAGGTCTTACATATAGTGGAATTGATAGTGAAATCAATGATGAACTGGAGTATATAGTTTCTCAATTTAAGAGAACCTCATTTTTAAACCCAATAAGACTTAAAGACCCTAAAGATATGGTATATGTTTATGAAGATGACAGAATAAGTTACTATACTCAAAATGAATATTTTGATGAATTACTTCCAGACAGAAGACTAGATAAGAAAAATACATTTTTTAAATATACAGAAAATGGTTATACATTTAGAGAATTAAATGTGGATATGGGCAGATATCAGATACAAATAATCAGAAACATTGACTCAGAGATGAATTCTTTAAAACAGTTGACATCTGTACTTATAATTGGAATACTAATTTCTGTTATAATCACGTACTTTGTAGCTGTATATCTTACTCGAAAAGCATTAATTCCAATAGAGACTGCTTGGAGGAATCAAGCTAAATTTATACAAGATGCTTCACATGAGTTAAGGACTCCAATAACAATAGTTTCATCAAAATTAGAAAGTATGTTAAAATCTCCAGAAAATACAGTAAATGATGAAGTTGAAACAATAGCTACTGCAATGAAAGAAACTAGAAGACTTAAAAAGATGATAACAGATTTACTATCTCTTACTAAGGAAGATTCTATTGTTAAAGTTAATCTGGAGGAAATTGATTTAGAAAAATTACTAGAAGAAATATCAGAGGATTATGTGGATATTGCTGAGTTTCAAGAAAAAAAATTTACATTTCACTCTGAATTAAAGAATAAAGTTATAATAACAGATAAAAATAAATTGAGACAACTTATATTAATTTTTATTGATAATGCTTTTAAATATACTAAACTAGGTGATGAGATAGTATTAGAATTAAAAGAAGATGTGGAAGATGAAGTAACACTAATTATAAGAGATACTGGTATAGGTATAAAAAAAGAAGAAATACCTTTTATATTTGACAGATTTTTTAGAAGTGAAAATGTGAGAAACAAAGATTTAGAAGGTTCTGGAATAGGTCTTTCAATAGCGCATATGATTAGCTTGAATTTGTCTATTGAAATAGATGTAACTTCTGATATAGGCATTGGAACTACATTTGAAATATCAATACCAAAAAAACTAAAATAATAAAAATATAAAAAATCTGTTTTTACAAATAAAGAATGGGTATACTAATTAGTATAAAATAAAATATAAAAGAATTTATAAAAGTAAAATTATATTTATAAATTTCATAGTATAATTATAAGGATAATAAATTTTTAGGAGGATTAAAAAAATGGCAAAAGTTATAAATACATCTGAATTTAGAAGTAGTGTTGAAGGTAGTAAAGGAGTAGTTGTAGTAGATTTCTTTGCAACTTGGTGTGGACCTTGTAATATGTTAGGACCTGTATTTGCAGAATTAGGCGAAGAGATGAAAGACAAAGCTAGATTTGTAAAAGTTGATATAGATGAAAGCTTAGAAATAGCTCAACAATTTAGTGTATCTACAGTACCAACTATGATTATATTTAAAGATGGAGAGCCAGTTGAAACTCTAATTGGATTTATGCCTAAGAACAAAATTGAAATGAAAGTAAAATCATATTTATAAAAAATGGGTGAATATTATGAGATATGACATAGCTATAATAGGTAGTGGTCCAGCAGGATTATCTGCTGCTATAAATGCAAAAATAAGAAATAAAACAATGATTATGTTTGGTAATGATAATTTAAGTAATAAGCTTGTTAAAGCTCCTTCAATAGATAATTATTTAGGTTTTTATGATATAAGTGGAGATGAATTAAAAGACAAATTTAAATCGCATATAGATAACATGGATATTTCAATTGAAAATAAAAGAATAAATAATATTTATGCTATGGGAGAATACTTTGCAATAATGTCTGGAAATGATATGTATGAAGCTACTACTGTAATCCTTGCGACTGGTGTAGAATATACTAGACCAATAAAAGGTGAAGAAGAATTTCTAGGAAGAGGAGTAGGGTATTGTGCTACATGCGATGCACCACTTTATAGAAATAAAAAAGTAGCAGTCATAGGATATAATGAAGAATCTAAAGAAGAGGCAAATTTTTTAAGTGAACTTACTTCAAAAACTTATTTTATACCTATGTATAAAAAGGAAAACCTTATGAGAAGTTCAGATAATTTAGATGATTCTATTGAGATTATACACGATAGACCAGTGCAAATAGATGGAGATAAACTTGTAAATAAGATATCTTTTAAAGAAAATCATATTGAAGTTGATGGAGTATTCGTTATAAAAGATAGTACAGCTCCAAGTACATTGATTCCTGGAATAGAAATTGATGGTATCCATATCAAGGTTGATAATAATATGAAAACTAATATAGAAGGGTGTTTTGCTGCAGGAGACTGTGTAGGTAAACCATATTCTTATATCAAAGCAGCTGGGCAAGGACAAATAGCAGCATTAAATGCTGTTTATTATCTGGATAAATTAAAAAGAGCTTAATATAACTAGTAAGTAAATTTTTAAATATACAAATAAAAAACTGTCTAAAATAATTATATTATTTTAGATAGTTTTTTATTTGTATATTATTATTTCCTTTCGAGATATCTTAGAAATGTATCTCTAGGTGTGTTTATTTTGATAGATTTAAACTAACAATTGAAATATATATAGAAATAATTAGAATTATTTATAATAAGTTCCAAAATTTCAAAATAATAGTTGAAAAATCTAATTAAGAGTACTATAATTTAATTAAGTAATTACTTAATCAAAAAGAGGTATTTATGGAAAATTTGGTTAAAATATTTAAAGCATTGAGTGATGAAACTAGACTTAACATACTTATATTAGTATCTAAAAGAAATATCTGCCAAAAAGGAATTTCTAAATATTTAGGAATTTCGGATTCTGCTGTTTCACAACATATAAAAATATTAAAAGAAGTTGGCATAATAACAGGATATAAAGAAGGATACTATGTCTTATATCATATTAACAAAGAAGTGTTTAACATATGTATGGATTTTATAAATTCTATGTTAAGTAATTCTAGTGAAAGCTTTATAGATGTATTTGATGTAAATACAATACATCTAGGATGCAGTAAAGAATGTAAATCTATGAAAAAATGTTGTAAGAGAAGGGAGAAATAATAATGAAAGTATGTATACCAGTAGAAGAAAATAAAGGATTAGATAGTAAACCATATGGTCATTTTGGTTCTGCACCAATCTTTGTTGTGTGTGATTTAGAAAGTGGAGAAGTTAAATCTTTAGACAATGGAGATTTAGGTCATGAACATGGAAAGTGTCAACCAATAAAAGCATTATCAGGTACAATTGTAGATGCAGTAGTAGTTGGAGGAATAGGGCAAGGTGCCATAGTTAAATTAAATAGTATGGGAATAAAAGTTTATAGAGCTGAAGCTGATACTATCAGTGGTAATTTGGACTTACTTAAAGATGGGAAATTAGTAGAATTTCCATCAAATCATACTTGTTCACATGATGGATGTGGACATCATTAAAAACAAGATAGCTGATGAAGCATATGCTTCATCAGCTATTTTATCATTTTAACAAATAAGATTTTTTATCTTTAGTATTAAATTTTGAAGTTGTACAAAGTTTTTTATATAATCTTAAATTTATAAGTATCTTACTTTAGATTTTCTTTGTATGCTTTTCTATATAGTTAATATCATTTAATATATCGTTAAGTTCTTTATTGAGTGTTTTTAAATCATCTCCATCTACATTATAGTTTAAAAATAATTCTTCTACATTATCAATAATAGAATTGACTTTTCTAGTAACTTCAACAAACGTTTTAAAGTTACTACTATTTTTAGCATTTAGAAATTTGTTTAAATCCTTTGATATAAATGATATTATTTCATATTCATCATTAAACAGACCTCTACCAATAGGATATGGTTCAATTCTTTGTAAAAAATATTGATCTTTAGCATTAATATTATAAGTATAAGATATTTTCCAGTTGTCTCCTAAATCAAACTTGATAAAATATAATGTACTACTTACTTTTGATATTTTTGTAGCTCCAAGTTGTCTTAAAAGAACTTCAATTGAATCTCCTTGAACAGTATTAATATTCATATATACACATCCCCTTTAATACTATTATACTATATTTTCTAAAATTTTATAATTAAATAAACCGTAGATATAATAATAGATATAATCATAAGTGGAAAACCTATCTTAAAATACTCTTTAAAAGATATAGGATGACCATGTTTATTACCTATACCTGCTAGTACAACATTGGCAGAGGCTCCAATAAGTGTCCCATTACCTCCAAGACAAGCTCCAAGAGATGTTGCCCACCATAGTGGCATTACATCAATTCCTTCAGCCTGCATAGTCAAAATAAGTGGAATTAATGTTGCAACAAAAGGAATATTATCTAAGAATGAAGAAACTATTGCTGATAACCATAATATTAATAACATCGTAAATACAATATGGCCCTCTGTAAGTCCAATCAATGCTTGAGCTAATTTATTTATTATACCCACTTCTACTAATCCACCAACTACTACAAATAATCCCATAAAGAATAAGATTGTAGACCATTCAATACCTGCCATAATTTCATCTACATCTTGCTTTCCTATAAGAAGCATTATAGATGCACCAGTTAATGCTACAACAGAAGAATCTATATGGATTGTGCTATGAAACATAAAACCAAAGAGTATAAATGCTATTAAAAGAAGACTTTTTATAAGTAAGGGTTTATCTTTAATAGATTTTTTTTCATCAAGTTTTAATATTACTTCTTTGGCTTTATCATCCACAACAAGTTCTTTTCCATAAATAAATTTAAAACATATTATTGTTATAATAAGTATTACTATAACAGCAGGTCCTAAATTTATCACAAAATCCATGAAACTAAGATTGGCAGCACTACCAATCATAATATTTGGAGGGTCACCTATAAGAGTAGATGTACCTCCGATATTTGAAGCTAAAATTTGTGTTATTAAAAATGGAACTGGATTAAGTCCCAAAATTTGTGTAATAACTATAGTCATTGGCCCTATAAGTAAAACAGTAGTAACATTATCTAATACAGCAGATAAAATGGCTGTTATAATAGCAAAACAAATCATTATTCTCCATGGATCACCTTTAGCTTTTTTTGCAGTCCAAATAGCTATATATTCAAATAGCCCTGAGTTTTTAACAACAGCAACAAATAGCATCATACCAACTAATACTCCAATAGTATTGAAGTCTATATGGCTTAATCCTTCATCAAGTGTAAGTATATTGAAGATTATCATTAATAGTGCACCACCAACAGCTGCTACAGATCTGTTTACCTTTTCTGTAATAATAGCTGCCATAACTATTAAAAATATACATATAGCTATTATTTGTTGAAATTCCATAATATAAGTACCTCCATTTGTATTCTTTTGTGTCTAATGCTAGTACTATATATAGTATTACTTTTTTCTAGTTTTTTCAATGGATGTATAAAAGTATATTATTTAACAAAGTTTTCGAAAAATTAACAGAATTTAAAGAAAATTTTTGTTATTTAAATAAATTTTAAAATCATATCATTACTTATAATATTAAACGACAAACGAAAAAATATACTCCAAAATTATAATTTATTGTATTTGATAAGCAATATAAAATATTAATTATATCTAAATTATAAAATTAATAGAATAAAGTTGAATTTAAAGATAAAACTGCAATTTATCAAACAAATTATTCATTTTAAACCTTGTAATTTAAATTTATAAATATTATAATTAAATTAATGAATTTTTCACAAGGAATTATGCATTTTTTTGATTTTAAGATTTATTGAGAAAACAATATTAACAGGGGGTAATTAATAAAATGGATTTTTTAAATGGTATTTTAACGGGCATTAACAATGCGGTAGTATTTGTAAACAATTACTTATGGTCTTATATTCTAATTATAATGTTAGTTGTAATTGGTATTTACTTTACTATTAAAACAAATTTTGTACAATTCAGATATTTTATAGAAATGTTTAGGCTTTTAGGTGATGGTGCAGCAAATAAAAATGCAAAAAAAGAAGGAAAAATATCTTCATTTCAAGCCTTTTGTATAAGTACATCTTCAAGAGTTGGTACTGGAAATATAGCAGGAATAGCAATTGCAGTAGTAGCAGGAGGTCCTGGTGCTGTATTTTGGATGTGGCTTATAGCATTAATTGGTTCTGCTTCAAGTTTTGTGGAGAGTACATTAGCTCAAATTTATAAAGTTAAGAATGGACCAGCTTTTAGAGGTGGACCAGCTTATTATATGGAACAAGGTTTAAATAAAAGATGGATGGGTGTTTTATTTTCAATACTTATAACTATCTGTTATGGATTTGTATTTAATGCAGTTCAAGCAAATACTGTTTCATTGGCATTTAATAATGCATTTGGTATAAGTAAAATGGCTATGGGAATAGGTCTTGGAATTTTAACAGCAATAGTTATTTTTGGTGGTGTTCATAGAATAGCAAAAGTTTCAGAAATAATAGTTCCTGTATTTGCAGGATTATACATATTAGTTGCTTTAGCTATAGTTGTAATGAATATAACAGAAATACCAGGAATTATATCATTAATAGTAGAAAGCGCATTTGATTTTAGAGGAATGGCAATTGGTACGTTTATGGGAGTTGTAATGACTGGAGTAAAAAGAGGCTTATTTTCTAATGAAGCAGGTATGGGTAGTGCGCCTAATGCTGCTGCAACAGCACATGTAACTCATCCTGTAAAACAAGGTTTAATCCAATCTCTAGGTGTTTTTACAGATACTATAATTATATGTAGTTGTACAGCATTCATGGTATTATTATATTCAGATTATGCTAGTAGTGGAGCAACAGGAATTGAATTAGCTCAAGAAGCTTTAACTCACCATATAGGACCAATAGGAAATATTTTTATAGCAGTTTGTATATTCTTATTTGCATTTAGTTCTATAGTAGGAAATTATTACTATGGAGAATCAAATATGGAGTTTATGAGTGGAAGTAAAACTAAACTTAATGTATTTAGAGTTTTTGTTGTAGGTATGGTTTTATTTGGTTCTCTTACTCAAGTAGAGGTAGTTTGGAATTTAGCAGATTTATTTATGGCACTGATGGCTATAATAAACTTAATAGCAATAACTCTTTTAGGTAAGTACGCATTTATTGCTTTAAAAGATTATACAAGTCAAAAAAAATCTGGAATAAAAGATCCTGTATTTATTGCAGATGAAATAGAAGGATTAGAAAATGTATCAGAGTGGCACAATGAATTATCTGATGAACGTTTAGGATAAAAAGTATTATAAAAATTATAAAGTAATTTTGATATATTAGAGTGTATTTAATTTATATGAATATAGTATTTTAGTTAACTTATATTACTGGAATTTTTAATTCCAGTAATATTTTTTTATCTCAAGTACTTTATATTTTATTAAAAGTTTTTAGTATTTAAATACAATTTAATTATTATAAATCCTATATTAAAACTTATATTTTTAAATACTACACAATCAAATCTTGTAAGTTATCTTCAAAGCTTTCTAAGTAATCACAAAATAATCTAAACTCTTCTATATTTTTGATTTCTTGTAAATTTCTTAAGTCTATCATCATATTGCTATATTTATGCAACATAAAACTCATATCATATATTTCACATTTAACAAATCCTTCTTGATAACTGTATTTATAAGGTTCATATTTTGAAAAATTTGATTCAAAGTATTTTATTTTAGCATAACATAATCTATGTATGTTGAATAAAAGAGCAAGCACAGATTCTTTAACTGCAAACTTGTGTGTGAAGTATTTTATAGTGTGGTATTTATCGTGTTTAAATTCCCAAATTAAATCTTCATTCAAAGTAAGAGAATATTTTTTTATAAGGTTACGTTTTTCTAGTGTTAAATTTTGTATTGAACTTGTTTTCATAATTCAGTCCCCCATAAATATTCAATAAACAACCATTAAATTATGGTGTTCATTTATAGTTTATTATTGCTTACTTAATTATATTGTATAATTAATCGAGAAAATAATAAAATAGATAATTAATATAACATTAATATATGCTATAAATAAAAACGATAGCTTTGATAGTAATATATGCGAATTTATGGTATTTTATATTTAGAGTTATATTTGTAGTTATTTTAGGCTTTTAAAAGTATTTATAATTATTAACTTATATTTTAGGGGAGAGGGAGATAAATTGTTCAGTAAGAATGAGTATATTGTTGTAGTATGCCGTGACTGTTTTATGTTTTATCATAAAGATAATGATTTAAAGGAGAGAATATCCTTTTCAATACAGCCTATACCAAATGTACCATTTTATCACTATCTATTTGAAGGTGATGTTGAAAACTATATTAGAAATGTACAAACCAAAGTTTCTATTAAGAAAGCAACTTTGTATGTATTAATCTCAGATGACGCATTAAGTATATACATAAGAATATTACAAGAGTTTTTCACTCAATTAGGATGTAGAAAACTAATTTTTTCTAAACAAAATATTCTTTTAAGTAACTATGTAGAAAACTATGTTTCAATATCCTTTACTAATAGAGTTATTGCAGTTTCATATATAATCATGTTTAAAATTATTAAGTACCAAAAGACAAATATGCTTTGCCATCTTGGTACTTAATAGTATTTTATAGTCTCTATGTTAATTTCCACTATTTAATCAATAATAGTATTTAATCTAGAACCTTAAATAGGTTTGCCATTTCTAGTGCATTCATAGCACAATCATATCCTTTATTTCCGGCTTTTGTGCCAGCTCTTTCAATAGCTTGTTCAATATTTTCTGTTGTTACTATTCCAAATATAACAGGTAATTCATTATCCAAAGATACTTTTGCAATGCCTTTAGATACTTCACTACATACATAATCATAATGAGAAGTAGCACCTCTTATAACACATCCTAAACATATTATAGCATCATACTTACCATTCTTAGACATTTTTTGAGCAACAAGAGGAATCTCAAAAGCTCCAGGTACCCAAACTACTTCTATATTTTCCTGAGTAACATCATGTCTTAAAAGGCAATCTTGAGCACCAGATAAAAGTTTTGATGTTATAAATTCATTAAAACGAGAGTTTATTATACCTATTTTTAAGTCTTTTCCAATAAGTTTTCCTTCATATATCATTTTTATTTCCTCCAATTTTATTTAGGTTATAAATTTATATTTTTAGTATGTATACATATTATTGTAATAAAAATTACTTAGTAGAATAAAAATTAAATACCATTAGCTATATAATATCTAATAGATGTCCCATTTTATCCTTCTTAGTTTTTAGATATAATTTATTAAAATCATTGATTTCTTCATTAATAGGAACTCTATGTTCAATCTTTATTCCATATTTTTCTAACTGGTTTATTTTGTCAGGGTTATTACTTAAAAGATTTATACTTTTTATATGTAAGTTTTTTAATATCTGAGCAGCTATATAAAAATCCCTCATATCTTCTTCAAATCCAAGCATTAAATTTGCTTCAACAGTATCATAACCTTCTTCTTGAAGCTTATAAGCTTTAATTTTATTTAAAAGGCCAATACCTCTACCTTCCTGTTTCATATAAATTAAAACACCACTCCCATTTTCTACAATTTTTTTCATAGAAGTTTCTAATTGTAGGCCACAATCACATTTTAAAGAATGAAATACATCACCTGTTAAACATTCAGAATGAAGTCTAACTAGTGTATTTTCTTCATTTACATTTCCGTAAGTAAGTGCAATGTGTTCTTCATTTGAATAAATATCTTTATATCCTATGATTTCAAAATTTCCATATTTTGTTGGAAGAAAAGCACTAGAAATTTTTTCTATAGTGGTTTCATTTCTTTTACGATATTCTATCAAGTCTTTTATAGTAATTATTTTTAAATTATGTTTTTCTTTAAATATCATTAAATCATCAACTCTTGCCATTGTACCATCATCTTTCATTATTTCGCAGATAAGACCAATTTCTTTAAATCCTGCAAGTCTAGCAAGGTCTACAGAAGCTTCTGTATGACCATCTCTAACTAGGACACCTCCAGTTTTTGCGATTAATGGGAATACATGTCCAGGCGTTTTAAAATCTTTACTTGTGGAACTTTCATTACAGAATAGTTTGACAGTCTCAGCTCTCTCATATGCAGATATACCTGTTAAAGTGTCTATGCCATCTATAGTGACAGTAAATGCCGTTTGAAATGTGTCTGTATTTTCTTTAACCATAAGAGGTATATTTAAACTTTTAAATTTTTCTTCAGTAGCAGGTAGACAAATAAGTCCTCTACCATATGTAGCCATAAAGTTTATTGTCTCAGCTGTAGCCATTTCAGCTGCCATCAATAAATCTCCTTCATTTTCTCTACTTTCATCATCAACTACGATTACCATTTTTCCATTTTTGATATCATTAATAGCTTCTTCAATAGTATTAAACATGTAATTCACTCCTTTATTATTTTTAAAAACCATTTTTAAATAAAAATTCTTTATCTATATTTGATTTATAGTTATTACTATTAGAATTTAATTCCTTGTAGTTTTTTACAAGAAAATTATTAACATACTTTCCAATTACATCACTTTCTAAATTGACAAAATCTCCAACATTCTTAGTTAAGAGAGTAGTGTTAAATTTAGTATGAGGTATAACAGAAACCTTAAATATTTCATCATCTAGATAAGCTATAGTTAGGCTTACACCATCAATAGCCACAGAGCCTTTGTGTATTATTGTTGATAAAAGTTCTTTGGATGATTGTATGCTTATTAAAACTGCATTTTCATCTTTTTCAAATTTACAAATAGTACCTTTACTATCAACATGACCTGTTACTATGTGTCCACCAAATCTAGAAGAAAGACTCATAGCTCTTTCGAGATTTACTTTATCATTTGGATTTAATGAACTTAAATTTGTGGAACGAACTGTTTCCATCATGACATCAGCAGTAAATTCATTTTTACCTAAACTTGAAACAGTTAAGCAAACTCCATTTACAGCAATACTATCTCCAAGATTTGTGCCATCTAGTATTTTATTTGATTGTATGGTGACTTTTCCACTTTTGCCATTAGCTGTGATTTTTCTAAGTATTCCAACTTCTTCTACTATGCCAGTAAACATTTTGACCTCCTAGACATGTATATTTATAAATTTAATTTAAAACATCAGACTCCACCAAAATATCTCCATCTATTAAAGTTACATTCTTAATTTCTAATTGTATAGCATCTGATAAGTAATTTATTCCCTCTCCAGAAACGAAAGTAGGAGCATCTTTTCCACCTATAATTTTAGGTGATAAAAATAATTTGACTTTATCAACTAAATTGTTTCTAAATAGACTGTCATTAAGTGTAGCACCACCTTCAACTAAAACAGAATCAATTTTTAATTCGCCTAATTTATACATTACAAATTCTAAATCTACCATATTATTTTTTTTAGGAGAAAGTACTACGTCAATATTATTTTTTATTAGAACTGATGATTTTTCACTATCTTCACAACATGTAAAAACTATAGTTTTACTGTTTTTATCTTTAACTAATTTGCTATCAACTGGCAATTTTAAATTTGTGTCTATTATTATTCTTACAGGGTGAGATACATTTTCCTGGTTAAGTCTGCAAGTTAGTAGCGGATTATCATTTAAAACTGTATTTATCCCAACCATTATACCTTGATATTTATTTCTATACTTATGACTTAGATATCTTGATGATTCATTAGATATCCATTTTGATTCTAGCGATTTTGTGGCAATCTTGCCATCTAAACTTATTGCTGATTTTACAATACAAAGAGGTTTTTTTGTTTTTATGTAGTAAAAAAATATTTCATTTAATTGTTTTGCTTCTTTTTCTAATACACCTACAGTAACATCAATGTTATTGTCCCTTAGTTTTTTTACTCCATTACCACAAACGATTGGATTTGGGTCTAATGTAGATATTACGACTCTCTTAATCTTATTTTGAATAATTTTATCTACACAAGGAGGTGTTTTGCCATAATGAGAACATGGTTCTAAATTTACATAAAGAGTAGTGTCTTTTAAACTTTGATTAGCACTATTTATAGCATTTATTTCAGCGTGATTAGAGCCAAATTTCTCATGATATCCTTTACCTATTATGTCGTTATCCTTAACAATTACACATCCCACTAATGGATTTGGATTTACAAAACCTTCTCCATTTTTGGCCAATTCAATAGCTTTTTTCATATAATAAATATCTTTTTCTTTTTGACTTATAAATTTCACAATATTTACACCTCCTATTTAAACTTAGATAATTTTCAAACAAAAAACCCTGAGAATTAACTCAGGGTCTAGAATAATCTACAATAAATATTGCATAAATGTATAGCAAAACTGCTCTACAAAAACACTTATTTAGCATATATCTTCTTCCATCCAGACTTTACTGTCGGCTTTGGAATTTAACCAAATCAACCAAGTTCTAACTCAGCTCGCGGGCTATACCGCCGATTGGGAATTTCACCCTACCCCGAAGATTAAGTATTAAATTTATATTTAGAATGTATCATAAATTATTTTACTTTGCAAACTATTTTTTAAAAAATATATGTTAATATATAATATATAACAGCTAGAAACTTTGGAATAATGCGATTGTGAATATAAAAATAAAAATTTGAACATAATCAGAAAAGAAGTTTAATTAATTTGAATTGGGAGAGAAATATATGAACAAAAAACCTTTAGAAATATTATCAAAATACTATGGATATACAAGTTTTAGAAAAGGCCAAGAGTCCATAATAAATTCTATTTTGAATAAAAAAGATGTATTAGCTATAATGCCAACTGGAGGAGGAAAATCTATATGTTATCAACTTCCAGCATTGATATTAGATGGAATGACAGTAGTGATTTCACCACTTATATCTCTTATGAAAGACCAAGTAGACGCTTTAAAAGCCATGGGAATCGATGCTGCTTTTATAAATAGTTCATTGGGAAACAAAGAATTTAATGAAATATTAAGTAATATTAGAAAAAATACTTATAAAATACTTTATATTGCTCCAGAAAGATTAGATACTCAAGAATTTCTTGAACTAATAAATGATAATGACATAAGCCAAATTGCAATAGATGAAGCACATTGTGTATCTCAATGGGGACATGATTTTAGACTGAGCTATAGAAGGATTTCTACGTTTATCAATAGTTTGTCTAAAAGACCCATAGTCACAGCTTTTACAGCTACTGCATCAGAAGAGGTAAGAGCTGATATAATAAATTTATTGTGTTTAGAGAGTCCAGATTGTTACATAACAGGGTTTGATAGAGAAAACCTAGCAATAAATATAGTAAAATCATCTAGTAAAAATAAATATATTTTAGATTATATTCAAAATCATAAAAATGAGTCTGGAATTATATATACAGCTACTAGAAAAGAAGTTGAAAATATCTATAATGGCTTAGCAAAGAGAAATATATCTGTATCAAAATACCATGCAGGTTTATCTAAAAATGAAAGAAATAAGAATCAAGAAGATTTTATAAATGATAATATAGATATAATGATAGCAACAAATGCATTTGGAATGGGTATTGATAAGCCCAATATAAGATGGGTTATACACTATAATATGCCTCAAAGTGTGGAAAATTACTACCAAGAAATAGGGAGAGCTGGTAGGGATGGAGAAAAAAGTGAATGTATACTTTTATTTTCTCCAGGAGATGTACATATACAAAAATATTTAATAGATATTGGTGTTGAAAATCCTGAAAGAAAATTATTTCAACATAAAAAACTTCAGAATATGATTGATTTAGTCTATAGTAATTCTTGTTATAGAAAGACAATATTAAATTATTTTGGGGAAAATCATGTAGAAAATTGTAATAACTGTAGTAATTGTCTAGTGGAGGGGGAAATAGTAGATAAAACCATAGATGCTCAAAAAGTTATTTCATGTGTAGCTAGAATGAAAAGAAGCTATGGTGTTACTACTATTGTAGATGTACTTAGAGGGTCTAAAAACAAAAAAATTTTACAACTTGGTTTAGATACTTTGTCTACATATAATATTATGAGAGATTATTCAAGTGAAGACTTGAAGAATTTTATAAATACATTAGTTTCTCATGGGTTTTTAGATTTAGTCGAAACTTTAGGTAGCGGAAACAGAGGAAGTTACCCAACTATAAGATTAAATGATATGTCTATGAAAGTTTTGAAGGGTGAGGCAAAGGTAGAATTTAAGGAAATTGTAATGACAAAATCCCTAGAAGTAGAAGATGAATTATATAATGCTTTAAGAGAGTTAAGACACTTAATTGCAAGTGAAGAAAAAATAGCTCCATATATGGTTTTTGGAGATGGAACACTTAGAGCTATGTCTAGTAGTTATCCAGTCAATAAAGAAGAAATGCTAAATATATCTGGAGTAGGAGAAATTAAATATCAAAAATATGGTGAAGATTTTGAAACACTAATCAAAGAATATGTCGAAAAAAATAATATAAATAAAAAAGATAAAGAAAAAAATATCGATTTAACGAATGATAATAGTGAATTTCTTGAAGTTAATACAGATAAAGCTTTATATGAAAGGCTAATAAATATTCGAGAAGAATATGCTAAAAAAGAAAAATTACTTCCATACATGATTTTAACTAATAAAGCTTTGAAAGAAATAAGTGGAAGATATCCCATTGATAAAGAACAATTAAAGGATATTTCAGGTATAGGTGAAGTAAAAATTGAAAAGTATGGGGCTAGTATTTTAGATGAAGTTAAACATTATGTAAAAGAAAATAGTATTGATGTTAATTGGGAGAAAAAGAAAAAAAGAAAATTGATACTAGATGGAGAAAGCAGAAAAAACAATGAAATAGCATTAGATTTACTAAATCAAGGGAAGGACATACAAAGTGTTAGCCAAGAAATAGAAGTATCCTTATCTACAGTTATTGGATATGTATATGATTATGTGAAAGATGGGCAGAGTATGTCATTTACATTGGATTTAGAAAGTTTTTATACTGAAGATGAAAAGAAAATGATTTTAGAAGTGTGTGAAAAAATAGGTTATGAAAATTTAAATAACATAAAAAGAAAACTTCCAGATTCAATAAAGTATGAAAATATAAGGGCTGTAATACTTAAAACTTATCTTGAAAATTCGAAAAAAGGTGTATCATTAGAGTAAAGTTAGGTGGATTAAAATATAAAATTTGTATTATTGTGTTGAACTAATATTTTTGCTGTGTTATACTGAATTTGTAAAAATGATAAAAATTTAGAGCTAGGGGCGCTAGAATTGGCTAGCTGAGAGATAAAGCCGTAACTTACAAACCCTAATAACCTGATCAAGATAATGCTTGCGAAGGGAAGCTTTGTAATATAATTTTGTTATATAAATAGATAAATTATTCTGTATAGTGAGAAATTTGTCTAAGTGTATATATGATTATAAGAGTGCTTTCCAAAACAAGGAAAAGCACTTTTTTTATTGTTAAAAACTATAACTTTAATCTTGGAGGAATGTAATATGAATTATACAACGCAAATGGATGCTGCTAGAAAAGGCATAATAACTAAAGAAATGGAAATCGTTTCTCAAAAGGAACAAGTAGATGTAAATGAATTAAGAGAATTAATAGCAAAGGGACAAGTTGTTATACCTGCTAACAAAAATCATAAATCCTTAAGTGCAGAAGGTGTAGGTAAAAATTTAAGGACAAAGATAAATGTAAACCTAGGAATTTCAAGAGATTGTAAGAATATAGAAAATGAACTTGAAAAAGTTAAAGTGGCAATAGACATGAAAGCTGAAGCAATAATGGATTTAAGTAACTATGGAAAAACTAGAGAATTTAGAGAAAAAGTTGTTGAAATGTCACCTGCAATGATAGGTTCGGTTCCTATGTATGATGCAGTAGGGTATTTAGAAAAAGAACTAAAGGATATAACAGAAGAAGAATTTTTAAATGTAATAAGACAACATGCTATTGACGGAGTTGATTTTATTACTATACATGCTGGTCTTACTAGAAGTGTTTGCCAAAAGATAAAAAATCATGAAAGATTGACTCATATAGTATCTCGAGGAGGTTCATTATTATTTGCTTGGATGGAGTTAAATAATAAAGAAAATCCTATTTATACTAATTTTGATAAGATTTTAGATATATGTGAAGAATATGATGTCACATTAAGTTTAGGAGATGCTTGCAGACCTGGTTGTATAAAAGATTCTACAGATGGTGTTCAGATTCAAGAACTTGTTGTATTAGGAGAGCTTACTAAAAGAGCATGGGAAAGAAATGTACAAGTCATGATAGAAGGCCCTGGTCATATGGCTATTGATGAAATAGAAGCAAATGTAGTGTTAGAAAAAAGACTATGTCATGGAGCGCCTTTTTATGTTCTTGGACCATTGGTTACGGATATAGCACCAGGTTATGACCATATAACTAGTGCAATAGGAGGAGCATTAGCATGTGCTAAAGGAGTAGATTTTTTATGCTACGTAACTCCAGCAGAACACTTAAGATTACCTAATTTAGATGATATGAAAGAAGGGATAATAGCTGCTAAAATAGCAGCTCATGCAGGAGATATAGCTAAGAATGTTAAAGGAGCTCGTGAGTGGGATAACAAAATGAGTAAAGCTAGAGCAGATTTAGACTGGTGTGAAATGTTTAGACTTGCAATAGACCCTGAAAAGGCTAAAAGATATAGAGATGAGTCAACTCCTACTCATGAAGATAGTTGTACTATGTGTGGAAAAATGTGTTCAATGAGAACAGTTAAGAAAATATTAAACAATGAGGAACTTAATTTAATATAATTTGTACTGAAGATTGGTTGAATAAAGTCAAAAGGAGGAGGTGAGTTAGTGAAGGTTAATGGCAAGAATATTGAATTCAAAGAAAATTTAACTGTTATAGATTTGTTGAATAAATATAACTTAAAGAGTGATAGAGTTGTAGTTGAGATAAATCTAGAAATAGTTGAAGAATCTAATTACAATACATATATATTAAAGGATGAAGATGTTGTAGAACTTATTGGCTTTATTGGAGGTGGTTAAAATAAAAATCTTTGTAAATGAAATATTAACAGATGTTGAAGAAAATACAACTGCCTATAAAGTTAGAGATAATTATAATCACAAATGTGATGTATTGGTGTTGAATGGATATCCAATTAAAGCTGACATTCCACTTTCTGAAAATGATAAATTAACACTTATACAAAAAGGGGTTAAGCCTTCTTTTGATGAGCTAGAAAGCTTGTTGATAGCTAGGCATACTCCAAATGTGCATAATAAATTAAAAAAAGGAAGAGTTGCTATATTGGGACTAGGTGGACTTGGATCCAATATAGCTATCTCTTTAGCTCGAATTGGAGTTGGAGAACTTCTACTTATAGATTATGATGTTGTAGAGCCATCTAACTTAAATAGACAGCAATACTTTATAGACGATATAGGAAAACTAAAAACAGATGCTATGGTTGAAAATATAACAAAAATTAATCCATTTGTAAAATTAAAAACGCAAAATGTTTTTTTAAATAAATACGATATGGATGTACTTAAAGAGGCAGATTTGATAATTGAAGCTTTCGATGATGCTTCATGTAAAGCACAAGTTTGTAATTATACCTTACTAAACTTGAAAGATAAATATTTGATAGCATCATCAGGTATGGCAGGTTATTATGACTCAAATATAATAACTACTAAGAAAATAAGAGATAGATTTTATATATGTGGAGATTTTGTAAATGAAGCTAAATTTGGAGAAGGACTTATGGCACCAAGAGTAGCTATTTGCGCAAATCATATGGCAAATTTGGCAACACAAATACTTATAGATATGTAAATGCGTGAGTCACAAAATAAAAAGATTGAAAATTGAAAAAGTTAAGACTGGGAGGAAAGAAAATGGATAAATTAGTACTTGGAGGACATGAATTTAATAGTAGATTATTGGTTGGAACAGGTAAATATGGCTCAAATGATATATTGCCTAAAGTAATCAAAGAAAGTGGAAGCGAAATAATAACAATGGCACTTAGAAGAGTAGATTTAGATAATAAACAAGAAAATATCTTAACATATATTCCAAAAGAAATGACTATACTTCCAAATACATCAGGAGCTACTAATGCAGAAGAAGCTGTAAGAATAGCTAGAATATCTAGAAAAATGGGTTGTGGAGACTTTATAAAAATAGAAGTAATATCAGATACTAGATACTTACTTCCTGATAATGAAGAAACTATAAAAGCTACAAAAATACTTGCTGATGAGGGATTTATAGTACTTCCATATATGACACCAGACCTTTATGCTGGAAGAAGACTTATAGAAGCTAAAGCAGCAGCGGTTATGCCTCTTGGTGCTCCAATTGGTTCAAATAGAGGTCTTCAAATGAAAGAAATGATAAAAATAATGATAGATGAATTAGATATACCAATAATAGTTGATGCAGGTATTGGTAAACCGTCTCAAGCTATGGAAGCTATGGAAATGGGAGCTGATGCAGTACTTGTTAATACTGCTATAGCTTCAGCAGGTGACCCGGTGCAAATGGCTAGAGCATTTAAGTTAGCTGTAGAAGGTGGACGAGAAGCTTATATAGCAAAAGCAGGAAGTGTATCAGAATTTGCAAACGCATCTTCTCCTTTAACAGGTTTTTTAGGCAATTTATAGAAAGTGGTGATTGATGATGAGTTTTTATGAGGTAATAGAAAAATATAGGGATTTTGATTTTGATGGATATTTAAATAATGTTACAGACAATGATGTTTTAAGAAGTTTATCAAAAGACAAACTTGAGGATTTTGATATATTAAATTTACTTTCTGAAACTGCTGTAAAATATTTAGAAGCTATGGCACAAAAAGCACATAAATTAAGTGTTCAATATTTTGGAAAGACAGTCTGTCTATATACCCCAATGTATATAGCAAATTACTGTGTAAATCAATGTGTTTATTGTAGTTACAATATAAAAAGTGGAATAAAAAGAAAAAAACTAACTATGGATGAAATTAGAGAGGAAGGAAATGAAATTTCAAAAGAAGGTTTCAAACACCTACTTGTTTTAACTGGTGAAAGTAGTTTTCATTCAAGTGTAGAATATATAGGTGAAGCTATAGAAATATTAAGAGATAAATTTCCATCTATAGGAATTGAAGTATATCCGATGGAAGTAGATGAATATAAGTATATTGTAGACAAAGGTGTTGAAGGTCTAACTGTATACCAAGAGACTTATGATGAGGAAATATATAAAAGAGTACATTTAAAAGGGCCAAAATCAAATTATAAATTTAGATTAGATGCTCCTGAAAGAGGAGCAAAGGCAGGTATGAGAACTCTATCAATAGGAGCGCTTTTAGGATTAAACGATTTTAGAAAAGAGACCTTCTTTACGATATTGCATGGGAAATATCTAAAAACAAAATATCCTCATATTGAGCTTTCATATTCAACACCAAGAATGAGACCATTCAAAGGTTGTTTTGAAGAATTAGTAGATATAAGCGATACTGATTTAGTTCAAGCTATGGTTTGTATGAGACTGTTTGACCCTCATGCAGCTTTAAATATATCTACTAGAGAAAATTTAGAAATGAGAAGTCATATAATACCTTTAGGGGTAACTAAATTAAGTGCAGGTGTATCTACAGATGTAGGAGGTCATTCTCAAGATGAACATGATACTGCTCAATTCAAAATAAATGATGAAAGTACTGTTGAAGATATAGAGAAAATGCTAAATTCAATTGGTTATCAACATGTATTTAAAGATTGGGAAAGATTTTAGATGTATTTGATAACAAATAGAAATTTATGTAGTGAGGAACGATACTTAGAGGTTATTAAAGAATCTATATTGAGTGGCGTAGAAAATATTATAATAAGAGAAAAAGATTTAGAATATGAAGCATTAAAAGATTTATATATAAAGATAAAAAAGAAAATCAAGTGCATTAATTTTCAAGAAAAAATATTAGATGAAAGCTTGAAGAACAGTATAAAAAAGAAAGAAAATAATGATGGCTTTAACGTAAACTTCATAATAAATAGTAATATAGAATTTTTTGAAAAGATAGATTGTCAAGGTATTCATCTTCCATTTAAATTGTTTTTGAATTTACTGGGAAATAGGTATAATTTCAATGAAAATAAAATATTGGGATTGTCATTACATAAAGTAGAAGAAGTAAAGTATCTAGAAGAAATAATAAGAAAACAAAATATAAAAATAGATTACATAACATTATCACATATATATGAAACTAAGTGTAAAGAAAATTTATTGCCAAAAGGAATTGAACTTTTAAAGGAAGCTAAGAAAATTACTGATATTAAGATAGTTGCACTTGGAGGAATTCTACCATCTAATGTCAAAGAAACATTAAAATACTGTGATGATTTTGCTGTAATGTCAACTATAATGAAATCTAAAAATATTGAAGAAACAATATCAAATTATAATGAAAAAATTCAATTAGCAAAATAGGAAGTAAAGTATTTAAATTGAATAAAAATAAAAAAAGCTATCTTTTAAAATCTAAAAGAGAGCTTTTTTATTTTGTATCTTTGCTAATAAAAAATTGTAAAAAGGGAAAACTTTAGTCAGAGAGATTAAAAAATATCCTATATAGATTCAAAATTTAGTAAAGTATGGAGGACATTATAATGATTGACAGTAAGAAGAAACGATTTATTATACCACACACTTTTACAATTATATTCTTGCTAATAGTCTTAATGGCAATATTAACTTGGATAGTACCAAGTGGTGAATTTAGTAGAGAAGATGTAGAAGGTAGGATGGTTGTTGTACCAGGGACTTATCAAAGTGTAGAAAGTAATCCTCAAGGATTTACAGATGTTTTTAAAGCGCCTATAGAAGGTTTTATTGATTCAGCAGAAGTTGTAGGATTTGTTTTAATAGTTGGAGGTGCTTTTGGTATTGTAAATAGAACTGGAGCTATAGAAGCAGGAATAGCATCAGTTATATCGAAGTTTAAAGGAAAAGAACTACTTATAATTCCGATATCAATGATTTTATTTGGTCTTGGAGGTACTACATTTGGGATGGCAGAAGAAACATTACCATTTTATATGATATTTGTTCCACTTATGACATCCTTAGGATATGATTCTCTAACCGCCATTGCGATTGTATTTATAGGAGCAGCGGCAGGAGCGGCTGCATCGACAATAAATCCATTCTCAGTTGGTATTGCACAAGCACTAGCTCAACTTGCTCCTGGTTCAGGAGTAGCATATAGAGTAGTGATTTTTATAGCATATATATTAATCAGTATAGCGTTTGTAATGTATTATGCTAAAAAAGTTAAAGAAAACCCTGAAAGCTCAATAGTGTATGAGATAGATAAAAATAATAAATCAATACTTAATCATACTTCAACTGAAATAAAAGAGTTTACTTTTAAAGAAGTATCTGTTCTTGCTATATTTGGAATAGGAATGGCGATAATGATTTGGGGTGTTTTAAGCCAAGGATGGTATATCCCAGAAATATCAATGTGTTTTGCTGCGATAGGTGTACTTTCTGGATTAGTTGGTAGATTGTCACAAAGTGAAATTTCTGATAGTTTCATAGATGGAGCAAAAGATTTAGCATCAGCTGCTCTTGCAATAGCTTTAGCTCGTGGAATTGTAATAATTGCTCAAAATGGATTCATAATAGATACTATATTAAATTCTGCAGCAAGCTTTTTAGGTGGACTTCCAAAGGTTATATTTGTATATCTATCATTTTTCTTGGAAGCTGCGTTGGCATTTTTGATTCCATCATCTTCAGGACTTGCTTCACTTACAGTGCCTGTTCTTGCTCCTCTTGGTGATTTAGTTAATATATCAGCTCAAGTTATAGTAACTGCTTATCAATTTGGGGTAGGTCTTACAAACTTTATAACTCCAACATCTGGAGTACTAATGGGAGCACTTGCGGTAGCTCATGTTCCTTTTTCAAAATGGGTAAAATTTATAATGCCTATATTGTTGATTTTAACAGCTGTATCTTTAGTTTTTTTAACAATAGGTATTTATATAGGTTTTTAATTTAAGAGAGTTTAATTTAATATATTTAGAAATTATATAAAATACTAAAAATATGATTATTAATAAATTGCCACCATAAATTTTTTGGTGGCAATTTATTTTATAAATGTTTCATTTCAATATTAAAACAAATTATAGCTTCCTTTAAGAAGAAGTTGCTTTATTTTATTATATTTATAATTATTTATTTAGGAGTATGAGCTCTAAATTTATTTCTATAATGAAGCAATAAATATAATAAAGGTATTGCAAACCATATGAACTGGCATGCTGTTGTGACTGTAGCTGAATCAAAGTAAAAACTCAATATAATCATTCCAATAGCTATAACAAATGATAAATACGCAAAAATCTTACTTGCCTTTTTCCATATTTTTTCATCTCCAATGGCCCAAGCATATTTAGTATCTATGTTCTTATAAATTTGTAGCTTAGGTAATAAATTACCAAAATACATAATTATAATGGCATTTATTATAACTGATACTTTGTCGTTAATTTCATAAGAAAATATCTCATCTATACCTAGTAAAGGAATGATAAACCTTCCAACTGCGACTATTAAAAATAACATTTGTAACCTTCTTGCAGTTTTAACTTTTGGGTTATCTTTTGAAAAACCTAAAATTTCTGGTGCATTTACATAGTTTATAATTAATAATGCTACAAGTAATATTAAACCTATATTTTCCATAATAACCGTTGCCAAAACCTTATAAAACTTTATAAAGTATGTTTAATTATTGTTTCAACGTATCTGATTTTGCAAGTCAAACTACAACAAGCTACTTTCATTTGATGTGATACTCCACAATCGTAAATTCGGATACAATGCATCCTACATATTAGCATTATCTTTTTGGTGATTTATGCTAATTTATAATTTGAAAGATTAATTGAAGCATTTAAATCTCTATCAATAGATAATCCACATTTGCAATTATAATATCTATTTTTAAGTTTTAAATCTTTCTTAACCTCACCACATTGACTACAAGTTTTTGATGATGGATAAAATCTACCTGCTATAACTAACTCTATTCCTCTAAACTTACACTTGTATTCAAGTTGTCGTCTAAATTCATAGAAGCCTTGTTTTGTAATAGCTTTTGATAAATGCTTATTTTTCATCAAATTAGAAACTGATAAATCTTCTATTACAACTCTGTATGGTTTGGCTTTCACTATACTCGTTGTAGTTTGATGAAGATAGTTATTTCTAATATTTGCAAGTCTTCTGTGCATTAGTTGTATTTGCTTTTCAAGTTTTATAATATTGTTAGTTTTGACATACTCCTTTCCTTTTTTATTATTTTCATACTTACAAGAAACTTGACGTTGCAACCTACGAAGTTTCTTATCTAATTTTCTAACTACATAAGTTTTATTTATGTTCTTGTAGACTATACCATCAGAACAAATTGCTAAGTCTTTTAGTCCTAAGTCTATTCCTAATGATACATCTGTTAACTCTTCTTTAATTTCTTCTTGCTCTATACCTACTGAAATGTACCAATACTTGTTATCATAACTTATTCTTGGATTACTATATTTAACTCCAGTAGGTAATTGTTCATTAGTTCTTATCCAACCAACTTTTTCAATATTAACTAACTTTCCTTCCTTTACTTTTAACTTACAGTTATCATTGTAGAAGGACTTCTTACTTTTCCTTCTACTCTTAAATATTGGTTTATCTGATAAGCCTTTGAAAAATCTCCTGTAACTATCACAAGCATCTTTAACTGATTGTTTCGCTACATTATTAGATACTTCTTTAAGACAACTTAATTCAGATTTCTTTAATTTAGTTATTTCTTTTCTTAGTTCGTTATCTGAAATAAACTTACCACCATTTTTATAATTTTCTTCTTGTTTCGCAAGTGTCCAATTATATATAAATCTAGCAGCACCTACTGATTGCCACAACTTTTGCTCTTGAAGTTGACTTGGATACAATCTAACTTTTTTCGCTAGTATCATCTTCTATCAACTCCTTTATCATCTTCTTGGCTTTATTACCTCTCTTGCCTTGAAGCCTACAACTAAAAACTGTGATTATCTGTATCATATCTTCAACTAACTCTTGTTGCTCTGCTTTTTCAGTATTGTCAATTTTAACAGTTGCAACTCTCCTATATCTTTTTAAAAATATCCAAGAAGTTTCCAAGTACTTCTTGAAGGACTGATAAATTAATAGAATAAATCAAAAATTGTCCCATTTTTTCTGAGCTAATAAGTTCTGCATCTTTTAAAATATCTAAATGTTTAGATATTGCTGGTTTAGACATATTAAAATGACTTGCTATTTCTCCTGCATTCATATCTCTTTCATTAAGTAATTTTAAAATTTCTCTTCTAGTTTCATCACTTAATGCTTTAAATACTTTTACCATAATATCCTCCTTGCTATAGATATAAATATTTAACTAATTAGTTAAATATTTATATCTATAGTATACTCGTATTAGGAAAAAAAATCCACTATTTTTATAACTTCATTATTACGAAATCTTTTAATTTTATCTGATATTTTAATTCTAATTTGAAATATATATGAAGGTTTTTGGAGAATACTTACTTATAATAGGAAAAAATGTTAAAATAAGAATGTAGTTAAATATAAAGAACTGAAATAGCTAACAGTTATTAAACATAGGAGTGTAAAAATTTATGGGATTAAAAGAATTTGATTTTATTGAAGAGTCTATAGAAATGTTGAGGACAATGTCTCCAACATTAGAAACTATATCAGATGAAATAGAAGAGTACTTTGAAAATATCTTGGATGAAAAAAATCAAGAGTATATAAATGTAACCTCTAGAATAAAATCAGAATCAAGTTTACGGGAAAAGATAATTAGAAATAGATATTTAAAAAAATATGGGGAGGCAAGTAATCTTATTCATAATGTATCTGATTTAATAGGACTAAGAATTGAGTGTAGATTTATTGAGGATGAAAATAAGATATATAGGCTTTTAAGAAGATACTTTAATAAAACAGATGATAAAATAAACTACTATAATAAAGAAAATAAAAATATTAAATTAAAATTGTCTGAAAGACAACCTAATAAGCAAAAAAATGGATTTGAAATATATAAGATAGATGGAGTTTTTGCATATTTAGATAGAGAGGTAAAATTTGAACTTCAAATTAAATCTCTTGTAAATGTGTTTTGGAGTGAGATTGAACATAAAATAATTTATAAAAATAACACATATTTACTTGCTGATAAATTTATAAAGGATATGATGGACTCTATAAAGAATAATCTTACTATGATAGATAATCAGCTTTTGAGTATTTATAAAAACTTTCACTCAGGAAAGTCTTTTAACATGAAAGGAAGTAAAAAAGAAATTGAAAAGCTCTTTGCAAAATTAGTGTACGATGCTTTTTCAGAAAAGATGAATAAAAGTATAGGTTTTGTTGTGGATTTTAAAAAGCCATGTGAAACTATATTAAGTTATTCTTTTAATAAACAAGATATAAGCGATGAAGTTTTAGGTAATTTTATGCTCGATGAGTTTGCAAGATTAAATGAAATTGTAAATAAAGATATAGATTTTAATGACCAAATAGAGTTTGAAAGAGAACCTACATTTGATGATAAATTCTGTAATGATTTAGGAAATCATTTTAGAAGTAGACTAAATACGGAGTTTCCATGGAACTTATTTTTTAGGATATTGTTTGAAATAGAACCATGTAATAACACTGAAGACTTTGAAAACTTTGTAGAGTTTATAAAGGAAAATGTATTGCTTGAAGAAAATAGAGAACAACTCTTATGTCAATTTGAAGAAGATAGTAAATTTATAATTGAAGATATATATAATTGTATTTTTAATAGTATAAGTGAAGTTGATAGTGTTGAAATTTTATATAACTATAATCTTGAAAAAATCAATTTTACATCAAGTGAAATTATAAATTGTATCTGTAGAGAGTATGAGTGTTATAGTGAATATTTAGAAGAAAAAGAAAAACTTATGAATGCATTTAAAGAAAAAATTATTCAGGTTTTTGAGTAGTCAATCAATATTGAAATGGCGCAATAGCGCCATTTTTCAAATATATATAAATAAAAGTATTTTAGAGGAGGCGATTTGTATAGAGAGAACAGGTGTAATTTTAGCAGGAGGGAAAAGCTCTAGAATGGGGAAAGATAAAGCTTTTTTAGAATTACATGAAAAGCCTTTTATTGAAATTGCAATAGAAGTTTTTAAAAATTTTGATGAAGTAATAATAGTATCTAATAATGAAGAATTATATTCAAAATATAACATTAAAGTTTATAATGATATAATAAAAAATGTTGGTCCAATAGGAGGAATATATACTGCTCTTGAACATGCAAAGTATGATATAGTTACAGTTGCATGTGATATGCCGTATCTAAATAATGAAATAGTCGAAAAAATAGCTGATGAAATGGATGATAAAAGTGTAATTTCAGTAACAAATGGAAAGTTACAACCATTGTGTTCTGGATACAAAAAGAGTATAATAAATAAAGTATCTTTATGTATAGGGAAAAATGATTTGAAGCTTAGAACTCTTATAGAAAAAATAGATAAAAGCTATATATACTTTGATAACGAAGATTTATTTTTAAATGTAAATACTATTGATGAGTATAAAAAATTGACTGAAGTTTAATTAGCTACGGTTGTAAAATAGAGTAGGATTTATATGGAGGAGAATTTATGAATTTACTTAAATGTGATTCTTGGGCAGTGATATTAAATAATAGTGACGAAGGAAGCAAAGCATATAAAATATTAGATGAACTTAAAAAGAATATGTACAAAGTTGTTGCTATAGATGAAGAGAAAAAGAATATTGAAGGTATAGATGTATACGAGTGTCTAAAAGACGTACCACACAATATTGATGTTGTAGCTATTATAGATAAGCAGTCTAAGATGGATGCCATTTTAGAAGAGATAGAACTTTTAGACATACAAAATATCTGGTTTGAAAAAGGAAGCTTTAGTGAAATGATTATTAAAAAAATTAAGGATTTAAAATTGAATGTAGAATACAATTTAAGTTTATATGATGAGTTAACTAAGTAAAATTATATATAGAAATGATTAAGAACATAATTGGTTAACGAAATATCTTATTTTATAATATAGATTTCCTAGATAAAGTATCAAATTAAAAGATTTATTAAGAAAATTCCTATTTACATGATATAATATATTAAACAGGAATATTAAGGAGTTGATATATTATGTTAATAGTAACTACAGAAAAAGTAGAAGGAAAAAAAATAGCAGAAGTGTTAGGATTAGTTAGAGGAAGTACAATAAGAGCAAAACATGTTGGAAAAGATATAGGAGCAAGCTTTAAGAATCTTGTTGGTGGAGAACTTACAGGATATAATGAAATGCTTACAGAAGCAAGACAAATTGCAATAGGCAGAATGGTTGAAGATGCAGAATCTAAAGGTGCAAATGCAATAATAGCATTTAGATTGTCTTCAGCTTCAGTTATACAAGGAGCAGCAGAAATGCTTGCTTATGGAACAGCAGTTATTTTAGAAGATAACAATGATATAGCTGAAAAATAAAGTATAAGTAATTAGAAAGAGACATCTTTTATAAATTTTATGGATGTCTCTTTTTGTTTGAAAAATATCAGGTAAAAGTAATTTTTAACCATTATGATAATAAAATAAGATGATATTATATAAATAAGTAAAATTATATTATATAATATAAAGTATAGACTTTAAAATTTTTATTAGTAGGAGAAAATATGAACAATGTTATAATAGTTAGAGGAGCTGGAGATTTAGCAACAGCAGTTATACACAAGTTACATAACTGTGGTTTTAAAATAATTGCTTTAGAAGTTGAAACTCCTCTTGCAATAAGAAGGAAAGTTTCTTTTAGTGAGGCTATTTATGAAAAGGAAGTTTCTGTGGAAGGTGTCTATTGTGTGTATTGCAAAGATAAAACAGAAATAAAAAAAGCTTTAAATAAAAGAAAAGTGGCGCTAATAATAGACCCAAAAGGTAAATATATAGATGAAATACGTCCTGTAGCAGTTATAGATTGTATACTTGCAAAAAAAAATATTGGAACAAATAAAGCGATGGCACCACTTGCAATAGCTTTGGGTCCAGGGTTTTGTGCAGGTAAAGATGCAGATATAGTTATTGAAACTATGAGAGGACATAATTTAGGAAAAGTGATAAGAGAAGGATATGCTTTAAAAAATACAGGAATACCAGGTGCTATATTGGGTATAACTAAAGACCGAGTTTTTTATTCTGAGAACGTTGGAATAATAGAAACTATATGTAATATAGGAGATGTAGTTAAAAAAGGAGATATAATATGTTATATCACTGAAAAAAATGGAAATAAAATAGAAGTGAAAACTTCTTTAGATGGTGTTTTGAGAGGCATATTGAGAAATGGTTCACAAATAGAAAAAGGATTAAAGATATTGGATATAGACCCTCGAATGAAAGAAGTAAAAAATTCATTTACGATATCAGATAAAGGACGTTGTATAGCAGGAGCAGTTTTAGAAGCATTATTATCAGAAGGAATATTACCAGAATAGGTTCTATTAAATAGATTTTTTATTTATAAAAGTTTAATTAATATGTAAAGGGGTGAAACCATATGTTTAATGTAGCAATTATAACACTTAGTGATAAGGGCTATGAAGGGAAAAGAGAAGACATAACAGGCAAAAAATTAACTGAATTTGTTGAAAATACAGGGAATTATAAAGTTATTGAATATGTGTTGATAAAAGATGATAAGGAAATGTTAAAGGAAAATATTATAAAAATTTGTGACAGTAATAAAGTAGATTTAATTCTTACCAATGGAGGTACTGGATTTTCAAAGAGAGATATAACTCCAGAGGCTACTAAAGATGTTTTAGAAAGAGAGATACCAGGTCTTAGTGAATACATGAGAATGAAATCTACAGAAATTACTAAAAAAGCTATACTAAGTAGGGGTGTAAGTGGAATAAGGAATAATTCTATAATAATAAATTTACCTGGAAGTCCCAAAGGTGCAGTTGAAAATCTAAGCTTCATTATTGATGTCTTAGACCATGGCATAGAAATTTTAAGAGGAGAAGCCACAGAATGTGCCACTAATAACAAAAAATAGTATATAATTCAGATAGATAAAAAATAGACAAAGAGGTAGATAAAGTATGATTGATAAGTATGGAAGAAAAATAGACTACCTTCGTATTTCACTTACAGATAAGTGTAATTTAAGGTGTGTTTATTGTATGCCACCAGATGTTAAATTTGAAAAAAATTATATAAACGATAATCTAAGTTTTGAAGACTATAAATTTATTATAAAGGCTATGTCAGAACAAGGGATAACAAAGGTTAGATTTACTGGAGGAGAGCCTCTTTTATATCCCAATTTAAATGAACTTATAAGGTTTACAAGAGAAGAATGTGGAATAGAAAATATAGGAATGACAACTAATGCTCTTGGACTTTCTGATAGAATATTTGAGCTTAAAGAATGTGGTCTGAATAAAGTAAATATAAGCTTAGATTCTTTAAAGGAATATAAATATAAATCTGTGACAAGAGGCGGCAATTTAAAAGAAGTATTAAAATCGATTGAGTCATGTTTAAATTTAGGTATAAAAGTAAAAGTAAATTGTGTTGCCATAAATGGATTTAATGATGATGAGCTTAAAGACTTTATGTTTTTAACAGTTAAATCACCAATTGATGTAAGATTTATTGAACTTATGCCATTAGGTGAAGCTAATAGAGTCTACAAAAAAGGATATTTTAATGTAAAAGAAATGGTTGAAAAAATATATGGTTTATATAAAGTTAAAAATGATGAAAAAAGTACAGCAGAATATTATAAGTTTAAAGGAGCAAAAGGAAGAATAGGAATTATAACTCCATTAAGCTGTTCATTTTGCAACACTTGTAATCGTATTAGACTTACCTCTAGTGGTGCAATAAAACTGTGTCTACATTCAAAAGAAGAAATAGATATAAAACCACTTTTACATAAACCATTGTTATTTAGAGAAACTATGAAAGATATAATAAAAGAAAAGCCAGAAAAACATCATTTAATAGAAAATAAATGTAGTGATACAAATAGACGTATGTATGAAATTGGAGGATAGGTAATGTTAACGCACATAAATGAAAAAGGGTATGCTAAAATGGTAGATATAAGTGAAAAAGATGATACTAAGAGAACTGCTATAGCAACAGCTACGATTACTCTTGGCAAAGAAGCTTTAGAAAAGGTAAAAAATGGACAAATAAAAAAGGGAGATGTATTATCCGTAGCTCAAGTTGCAGGGATAATGGGAGCTAAAAATACATCTTCAAATATACCAATGTGCCATCAAATTAAATTGGTTGGATGTGATTTAGAATTTGAGATAGATGATTCTATGTCTGCTATTAAAATATATGCAACCTGTAAATCGCTTGGCAAAACTGGTGTAGAAATGGAAGCATTAAATGCTTGTTCTTTAGCAGCGCTTACAATTTATGATATGTGTAAAGCAGTTGATAAAAAGATGGTCATAAGCAATATACATCTTGTGGAGAAAACTGGTGGAAAATCAGGTGATTTTAAGTTTGAATAATTTAAGAATATATGGGTGAAAATTTGGAGGAAATATGGCTAAAGTAGTGTCAATAAATATAAGTGACAGAAAGGGTGTCATTAAGGTTCCTGTGCAATGTGCAGAACTAAAAATAAATTATGGAATAGTTGGAGATGCACATGCAGGAAACTGGCATCGTCAAATAAGTTTACTTGGAAAAGAAAGTATAGATAAAATGAAAATGAGAGGCTTTGACCAATTAAAATTTGGAGACTTTGCTGAAAATATAACTACAGAAGGAATAGAAGTATTTTCATTACCTGTTGGTACAAAATTAAAGATAGGCAAATGTGAAGTTGAAGTAACTCAAATAGGGAAAAAGTGTCATAATGGATGTGAGATTAAAAAATTAACAGGGGACTGTGTAATGCCACGCGAAGGAATTTTTGTTAAGGTTTTAAAGGAAGGAGTTATAAATATTGGAGATTCAATAGATATAATTCAATAAAAATTTGATTAAACTTAAAATAAATTTCTGATTATATTTAAAAATTTTCTTAAATGTTCGTATAGCCTTGTTTTATAGGCTGTTCGGACATTTTTACTGTCAGGAGATACTTCACAATATTTCAGAATGTGTAGTGTAAAGTATTTTAAATAGATAGATTTAACAATATAACATACTGTTGTATAATATGAGATATGATTAATAAATTAAATATGGGAGGAGAGATACTCATATGCGGAAAAAGAAAGAGGAAGATTTTTAAAATATCAGAGGTTTTATTAAAAGAAAATGAGAAGAAGCTTTACACGAAAAAACATTCTTTTGCAGATGTAAGTGTAAGGAAATATTACTCAGGAACTCATTCGATTGTACTCATCATTAATGGCATAGAACAAGATAAGTTAGATTTTGAATTGAATGTATAATTTTACCTGAGTAACAAGTAGTATCCATCATATAAAATGAAAATAATTTGTAAAATTATATTCAATTGTATATAAAAATAATATAAAATTTTATTAAATTTAAAAAATACAAAATATAAATACAGTAATAATATAAAAAATTACATATAAAACTAAAAAATACAAGTAATTTACTTTTTAAGTTGACAAAATATTGCATATATATTATGATATAAATCATAAATAAATAACGTAGATTCGCAGAAGAAGAAAGTAGCATAAAGGAATTTTACAGAGAGTTAGATTTAGCTGAGAACTAATATTGAAATTTGTGTGAAAAGAACTTTGGAGAATACTATTACAGCTCTATTGTAGTAGTGGTTTAATTCGCCTTAAGAAAATGAGTGAGTAAAATAAATTTTTACTAATAAGAGTGGTAACACGGATTTGTATTCGTCTCTTGGATTTTTTCCAAGAGGCGTTTTTTATTATAAAATTATTTCAGAAAATTTAAAACTATATATTAAATGAAAATTATAAATATATAGTTGTTAATAAATTTATAAATTAGAAAATTGTAAAATAAACTAACTAAATGGTTTTACAATTTTAATGGAGGGATGAAAATGGAAGAAGAAAAAATTAATTATGCCTTGGAACAGGTTCCAGAGAATCAAAAACGTGGTTGGGTAGCTATGTTTTCAGTGCTAGTAGCGATAGGCGTGGATTTATCATCTGTTATTTTAGGAGCTGAGTTAGCTCAAAGTATGCCAATGAAACAAGCAATATTATCAGTAATTGTAGGTTCATTTTTTTCTGCTATTTTGTATACTATATGCTCTTTAGTTGGCTCATCTACAAGTTTATCTACATCTATGATAACAAAATATGTATTTGGAGAAGCTGGAGCAAAAATATTTTCTCTAGTTATAGGGGTTTCTCTATTAGGATGGTTTGGAGTTCAAGTAGGCTTCTTTGCTCAAAATGCTCAAATAATAATAAAAGATATATTTAATCTAGATGTGAGCATGCAAGTTTTAAGCCTCATAGGTGGTCTTTTGATGATGAGTACAGCTATTTATGGATATAAAGCAATGGAAAAATTAAGTGTGTATTCAGTACCATTCTTATTAATTCTTATGATGTTAACTATATTCTTGTCTTTTAAAGCAAATGGAATTCCAGTTGATGATAATATGAAATCGACTATGACATTTGCAGGTGGAGTTTCTCTATCAATGAGTATAATAATAGTTGGAGCAATAGTATCTCCTGATATAAGTCGCTGGGCTAAAAGTAGAAGAGATTGTGCACTTTCAAGTTTTCTAGGGATACAATTTGGAAATGCCTTTATGATAGTAGTATCAATAATATTAGTAAAATGTATGGGTACTTCAGATATTATGAGAATTTTTATTACATTAGGAATTGCTATACCAGGTATAATTGTACTTACATTAGCTCAATGGACTACAAATACAAGCAATGTATATTCTGCATCACTAAGTATAGCTCTTGTACTAAAAAAAGCTCCTGAAAAAGTATTAACTATAGTTCTTGGTGTTGTAGCAACTTTATTAGCTGTATTTGGAATATATGAAGGATTTATAGGATTTTTAAATTTACTTGGAATTGTTATTGCACCTGTTGGTGGTGTGTATACAGCAGAATATTATATAGTAAAACAAGAACTTAAAGGATTTGATAAGGGGATAGCATACAAACCAATAGTTAAACATTCAATAATATCTTGGATAATTGGTATATTAATAACATACCTTTCTACATATGGATTTATAACTCTTACTACTATAGCACCTTTAGATGGTTTTATAGCAGGATTTATAATACAATCAATTATTGGAAAAGCGATTTGTTCATCAAAAAACAAACAAGAAGTAAAAAAAGCAGTTTAATGAAATATGCTTGTAAAGTATAAAATAAATTTGGGATATGAGGAGAAAGTAACATGAGATTTTTAACAGAAGAAAGCGTGGATAAAATAGCAGTTGGCGCAGCAGTGCTTGGAACTGGAGGAGGAGGAGACCCATACATAGGTAAATTAGTTGCAAAACAAGCAATTAAAAAGTATGGACCTGTAAAAGTGATTAGTTTAGATGAACTAGAGGATGATGCTTTAGTAGTACCAGTATCTGGTATGGGTTCTCCTGTAATTACAATAGAAAAATTACTTTCTGAAGTGGAATTAACTACTCCTTTAGAGATAATGGAAAAATTATTGAATAGAAAAGTTGATGTTATAATTCCTATAGAAATAGGGGGAATAAATTCACTTATGCCAATAGCAGTTGCTGCAAAAAAAGGGCTTCCTATTTTGGATGCAGATTCTATGGGTAGAGCGTTTCCGGAAGCTCAAATGGTAACTTTTTATCTTGAAGGATATGAAGCATCACCTGCTGTAATGGCTGATGAAAAGGGTAATTCAGCTATCCTTTATCCTGTTGATGGAATTTGGTCAGAAAGATTGGCTAGAACTTTAACAGTAGAAATGGGAGGAAGTTCTTCTATTAGTGACTATAATTTAAGCGGAGCTCAAGTTAAAAAAGCTGCTATAGGAAATACCTTGACTATAGCTGAAACTATAGGAGGATTTTTACTTGAGAATAAGTCAGACTCAAAAGGTGCTATTGAAAATATATTGAAAGAATTAAAAGGATACAAATTATTTGAAGGAAAAGTAGTTGATATTAAAAGAGAATTAAAAGGTGGGTTTACTAGAGGGCATGCATTCTTTGCTGGAATTAATGGATATGATGGAGAATACTCTGTACTATTCCAAAATGAAAATCTAATTGCAAAAAAAGGTAGTACACCACTTTGTATTACACCAGATTTAATAGCAATATTAGATTTAGAAACTGGATTCCCAATAACTACAGAAAGAATAAAATATGGTTCTCGTGTGATGGTAGTAGCTTTTCCTTGTAATGAAAAATGGAGAACTAAAAAAGGAATTGAGACAGTTGGACCTGGATACTTTGGGTATGATGTAGAGTATAAAACAGTAGAAGAATTACAAGGAAAATAAAAATTTAGGGGGAAATTTTGATGTATCGTGTAGGAATTGACGTTGGAGGAACAAATACAGATGCTTGTATACTGGATAAGGAATTAAAAGTAATCCATTCAGTTAAAGTAGCAACTACAAAAGATGTTGAAACTGGTGTTTATAATGCCTTAAAAAAAGTTATAGATGAAAGTAAAATTGACCATTCATTAATAAAATATGCTATGCTTGGTACAACTCACTGTACAAATGCAATAGTAGAAAGAAAAAGGCTTAATAATGTAGCAATGATAAGAATAGGAAAACCAGCAACCACTGCCATTTTACCATTTATAGATTGGCCAGAAGATTTAAGAGAAAAAATAGAATTAGATTCAATATTGATATCTGGTGGTTATGAGTTTGATGGAAGAAAGATAAATGAACTTTGTAAAGATGAAGTAGTAGATTTTTGCAATAAGATAAAAGGTAAGGTAGAAAGTGTTGCAATAAGTGGAGTATTTGCTCCTGTAAATAAGCAACAAGAAGAAGAAGTTGCAAAATGGGTTAGAGAGATTCTTGGTGATATTCCAATATCCTTATCAAATGAAATAGGTAATATAGGTATCCTGGAAAGAGAAAACGGAGCAATTTTAAACTCTGCATTGTCTAGAGTAGGTAAGGCTGTTTCTTTAGGATTTGAGAAAGCATTGAAAGATTTAGGAATAGATGCAGAAATATATTTTAGTCAAAATGATGGAACATTAATGAATTTAGAGTACACAATGAAGTATCCTATTTTCACAATTGGATGTGGAATAACAAATTCTATAAGGGGAGCATCCTTTTTATCAAAAGTAAAAAATGCAATAGTACTAGATGTTGGAGGAACTACGAGTGATTTAGGTGTATTATACAATGGATTTCCTAGAGAATCTTCAATTCCTGTTACAATTGGAGGAGTACATACAAACTTTAGAATGCCAGATGTTTTAACCATTGGACTTGCTGGGGGAACTTGTGTAAAAGGTGAAAAAGACAATATAAAAATAGGCCCTGAGAGTGTAGGGTATAGAATAACTGAAGATGCAATAATATTTGGTGGTGACACTTTAACTTTATCAGATGTTGTTACAAAGTTAGGCATGGCATTTGAGGATAGAAAAAGTAATGTTGAAAATTTAGATAAAGATTATTGTGATGATGTATATAAAAAAGTAATTTTAAAACTAGAAGATGCTGTAGACCAAATGAAGACTAGCCAAAATGATGTTGAATTAGTTTTAACTGGTGGAGGAAGTATAATTGTCCCAGAAAAACTAAAAGGCATAAGTGATGTTATAAGACCTCCTCATTATACCGCAGCAAATGCTATTGGTGCGGCTTTAGGGCAAATAAGTGGAGATGTAGAAAAAGTGTACAGCTTAGATAAAATGTCTAGAGAAGATGCTATAGAAGATGCAAAACAAGAAGCCATAAATAAAGCTTTAAAAGCAGGTGCTAAAAAGGATACTATAGAAGTATTAAATATAGAAGATGTTCCACTTGCATATCTTCCAGGGAATGCACTCCTTATAAAAGTAAAAGTTGTTGGAGATTTGATATAATTTAAAGAAAATTTAAGTGCTTTTAAATATGTTTTAGATATAAAAAAATCGGTGCATAGTTTGTACCGATTTTTTATCTTTATTAGTAGAGAACTCGTTTTTTTGCTTCTGCTATAGCTCTAGCAGCACTTTTTTCCTCGATTCTTTTTTCTTCTTCTCTTTTAAAAGCATTTATTGTATCATTTAAATTTTTATCGTGTTCATTTTTTTCTTTGTCTTCGTTTTCTCTGTAAACTAATACATAATCTATTATTGATTCATTTATTATTTGAGATATACTTTTATTTTCATTAATTCCTATTCTTTTAACTTCTTTAAGTAATGTTTCATCAATGTGAACCGTTGTTTGTTTTGTATTTTTTGCCACCTTAATCACCTCTTAAAAAAATTTTAACATTAAAATTTTTTATAGTCAATAAATTTTAACATTAAAATTCTTTAAAAGTTTTTGTTTGTTTTTCTAAAACTTTCTATTTTGCTTATCATATTTTTTTTTATATTTTCGCCTAATACAGAAGATTTTAGTCTAGGATTTTCAATATGGTCATAAATTGGTTCTAGAAATTCAACTTCAACAGGAACAGAATTAATTTTACCAATAGGTTGATATCCTTCATAAGTATCTTTTGAATTTTTTATGACTAATGGAACAATAGGACACTTTGCTTTATATGCTATTTTTAAGGCTCCACTTCTAAAATCTGATACTAGTGAATTTGGTTCTTTAATCCATGTTAAATCCCCTTCTGGAAACACTGCCATACTCTGGCCTGTAAGTATATTTTGTGAGGCTTCAGCAATACTTTTAATCCCTTCTCGATTATTTTTTCTGTTTACATATACACATCTTAACAACTTTGCCCATTCTTTAAATATAGGTATATTTCTCCAAACTGGTTCATCTGCAATTACACATCCAATTGGTCTCTCTACACTTGCTGCTAGGATAAAACTATCAAGCATACTTGAGTGATTTACAACAAATAAGATTGGTTCTTTTGGTAATGTTTCTTTGCCAAGTATATTAAGGTCTATATTTACTATATCTAAAGATTTTTTAGCTTGTTTTTGCATAAATTCAAATTTTTCTTTTAAGCTAAATTTATCTGGATTTTTTTTGATTTTTATAAGTTTAGGTATAGAAGATGTAAAGCCTATGAGTTGATATGTAGCAAATTTTAAGTAATTATTCATAAAATTATCTCCTTAAAATAAAATTGTTTATTACTGTAAAGATTTTAACATAAAATGAAATTTAAGTCTATTTTAATTGAGATTTATAACTTACATTTAAAATAGACCTATTTTGAAATTTTTATACTTATAATTTTATTAATAAAACTATATTAATAATGTAGTATTCTATTAGATTAGCTAAATAACCTTTAAATATTATTTTGTATAATATAAATAGAAGAATCCAATATAGTATTGTTTTAAATCTTATATTATGCTAAAATTTATTTGTATTTTATAAATTACAAAAATATATAGTTTAGTTTTCTAGGGTTCCGCATTTTATAATGGGCAGGTCCAAGAGAAAACGCACGGTTATTGTGTACACGGAAGGATAAAAGCCTGGGAGATATTTAATAATATTTCTGTAGGCTTTTTTATTTTTAGATATTTTAAAGTTGAGGAGGTATTCTAATGAAAAAATTTGTTGTTGAGAATGAGTTTTGGAACCTATTTCCTAGTTCAAAGATTGGAGTTGTTATTTGTCAGGACATAGACAATTCTATAAAGGATAAAGAAGAATATAAGGAAATGATTTTGCAGGGAGAAGAATATGCATTAAAACATTTGAAGGATGTAGAATTTAGCAATAACCAAGTAATTAAAGTATGGAGAGAAGCATTCAAAAAATTTAAAACGAAAAAAGGAGCAAGGTCATCTATTGAGGCATTGTTAAAAAGAGTTCATAATGGAAATCATATAGCAACGATTAACCCCTTAGTGGATATTTACAATTCTATTTCATTAAAATATGCATTGCCTTGTGGTGGAGAAGACATAGACAAATTTATAGGAGATATTAGGTTGACTAGAGCAGTTGGAAATGAAGAATTTATACCATTAGGAGCAGGTGAAAACTCATCTCCATATGAAGGAGAAATAGTTTATAAAGATAATGGTGGAGCAATTTGTAGGTGTTGGAATTGGCGTGAAGCAGTGAGAACAATGCTTACTGAAAATACAAACAATGCCTTTTTATGCATTGAATTAGTAGATGAAAGCAGATTTGAAGAATTTGAGAATGCTTTGAATGATTTAGTGAAAACAGTTCAAGAAAATTTAGGTGGAACATGTAAAATTTCAATTTTAGATATTAACAATAAAGAAGTATCAATAAATTAATTTGAGGGAGTGTAGAGTAATGAGTAGTTTTAGTTATAAAGATATTTATATTGAGGATGGCAAAAGAGTATTAGAAGTAAACATACTTCCTGAAAAGTATTGTAATTTTGATTGTATATTCTGTCCTATTGGAAGGTCATATAATAAAGTAGATACACCTCAATCATTTGACAAGATTGATGACTCACTTAGAGAATTAGAACGTATGATAGAAAAGTATAAAGCAGAACTAGTTTTCATTAATTCAAAAGGAGAAGCCCTATTGAATGATAAAGTTTGTGATGTAATTGAGTTAGTAAAACGTAAAAGAGTGCCTGTACGATTACTTTCTAATGGATATTTATTAGGTAAAGATGAATATATAAAAGTAGCCAATATGTGTGATGAAATTATTGGAGAGATAAAAACAATATCGGAAAAAGATTTTCAAAAAATTCAGAGACCAATTGTAGGATATACTCTAGAAGAATATATTTCAAATATGATTTTATTTAATAAACAGTATAAAGGAAAATTTATTTTAGAAGTAACAATTATCAAGGGATATAATGATAATGAGGAATCTATTAATAAGATAAAAAGTATTATTGATGAATTATCTCCAAATAAAGTGATTATTGAAAGAATGAACGATGAAAAATTTAAGCAAAAATTTGGTATATCTAATGAAAGGTTTGATAAAATTTCAAAAACATTATTAAAATTTTGAAAACATTAATGAAAAATGTTTATATATGAAATAAAAATCTAATAGAGTTAATCTATTGGATTTTTTTATATACAACATACTATATATCCTTACTGAATTAACTCTTATTTATGAAGATTATTTTATATTTAGAAGAGGGATTTTTTCATTTGTCCAAACAATATTATTTACTTAATTAATAATTATCATATATATTATCAATAAAAAAAGACTCTTAAAAGAGTCTTTCCGAAAAAATCTATATAATTATAATATAGTTATGTTTTCTGCTTGCTGACCTCTAGCACCTTTAACTATATCAAAGCTTACTTTTTGACCTTCTTCTAATGATTTAAATCCTGAAGTTTGTATAGCTGAGAAATGAGCAAATACGTCATCTCCACCGTCTACTGTTATAAAACCAAATCCTTTTTCGTTGTTAAACCATTTCACTATTCCATTATTCATTAAAAATACTCCTATTAACCTATATCAAGATATACTTGATTTAATTGTGTATTACCACAAATACTATTGTATCACAGATTAATAAAAATGTCTACTTAATTGTAATTTTTAGTTAACATTTTTTGTTTATCCTTAACCATAAAAAAATTAAAAAGCTTTGTATTGCTATATATTAGTGAAAATGTAGATAAAATACTTTACTGACATTTAACTGACATAAATATTAAAATCTAAAATTAAGAGATTTAAAAATCAATGTTTATTTGCGAAAAAGATAGATAGCTATTATTTTATATTGAATAATAGCTATCTATCTTAGAGAATATATAATTATGTATTAAAGTAATAGTATAATATTTATATATAAGATAAAATATATAAATATTATACTATTATAAAGCTAGAGAAGCCCATTTTTCACATTGAGAAATTCTTTTTCCATCATCACCTTGCTCTTTATTGTATGCAAATTGAGTTAATATTTCACATGGAAATGTGTCACATAGGCCACAATGTGTAAGATTTTTATTCTCACAACATGATTTTACAGGACATTCTTCAGACCAAAAAGGTTTATCAATATTTGTACATCCAGCGCAATTTACATCTTCCTTATACTTACATTCACAACACAAAATTCCACATCTTGATTCTATCATTTTAAATCACTCCTCAAATATAAACTTTATATAATTATATGTTAAAATTTATATTTCTCATTGTAAAAATCAGACAAATTTTTTATATAGGTTGTTGGATTAACACCACAAATAGATTTAAAATCATTTATAAAGTGAGATTGGTCATAATAACCTATATTTTGAGCTAAAGTTGTAAATGACATCTTATTACTTTGTATTTCTTGTAGTACCATGTTTATACGTAATAATCTAAGGTATGTCTTAACACTCATACCAAGAGAATTATTAAAAATCCTATTTAAATGGCGTTCACTATAACAACTAATTTGAGCAATATTTTTAACAGACATGATAGAGTTTTGTTTTCTAGCATCTATAAGAATTGGTATTGTTAAATCTTTTATATTAGATTTAAATAAGTACGATAAAAATAACCTATCAAATTGTTCAATGAGTTCTTCAAGAGTACTGGACTTTTCAAAGATAGAATTAGTTTCCAAATCAAGTTGAGTGTTAAAATCTTTAACAGGAATTATTAAATCGGCTGATTCTATTTGAGGAAAACCTGTCAAATAGTATACTCCACATGGAAGAAATTCAACAAATACCCTAAAGAGTATATTTTCTATATCGTTTTTTACAATAGTAGTTTTTGTTGTAGCACCCCAAAATTTGCTATTTATACCTTTTTTACTAAATTCAAATACCATACATCCACTTGCATCAGGTATCAATGTCAGGTTTTCTATAGAATTTTTATCTTGAACAGTTATTGTATAATGGGCTATGTATGGTCTTAATAATTTGTGTGGTGAAATATATATATCATGATTGCAATTTTTTAACATGTTTTTAATTTTTTCTATCATAAATATGTCCCCCTGATACTATTTAGTGATAAATAGATTAGTTTAATTTTAATATTTTATATAATAAAACATTTTGATAAAAAAGTTTCATTGAGAGTATAAAGCATATAGAATAATTATAAAATAAAGTCTAAAAATGTACAATTATTAAAAAAATTATATGCGCTCATGAAATTGGCATATTAGATAGAGTTAAGTATAAATTAAACACAGAAAATAATAGTGTTACTTTTATAATAGATACATATAAAGATATTTTTAAGAATAAAATTTATTATTAAATAAAAAATAAGGGGAGAGTGATTTAATAGAATGGCATCAAAACAAACACCAAGAAATAATTTAGAAAAGTTTTTAAGAATAAGGGTACTGTCACATACAGGCGACAAAATACATATAAAATTACCTGTAAATTTTGCAAAGAGAATGATTGAAAACAATGCTTTAGATTTGTTTAATGGAAAAGATGATGTAGTTGATGGTAAAAAAGTTACTGAAATATTAGTTAAGGCATTTGATTATGATTTGACTGGAGAAGTGGTTCATCTAGAAAGAAAAAATGGGGATATTATTAAAGTATCAATTGTGCAATAAAATTAATTTATAGAAATTTCAATTTGATGTAATTATAAAAAACTATATAAAAAATTAATTATTTTATAATACTAAAAGCTATATAAATTTGTTATTTTGCAAATTTATATAGCTTTTTTAAGTATTCTTATTATGTGTGGTAGGTATAAAAAGTGGTATATTTATATAAGTTAAGTTTTCTGTATTGTCACTTGTAATATATATTTTAGAAGTATTTTGAAAGTTAAAAAACTGGCAGTATATTCTATTTTTCTATTGAAAATGATATAATATATCTACTAAGAGGGAGGAGGACAAAATTTTGAAGTTAAAATCCTTTCAATTGATTCTGATTGTTTGTATGATTTTTCCTTCTTTTCCAATAGAAATTAACTCTGCTTCAGATAGGGTTCCAGTTAAAGTCGGGTATTATGATGATGGCGATTATATGAGTCGAAATGAAAATGGAGAGTATATAGGATTTAATTTTGAATACTTACAAGAAATTACTAAGTACACTAACTGGAAATATGAAATAGTAGATTGTAAAAGTTGGGAAAATGCTTTTGAAATGTTAAAATCAGGTGAGATAGATGTTCTTCCTAGTGTCTATTATACAAAAGAACGCACAAAAGAAATGCTTTTTCCAACCCTACCAATGTGTAATATCTATACAACTTTAAATGTAAGAGTGGACGATACTCGTTATGATTATGAGGATTTTGATTCTTTTCAGGATATGAAAGTAGGTATTATTAGTAATAGTAAGGATGCTGAAAACTTTAAAGAATATTGTAAAACAAATGATTTTGAAGTTCAAATTATATCTTATAAAGAAACAGATGATTTGTTAAGAAATTTAAAAAATGGAAATCTTGACGGTGTTGCTATAACACATCTTGGTCGGACTAGTACATTTAAAAGTGTAGCACAGTTTTCTCCAGAGCCACTTTATACTGTGGTTTCAAATAAGAAGCTGGATTTATTATCTCAACTGAATTCTGCTTTGAATACATTGACACTTAGGAATTCAAGTTATGAAACAAAATTATACAATAAATATTTTTCTATAAGTACTGCTCAGAAGCCAGTATTTACAAAAGATGAGCAAGAATATATACAACAATCTGGTGAAATTTCAGCTGTGTATGATTCTACAAAGGCACCACTAGAATATGGTGATTCCAAAACAGGCGAGTTTTCTGGTGTGGTTGCTGATTTATTTAAGGAAATTACAAATAACACTGGGTTAAAATTTAGATTTATTTCTGCAAAAAGTTATAATGAAGCACTTCAAGTATCAAAAGATTCTAGCACATCTATAGTTTGTGGTATGGAAAACGATTATATTAATAACCAAAAAAACAATATAAGAACAACTCAGTATTATTTACGTGCTCCAGTAGTTTTAGTTAGTGGAGAAAAAGAAAATAAAATTAAAAAAGTAGCAGCTGTAAATGGTTCTTTAATTGGACAAAATATTACTGAAGATGGGAAACTAGATAGAACTATAGAATATTATAATTCTCCAAAAGAATGTTTTGAAGCTGTATTAAAGGATAAAGTGGATGCTGTTTATGTAAATACATATATTGCGGATTATCTATTGTCCAATCCTCGTTATGAAAAATTTTCTGTTTCGACTTTGACAAACTATGCAGAAGAAATAAGTATTGGCATTTCTGATTCTGCAGATTCAAGGTTATTTTCTATACTAGATAAATGTATTCAATACATGTCAACAGAACAAATGGACAGAATAATTTTAAAAAATACAATAATTCAATATGATATAACTTGGCAAGATATTATTCATCAGCATCCAATGGCAATTATTGGAGGAATTATTATAATAGCAGCTATTATTATTATACTTTTGAGTTTTCTACTTTTATTAAAGTCAAAAAATAATAAACGTATTGAGAGTTTGTTATACCGAGATAGTCTTACAGGAATTTGGAATTTAAATAAATTTTGTAAAGAAGCTATTAAGAGTTTAAGAAATGCAGAAAGTGGTTCATATGTGATTGTTTATTTAGATATAAAACAATTTCGAATGATTAATGACACTTTAGGATTTTCAGAAGGAGATGAAATACTTTGTGTATTAGCTAAAGCTTTACAAAATACTGTCTCTTTTGAAGAATCTTGTGCTCGCGTTTCTGCAGACCAATTTGTTATGTTATTAAAATACAATAGCTGGGATTGCTTAGAAGAACGTCTCTTTAAGATTGATACTCAATTAAATGATTGGGTAGAAAAAATGAGAAAAACTTACCAACTTATTCTTGTATTTGGCATATACATAGTAAATGAAGTTGAAAAACATGATATATCTCTTATGCTTGACCTAGCAAATTATGCGAGAAGAAATACGGAAATAACTCACAAAAGTTGTGTTGTACTTTATGATATGACTATGAGAGAGGAAGGGTTACATCAAAGAAACCTAACAGATAGGATGCAAATAGCCTTAGAACATGGAGAGTTTGTTCCATACTTTCAACCAAAGGTAGATATGAATACAAATAAATTGGTAGGAAGTGAAGCACTGGTAAGATGGAATTATCCAGATAAAGGTATAATAAGTCCTGGAAAATTCATTCCTTATTTTGAAAAAAACGGATTTGTGGTAGAAATTGACTTTTATATCTATGAAGAAGTCTGCAAACTGTTAAAGAGATGGATAGATTTGGGATTAAATATTAGTCCAGTATCTTGTAATTTTTCCAGAATTCATTTTAATAATGAAAGCTTCTCAGAAACATTGATAGAAATAGCAGATTACTATAAAATACCTCACAAATACCTTGAAATAGAAGTCACAGAAAGCATTTTTGTTGAAAATCTCAATCAGATTTTGAGTCATTTTAATCAACTAAAAGAATCAGGATTTCCTATTTCTATAGATGATTTTGGTTCTGGATATTCATCTCTTGGTTTATTACAACAATTTTCTGTTGATATAATTAAGTTGGACCGTACATTTATACAAAAAGGAATGCATGGTAGTCGTGAACAAGCTGTTGTGCGTGGAGTGGTAAATATGGCAAAAGAATTAAATATGAAAGTTATATGTGAAGGAGTAGAAAGTATAGAACAAGTGATAAGACTAAAAGAAATTGGATGTTATTTGGCACAAGGATATTTTTATGCAAAGCCAATGCCACAAGATGATTTTGAGCAATTATTAAAAAATCCTGCACTGAAAATTAAATCAAATGTTTAGGGTACTTGTTTATTATATAAGAGAAAAAGTAAAATACATATTCCAAATTTATATTAATTAAATTAAAAAAGCTATAAATAATAGAATTATTATTTATAGCTTTTTATTATATTAAATAGTTAATTAAAATTAAATATAAATTGTAATAACTATATTTTTTGTTTAAGTTTTAAAACTTGTGTTACTATGTTTGTTGAGTGGTCAGAAATTCTTTCTAAGTTAGTAAGTAAGTCAAGGTAAAGTACACCAGCATCAATTGTACAACTACCATTATTTAATCTAATCATATGAGCATTTCTAAAAGTTTTTTCTAAGTAATTTACTTCATTTTCAACTTCTAAAACTTTGTTTGCTAATTCAAAATCTTTTACATCTAAAACTACTAAAGCATCCTTAAAGTTAGTCATAGTTTTATTGTATATTTCATAGATTTCTTTTATTGCACTATCAGAGAAGTTAACATTCATTTCTTTAACAGTCATAGCCAACTCAGCTATATTTTCAGCATGGTCAGATACTCTTTCGATATCATTTACTGTATTGAAGAGTAAATCTGTTCTAAATCGTTCATCATCTCTAAGTGGTTCTTTAGAAAGTTTTAACAAATAATTTAATATATCTTTCTGCAATTTATTAACAACTTTTTCAGACTCAAAAGTTTTCTTAATATCTTCACTACTTTTATTTAAAAAACCTGCAATTGAATGTTCTAAAGAGTTTGTGGCCTTGTGTCCCATTCTAACAACTTCTTGTACAGTATTACCAAGTGCTATAGATGGAGTACTAAACATTCTTTCATCTAAGTACTTAGTATTGTTTACAATTTCTGACTCAGTTTCTTTAATAGGTATAAGTTTGTTTGCTAATTTAACTATGTATTTAGAAAATGGCAATAATATTATAACATTTGTAAGATTAAATAAAGTATGTGCATTTGCTATTTGTCTAGCTGTGTCAGTTGGGTCAAAATGAGTAACTATAGCTGATATAGGTTTATTTAAAACAAGCATAAATATTATTGTACCAATGACATTAAAACTTAAATGCATTACAGCTGCACGTCTAGCATTTCTATTTGCACCAACACTTGATAAAAGTGAAGTAACACAAGTACCAATATTATCTCCATAAAGTATAGGTAAAGCAGCTGATAGAGGAAGTATTCCTTGAGAAGCTAAAGCGATTAGCATACCCATAGAAGCACTTGAACTTTGTATGATACCAGTGATTGCAAATCCTGCCAATATACCAAGTATAGGATTTTTACTAAAATATAAAAGTGTATCAGTAAATCCCTTATATTCAGCAAGTGGAGCTACTGCATCTTTCATAAATTCCATACCTGTAAACAATATACCAAAACCAATAAGTATTTCAGCTAAGTGTTTTGTTTTTTGATTTGATGTAAATAAATAAAATACTATACCTATACCTAATGCAATTGGGGCTATTCCTTCAAGATTAAATGAAACTAGTTGGGCAGTAACAGTAGTACCTATATTTGCACCCATTATTACACCAATGGCTTGACTTAGATTCATTATTCCTGCATTTACAAATCCTACAACCATTACAGTAGTAGCACTTGAACTTTGTATGATACCTGTAACAACTGTACCTACCAATACACCCATAACAACATTACTTGTTAAGAGTTCGATGATTTTCTTTAATTTGTCTCCTGCCGATTTTTGTAAACCTTCTCCCATTAAACTCATTCCATAAAGAAAAAGTCCAAGACCACCGATAAGACTAATTGCTATATTCACAACATTTCCTCCCTTAAGAAATTAATAAATTTTTTATATGAATTATAAACTTTATTAACTAAAATTTATCGTTTCCATAATATAGAATAACAAATTTTGTCAATTTAAATATTAACGTTTTGTTAAGTATAGGTTAAGAGAATGTTAAATCTTTAAGTTGTTGTTAATTTGAGAAAACTTATATCATATAGTAATTTAAATACTTGAGGTGATATTTAGCATATTTTGGATAAAATCAACTTAACAAAGAATTAACTTTTTTAGTTATAAATATTTTTATATTCAATTGGTGTAAGGTTGTTAAACTTTTTAAAAACCATACTATAATAATTTTGGCTATTGAACCCAACAAATACAGCAACATCTAAAATAGACATATCTTCTCGAAGTAAATATTTTTTACTTTTTTCGACTCGAACTTTATTGAGAAAATTAGTAAATGTATATCCACTTTCTTTTTTAAATAGGGAACAAAAATAACTTTTATTAAGTTGTAAATTATTACATATATCACTTACTGTTATATCTTCTGAGTAGTTTTTATGAATATAATCAATAGTTTTTTTTACATAAAAACTAAGAGCTGGTTTGTGTTTCATTTTATCATTACATATTTCTGATAAAAGATTTGATATATAATCTATACATGATAGAGGCTTAAATGGTATGTCAGAAAACTCAATATCATTATTAATGCATGATTTAAAAGGTCCTATAACAAAATAGCCACTAGAAATATCAAATTTATGTATCGGCATAATTAAAAATTGTATGTCATCGCAAAAACTTAACATTATATAGGACAAGTTTTTATTAGATATAAAATCTGTACTTTTTATATTATTGAATATGTTTAAACTAGAAAAGTACTTTTCTAGTTTATCATTGTAGCCAACGCTACAAAGTTCTTTTAAATCCTTATTAATCACTTTTGTTGGGATATTACAACAGTCAAAAAAATCATTAATGATAAGTTCTATATCATCTTTAAAACATTTCAAAAAATCACCTCATTTAAATTTATACAAATATTTTTATAAAAAAACAAATATAGTTAAGAATTTAAAAAACATATCGCGTAAAATAGTTGTTGCGAATGATAATTAATTTCGTTAAATAATATTATGATGTAAGAGAGGTAAAAAGTCAATGAAAAAAATAGCTATTTATGGGAAGGGAGGAATTGGAAAATCAACAACAACTTCCAATTTATCTGCATCACTTTCTCATTTAGGATATAAGGTTATGCAAATAGGATGTGACCCTAAATCAGATTCTACTAAAAATTTAATGAAAGGAAAATTTATACCAACAGTTCTCGATGTCATGAAAGAGAAGAAAGATGATTTGAAACTTGAAGACATAGTATTTGAAGGATATGGTGGAGTATTATGTATTGAAGCTGGAGGACCAACTCCAGGAGTAGGGTGCGCTGGAAGAGGTATAATAGCGGCTTTTGAAAAATTAGAAGAATTAAAGGCCTTTGAAATATATAATCCAGATGTAGTAATTTACGATGTACTTGGAGACGTTGTTTGTGGAGGATTTTCAATGCCAATAAGAAATGGATTTGCAAATGAAGTGTATATAGTAACTTCTGGAGAAATGATGTCAATGTATGCTGCTAGTAATATATCTTTAGCTGTAGAGCAATTTAAAAATAGAGGATATGCCTCTTTAAAAGGACTCATATTAAATGCTAAAAATGTTGAAAATGAATTAGAATTAGTTGAAAAATTGGCTGATGAAATAAAAAGTAAAGTTTTTCACTATATACCAAGAAATAAAATCATGCAACAGTCTGAGAATAATGGAAGAACCGTTATAGAAGAAGATAAAGATAATGAAATGTCACAAGTATATATAGAACTTGCAAATAAGATTATACAAAGTAACTAGATAGATATAGGTTTAAATAGAAAATACAGTTTTAAAATAAAGTTTATTATGGAGGAAATTTTTATGAAATTTAAAAAAATATGCTCAGTATTTTTACTTAGCGCATTAATATTAACAGGATGCTCAAAGCCGTCAAATGATGAGTCTGCAAATAAGGAGTCAGATAACAACGTAAAAGTTGTCTCAGCCACAGTAGCAGCAACACAAGTATTGGATAAATTAGATGCTACTTTAGTAGGCATTCCAACGACTAAATCTGAACTACCAGAAAAATATAAAAATCTACCAGAAGTAGGACAAGCTATGAATCCTGATTTAGAAATTGTAGCCTCTCTTGAGCCAGATGTATTTATAGTTGATAGTATGTTTAAAGAAAATGTTGAAAAGAGTATGAAAGAATATAACCTAGATACATTCTATTTTGAAACTGGAACATACACAAAGTTTCTTAAAAGCATAGAGAATTTGGGTAATAAAATAAATAAACAAGATGAAGCAGAAAAACTTATAAAAGAGCTAAAAGGAGTAGAAGAATCTGTAGTAGAAAAGTCAAAAAAACAGGATAAAAAACCAAGGGTAGCTATTTTATTTGGTGGTGGAAATAATTTTATGTTAGCTACAAAGAGCTCATATCTTGGTGACTTGGTTAAAACAGTAGGTGCTGAAAATATAGCTGATAACTTAACAGATAGTGTGGATTCAGATTATATACAATTTAGCTTAGAACAAATTATAAAAGAAAATCCAGATTACATACTTAGATTTGCACATGGGAATATAGAAGAGACTAAAAAAGCATTTGATGATTCTTTTGATAAAAATCCTGCATGGGATACATTAAGTGCAGTAAAAAATGGAAAAGTTATAGATTTAGACTCAAGTATATTTAATGTATCAGCAAATATACATGTCAAAGATTCAATAAATAAATTGGGAGATATCTTATATGGAGATAAATAAATTTTAGGTGAAGAATATGGATAATAAAAAAGTATTATTGATATTTACAGGGTTGATAACTGTAATTATTTTATTAATTGTTTTTTCTACTGTAGGGAGTGTAAATTTAAGTATTGGGGAAATATTTGATGCATTGATAAATGAAAATAATGCAATGGTTACTACCATAGTTTATAAGATGAGGTTACCTAGAAATATTTTAGCAGCGTTAGTTGGTGCAAATCTAGCAGTTTCAGGACTATTGTTACAAGCTGTTATGAAAAATCCATTAGCAGACCCTGGTATAACAGGTATATCTACAGGAGCAAGTGTAGCTGCTATTATAATATTGCTTTTATTTCCACAATATACAAGTATGTTGCCAATAGTTGCTTTTATAGGAGGGCTCATATCTTGTGGAGTAGTATATTTGATGGCGTATAAAAATGGGCTTAGACCAGAGCGAATTATACTAGCTGGAGTAGCTGTAAACACTATATTAGGTGGTGTGATATCATATTTATCAACTATGTATAGTGAAAGAATTCAAAGTGCAATGTTGTGGTTAAATGGAAGTTTAGCCACAAAGACTTGGTTAGATGTAAATATGCTAATATGGTATTCTGTTATAGGATTGATAGGAGCTATTTTCCTCATCAGAAGTGCAAATGTACTACAATTAGGAGATGATGCAGCTACAAATCTTGGCTTCAATGTAAATAAAAGTAGGTTTTTAATCTCATTAGTAGCTATATTTTTAGCAGGTGTTTCTACTTCAATAGTTGGTGTCATCAGTTTTGTAGGTCTTATAGTACCACATATAACGCGTATGTTGCTTGGCAGTGACCATAAATATACGATACCATTTAGTATAGTACTAGGGAGTATTGTATTATTAATTGCAGATACATTAGCAAGAACAATAGGAGGCTCTATAGAGATTCCAGTAGGCGTTATTATGTCTATAATAGGGGGTCCATTCTTCTTATATTTATTAAGAAAGAGAGGCAGTTATTAATGTTCAATGTAAAAAATGTCAAAATAGGTTATGAAGATAAGATTATCATAGACAATCTGAGTGTGAGCATTAAAGAAAAAGAAGTGGTTTCTATATTAGGTCCAAATGGTTCAGGAAAATCTACATTACTTAAGTCCTTATCTAGAATTTTGAAAATTAAACAGGGTGACATATATATCGGTAAGAGAAATATGAAAGTCATGAGTAATAAAGAAATTTCGAGAAAAGTGGCATTATTAGCTCAACATAATGCCTCCCTAAAGGATATAAAAGTAAAGGATTTAATATATTATGGAAGAATACCACATAAAGGTTTTTTTGAAAGTAAAAATAAAAATGATGAAGAAATAGTAAATTGGGCAATGAGAAATACAGGTCTTGAAACATATAAAGATAAATTGGTAAGCAATTTATCTGGAGGAGAAAGACAAAGAGTATGGTTAGCAATGGCACTTTGTCAAAAGCCAGATATACTTTTATTAGATGAACCTACAACATATTTGGATATATCTCATCAATTAGAACTAATGGAGCTTGTAAAAGATATAAATAAAAAATTTGGAATGACTATAATTATGGTTTTGCATGATATAAATCAAGCGAGCAAATACAGTGATAGACTTATTATTATGAATAATGGTGCTATAGTAGCGGATGGACATCCTAATAATGTAATAAGTGAAGAGATAATAAAAGATGTTTACAAGGTAAAATGTGATATAGATATAGACCCAATTAGTAAAAAGCCTAGAATTCATCCAATAATGTTATGTAGAAGAACTAGTAGTATATAAAATTTTAATATTTAAGATGACTATAGTTGAAAAAATATAAAAAGTAATATAAGTGTAACTTTAAATTTATAAAGTTGTATAAGTAATAGGATTGGAAAGGAAAAAATATGTATACTTTAAATGTATTAAATAGATTAAAAGATATAGCGTATGATAAAGATATAAAATCTTTATCATATGCTGTGTTTCCAGGGACTCATTGTCCATTGTTTGGAGTTGTATTAACTGCATCATATATAAAAAACATGGCTCTTGTGATAGTAGGAACAAATGAATGTACTTATTATAGTAAAAATTTTGCATATCATAGACAGTCTGGTCAAGATAGTGTTTATTCAGTAGTCTTAAAAGATAAAGATATAGTTTTTGGTGCAGAAAAAAAAGTAATAGAAGCTGTAAAGTATATTTCAGAAGTTGAAAAATTTGATGCAATAATGATAGTAACTACATGTGTACCAGAATTAATAGGTGAGGATTATAATGCTTTATCTGAGGAATTGGAAGAACTGATTGGTGTACCTGTTTTAGCAGTTAATACCGAACATTATACTTGTAATTCTCATATAATTGGAATGACCAGAGCTTTAAAGAGTTTATCATCAGTTATGGAGAATTATACAAATAAAAAAGGTGTTAATATTTTAGGGCATAGACAAGAGAATGTAGAAGATACAGAGCTTGTAAAGTTACTTTCTAAAGAAGGTGTAAAAATAAATTGTGTAATACCATCTAAATGTACTATAAGAGATATAAAAAGTGCATCTAGTTCTAAATTAAATATAGTAACAGATATGATAGCATTGGATTTAGCAGAAGATATGAAAAATAAATTTGGAATAGAATACATATATTTTGATAAAAACATGAAAGAGTCAATTATAATGGAAAACTATAATAAACTTTGTAACATTTTAGACATAGATGTACAAGATGAATTATTAGAGCAAAGACAAAGATATAATTTGTTATTGAATAAATGTAGACTTCTAATGGAAGGTAAAAAGCTAATTTATGGGAATACACCAATGATGGCATTTGAAACAGTGGATTTCTTAACAGAATTAGGGTTAGTGCCAGAATTTATACAAGTGCGTGAACTTTATGAACAAGATAGTTTATTTAAAGACAACATAATAAAAAAAGGACACAATCCATATGTAAGCAGAATTGCAAATATAGCACCACTTAGAAGTTTGTATGATACTATAAATGCAGATATTTATATAGGTCATGAAAGTCCAATGTTATTAAAAGAAAAGGGACTTATGCAAATAACGTTAGACGAACATGCACAAAAAATAGGATTTGAGCTTCCAATAGGCATAATGGAAACTTTAATTAAATTATTTGATGTGGAGAAAGTTACAAGAAAGGAAGTGATTTAATATGGAAGTATATAAATATTTTCCAAATCCTTCTGATAGAATGGGAATAATATTTACAGTATCATCAATAAGCGAAGCCTGTGTCATAGAATTTGGTCCATCAGGAACAACTCACTATGCTATAGAAGCAATTGGAAGTTTAAATGGAGAAGACAAAGCAAAGATTTATTCAACTCATATGAGTGAAAGCGATGTTACGTTTGGAAATTATGATAGATTAGAAAAGGCTATAATTGAAATAGATAATAATATTAAACCCAAGTATATATTTGTAATGGCTTCATCTGTATCTTCTATTATAGGTGTGGATATAGTAGGAATCTGCAATATTATAAGTGATTCCGTAAACTGTAAGCTAATCCCAATCACAACAGGTGGATTAAGAGAAGATTATAATCAAGGAGTTGAAGATTTTCTTTATATATTAGCAAAGGATGTAGTAAAAGAGAGCAATGAAAAAATTGATAGCTTTAATATAATTGGATGTAATATAGACCAATATAATTTTTTATCAGATTGTGAAGAAATTAAAAGGATGATAAAGGCTTTTTTCAAAAAAGAAGTAAATGTAACCTTTACATCATACACATCAATTGAGGAAATAGAAAATGCATCTAAGTCTAGTCTAAATATAGTACTTAGGAAAGAAGGTATCAAAGCAGCAACTTTTATGAAGGATAAGTATAATATACCTTATGTATATAAAAAGCCTTATGGAATAAAAAATACTGAAGAGTTTATTAAAGACATACAAAAAGTAACTATGTGGGATTTGAATAAAAGTGCTTATGAAGCTGAAGTATCTAGCATAAAAAGACAAGTATTTAATATAAAAAGGAAGTTTTATTTTTATGAGGGAAGCAAAAAATGTGCTGTATTTGGAGATTATGACACTGCTTTAGGGTTTAAAGATTTATTAAATGAATTAGGTCTTGAAGTTGATAGAGTTAACATATTACATAATACAGATTGTAAGGACGAATCCGTATATATTGGAAATAATGAGTTAGATAGAAACAAATATTTAAAAGAAAATGAGTTGTTGGTTTTATTTGGAGATGGTACTAGTATTGATATGAATCATAATTCAAAGTTAGATATACAGATAAGTAATCCAAACTTAAAAAGTGTAAATATATATCCATATACACCATTTGTTGGATTAAGAGGAGTGCTTTACATAATTGAAAGAATACTTAATATATCACTATAAGATAGATTTATTAAAACGTTAATGCATATTTTTTCACAATAATTTATGAATTCTGTTAGGATTTGTAGGATATGGGATATAATATAAATAAGTAAATTTTGTAAGTAGAGAATTTATTTGCTTTATTTTAATTATGTTGGAGAAGTGGGGGAATAGGTTATGGAAAGACTAATGGAGCTTTTAGAAAGAAAATTTTTAAAAGATGTAGAACTCTTAGAATTGGAAGATATAGAAAATGTAGTAGAGTGTAAAATGACACAGCCATACAATGCTCACTATAATGAATATCTAGTAAAAGTGAAAAATGGAGATATGATAGAAGAATATTTTGTGTATTTAAAACATAGATAGATGTAAAAGAGGTGTGTATTTTATTTGTAATATTACAAAATAAATACACACCTCTTTTTTTAGTGTTAAAGTGTAAAACTATAAAATTTTAATTTATATCTATTTAATATTTTCAACAATATCAGTTAATACTGAGTCTAAATCATTACTAATTTCTGTAACACCATTATGAGTAATATCTATGATTTCTTTAGTCATAGGAAGTTCACCTAGAAGTTTTAAATCTAAGTCATTTAAAAACTTTTCAGTAGAGTCACCATCAAATAATTTGATTTTTTTAGAACAATCAGGACATTGAATATAACTCATATTCTCAATAACTCCAAGAACGTTTATGTTCATTTTTTTAGCCATATTAACAGCTTTTGATACAATCATAGATACCAAATCTTGAGGAACTGAAACCATAACTATTCCACTTATAGGTATAGATTGCATAACTGTTAATGCAACATCTCCAGTTCCAGGGGGCATGTCTATAAGTAAATAATCTAGTTCTTCCCAAAGTACATCAGTATAAAATTGTTTTACAACTCCTCCAACTAGAGGTCCTCTCCAAACAACAGGCTCATTTTCGTCATCTATCATAAGATTTATAGACATTACTTTTATGTTATTTGAATTTTCTACAGGATAAATATAAGAGCCATCAGAATAAGCTTTTACATTTTTTAGACCCATAAGTCTAGGAATACTTGGTCCTGTTATATCAGAGTCTAATATACCAACTTTGTATCCCATTTTATTTAGTTTATTAGCAAGTAAAGCAGTTACAGTCGATTTACCAACTCCACCTTTCCCACTCATAACACCAATTATTTTTCCAAATTTATTGTTAGGGTTATTTTCAATAGAACAATTTGATTGACTATTACAATTTCCCTTTGATGGACATGAATTACAATCTGCCATATCTATTACCTCCAATTTTTAGTATTTATTAGATTATTTGTAACCTACATATACTATTTTAGTACAATTAAACAATAAAGTCATTATTTAAAAGCAACTTAGAATATTTTCTATTAAGCAAATAGTAATTTATTATAAAAAAAAGAAGGTAATAAAAAAATATAACCTTCTCAATAAAATGGTTGTTTCAATTGACCTATAGAGTTTAATCATATAAATATATAGGAAATATTTCAATATATTATACATAAATGGTCATTTTATAAGTATAACTGGAAAGTATATATATTTTTTATAGAAGTTTGTTGAAAAACAATTAAAAATCATGAAGAAAAAAGATATAATTAGAAATGTAGTGATAAATTTAAAAACGTGGTAATAAATATTTTACTAAGAATGATAACATTGAAATATTTTAAATAATATCAGGAGGAATATAGATGGAAATAAAACCAAGAAGTGCAAAAGTAGAAGAGTTTAATAAAGTAACAGGATTAATAAACTATGTGTTTAGAATATCAAGAAATTATAAGCCAACTATGGTGGAAGAGTTTCCACTTTTATTGAATAAAGATAACATAGAAAATATGATTATAATATCAGAAAATGAAAAAGTAGTTTCAGATGTAAACTATTTGGTACAAGATGTATCTATTCAAGGAAATAAACTAAAGGTTGCAGCTATAGGTGGAGTATGCACACATCCAGATTATGAGAAGAAGGGATATTCATCTAAAATACTAGATAAAGCAGAAGAAAAAATGTTTTCTGATGGTGTAGATGTTTTAATTATTTCAGGGACAAGAAGTTTATATAGTAGAAGAAATTGCAGTGTGGTGAAGAGTTTCTATAAATATACAATAAAGCCAGAAAATATTGAAATACCATATGAAATAGTTGAATTTGATGAAACTAATTTTGAAAAAGATACTGATTTAAATAAAATGATTGAATTATATAATCAAAATAGTACTAGATTTATAAGAACAAGAGATGAATTTAAAAAATTATTACATGCAGCTACTCTTGCTTGGGGACCAATTAATTATAAGAAAGTATTTATAAAAGATAATAATAACATGATAGGATATTTAATAATAAGAACAATAAAAAAAGAGTACTCTATTGTAGGAGAAGTAGTTGAACTAGGATTGAATAATATAAATGTTGAAAATGTATTAAAATATACTACGAATAAATTTGGTTTAGAGTATTTAGACTATAAGGTACATGTAAGAAATCTAAAAGACCAATTAGAATGTAATGAATTAAAGTCTTTAGATTATCAACAAGGAACAATTAAAATAATAAATTATAGTAAATTATGCAATAATTTAAAAGGTTATTTTAATCAATATGTAGATTCTGAACTATTAGAGCATATTGAATTTAAACAAGTTGAAAATAAATATATCATCAAATATAAGGAAGAGGAGCTTATAATAGAAAGCTTAGATAAACTTAATAAGCTATTTTTTGAAAGAAATGAAGAACAACACAATGAATTTAAACATTTGAAAAATATATATGAATTTACTACAAAAGTATTTCCTATAGATTTTCCATGGACTGCAAATTTAAATTATCAATAATTATTATACTTTTAACCTAAGATTTGATAAGAAATGTTCTTAAAGTATGAACTAATTTTTTATTGAATGTTAGTAAAGTACTTTTATGAAGGAATTGGAAAGGATGAGTATTATATGGATATACTTGAAAAGATAGCAGAATGTATATTAAATATGGATGTAAATAATATAGAAGGCTTGGTAAAAACTGCTATAGAGGAAAATATTAATGTAGAAGATATATATGAATATGGGTTAAACAAGGGTATGATAGGTGCTTTAGACAAATTTGAGAATAAAGAATACTATCTTTCAGAAGTGATAGTATGTACAGATGCATTAAATAAAGGTATTAATCTCTTGAAGGGAACTGGCAAAATAAAAGAAAAATCAAAGGGAGTAATTTTAATGTCTGTAGTAGAAGGTGATACTCATGAGATAGGAAAAAATATTGTAAAAGTAATGGTTGAAGCCACTGGATACAAAGTAATTGATTTAGGTGTAAATAGAAAAAGCGAAGATATAATAGAAGAGGCTATAAAAAACAATGTAGATATAATAGGTTTATCTTCAATGATGACAACGACGATGGAAAACATGAAATCAGTAATAAATAGGCTTAACAGACTTAATCTAAGTAAAAGGCCAAAGGTAATAATTGGTGGAGGTCCTGTAAGTATGGATTTTGCAGAAGAAATAGGTGCAGATGGATATAGTCCAAATGCTCCAAAAGCAGTTAAATTAATAGACAAACTTATAGGAGGAGAAATTTAGAATGTTTTCAGATATGACTTTATTACAATATATAAATAGTGAAGATAGAGGATTTTTCCTGCCCGATATGGGTACAAATGGTTTATTTTTGATAAATAAAAAAGCATATGAAGTATATGATAGTGTAGATATACAATTGGAATTAGCAAGAACTATGGATAAATATTTTGAATCAGATTTTATATATTCATTTTGTGATGGGATTACATTTTGCGAGACTCTGGGATTAGAGACACTAAGACCAGATTATGATTTTCCAAGTGTATTGACACATACAATAACAAATAGTGAAAAGTTAAGAAAATTAGATGTGCCAGACCCATATACAAGTGGACGTATGCCACTTAATCTAGAAAGCTTATCACTAATATCAAAAACTATAAAAAAACCATTATATGAATCAATACAAGGTCCATTTACTCTTGCGGGTCAATTAGCTGGGGCTACACAACTTTTGAGGTGTATAATAACTGATAAAAAATTTGTGGAGGAGTTATTAGAATTCACTACTGAGTTAGTAAGGAGATATGCTGTTGCTGCAAATAAAGCAGGTGCAAAATATATTTCAATAGCAGAGCCAACATCAGTAACTTTAAACAAAACTAGATTTGATGAATATATAGTAAAAAATTTAAATAAAGTATATGATGAACTTGATTGTTGGAAAGGTATGCATATATGTGGAGATACAAGAGAGTTGTTAGATAATATGTTGAGTTGCAATATAGATGCAGTAAGTTTAGACCAAATTCTAGACTATGAAGAGATTGCACCAAGAATTCCAAAAGATATAGTTTTAATTGGAAATTTAGACCCAATAAAACTTCTTGGACGTTCCACACCTGATAAAATAACAAAAGAAACACTAAAGTTGTTAAAAAAGATGAGAAAGTATGACAATTTCTTATGCGATTTTGGTTGCAACTGTTTAAATACAACACCAGTAGAAAATTTACAAGCAGCCATAAAGGCAGGGAGAATTAGTTATAAAGAATTAGATAGGATTGATATGAATGAGTTGGAATAACAATGAAAATATGCCTTATTTAGAATATATAGATTTAGAAGATATTTATATAAATAAAGATACAGTGCTAAAGTTTTTGGGATATTCGAATAGAAAAGTTCCAGAAATGATTAATGGAATAGTTGAAGAAGAAATAAAAAGTATAAAAAGTATATTGAATATTAAGGTTTATGTAAGTGAAATTGATATTGATAAAATGCCTAAAGAGTGTAAAAAGGCATTTGCCATTTTATATACCGTAGGAGATAAAATTGACATTAAAATGAAAGATTACATGAAAAATTGTAATATGATGGCAGGTTTGGCACTAGATAAAATAGGTATAGTGTGCTTAGACTACATCAACGAGAAAATAAAAATGTATTTAAAGGAAACCTATAGTAATCTCAATATATCATATGAGATATATCCAGGAGATAAAGATTTTAAAGTTGAAAACCAAAAAGATATTTATGAATATGTAAAAAATAAATACGATAATCTAGAAATAGAAATCAATGATTATCATCAATTATCTCCTATAAAAAGTGTTGCGATGCTTATTTTAATGGGAGATAAAGAAAACACTGAATCAAGATGTAGTAAATGTATTAGAAAGTGTTTTTAGAAATTTTTACAAGATTAAAGTTGATATTGGTAAGTTGCAATAATTTTTTTAGCTTAAAGATATGCTAGCTAAAAAAATTATTGCAAAATAATAAGATTCTACTTGATATACTCATACTTACAGATTATAATAAATTTTTTAATTCAATGAGAGTATTTATTTCATAAGTGGGTATAGAACTAGTATAATTTATACTGTTATTGGAGTTTAGCCAACAAGTATCTATTCCTGAATTTATTCCTCCTAATATGTCTGAAGTTAAACTATCACCAATCATCAAAGCAGAAGTTTTATCATAACAGTTAAACTTCTTAAATGCATATTTAAATATTTCAGGATTTGGTTTTGATACTTTTACTTCTTCTGATACAATCATTCCATCAATATATTCTTTTATTTCTGAGTTTTTAAGTCTATTATTTTGGACTTTAGAAATTCCATTTGTTATTATGATAATTTTGTATTTACTTTTAAGATATGATAATACATCAAGTGCACCTGGCATTAAAAAAGTACATTCTGCCAAAAGATTTAAGTACATTTTACTAAGAATTATAGGGTCAACATTTAAGTTCATTTCCTTTGCAAAAAGTTCAAATCTAAGTAGTTTAAGCTCATCTAAAGTTATAGTGTTTTTTTCAAGGTCAAGCCAAAGTTTATCACTTATATTTCTATATATTTTTATAAATTTTTCAAAGTCAAAATCTAATTTAAATTTAGATAAAAGTTTCTTAAAAGCATAAGATTCACTCTTTTTAAAATCAAATAAAGTATCATCTGCATCAAAAAATATAAATTTATATCTCTTCATAAGGTCTACCCTTTATAGTATAACTGCAAAAACTACTTTGCTTTCACTATCAGAATCATTTTGCCATTTATGCTTTGTTCCTAAAGGAACCTTAACGCTATCACCCTTAAATAAAGTAAATTCATCATCATCCATAAAGAGTTTGACTTCTCCCTCTAAAATGTATGCAATTTCATCTCCATTATGAGTAATTCTATCTACACAAGAAGATGTATTTGGAGCCAAATCCATAATAGCAAATTCTAAATTACCACTAGAATCTGGAACTAAAACTTCATATACAACATCATTACTTCCAGGTAAAATAACTTTCTTTCTACTATCGTGTCTCACTATTAAACTTTTTTTGTCTACTTCAGATACAAAAAATGTAAATAGAGGAACATTTAGAGAAGAGGCTATAGATTTTAATGAATTTACAGATGGATTAGCAAGACCTCGTTCTATTTGGCTCAATAATGATGGTGTAACATCTGCTAGTTTTGCTAAATCTCGAATACTTAGATTTTGTTTTTTTCGAACTTCAGCTATTTTTTCTCCTAAATTTAAATCATTCATATAAATATCCTCTCTTTTTCGTTTTAAAAATATTACTTTAAAATAATCTAAATAAAAAGATTATATAGTATGAAATCATTATAACATATAAGATATAATTTTGAATAAATAATGTTAAATCTAATTGAATAAATTAAAATATAATTGACAAGTGGATACAGAATACTTAAAATATATTTAAATAAAATTAAATAAAAAATAATTAACTTACTTTAAGATAGGAGGGGATATTGTGCAAATAACAACTTTTGGAGCTATATTTGGCTTATTAGTAGCAATTATTTTAATTATAAAGAAATTTCAAGCTGTATATAGTTTAATGTTAGGGGCATTTGTTGGGGGAATAATTGGAGGCGCAAGTATAACAGAAACTGTAGATTTTATGGCAACTGGAGCTATGAATATCTCACCATCAATTCTTAGAGCTTTAGCATCAGGTGTATTGGCTGGAAGTTTAATAAAAACAGGAGCAGTTGATAAAATATCAGAACAAATCGTAAGGATATTAGGAGAAAAGAGAGCCTTACTTTCTATAGCTGCTTCAACTATGGTACTTGCAGGAGTAGGAGTAAATTTGGATGTATCTGTAATAACTGTAGCACCAATAGGTTTATACATAGGAAGAAAATTAAACTATTCTAAATTAGCAATACTTTTAGCTATGTTAGGTGGAGGCAAAGCAGGTAATATAATATCACCAAATCCAAATACTATTGCAGTAGCAGGAAATTTTTCTGTAAATCTATCTAGTGTTATGATAGCAAACGTAATTCCAGCAATTGTTGGTATTGTGTTTACTGTTGTTTTGGCAAGTGCATTAACAAATAAAGGAAACAATGTAGAATCATATGAACTTTTGGAACAAAGAGAGGATTTACCAAATTTGTTTAAGTCATTATGTGGTCCAATTGTAGCTATATTTTTATTGTTTCTAGGAAATATATCACCTATAGTAATAGACCCTATGGTTGCACTTCCTGTAGGAGGAGTAGTAACCTTAATCGCGACAGGAAATTTGAAAAATACAAGAGAGTATTTGTCTTTTGGATTATCTAAGATGCAAGGTGTATGCATATTATTACTTGGAACAGGGACTATTGCGGGGATTATACAAATGTCTGAATTACAACAGAGTACAATAGGTATACTACAATATTTAAATATGCCACAATTTTTATTAGCACCGATTTCAGGTATACTTATGTCACTGGCAACAGCATCATCAACAGCTGGAGCCACTATAGCATCATCAACTTTTTCTGATGCTATATTAAGTGGTGGATTATCACCAATTTCAGGAGCATCAATTGTTAATGCAGGTTCCAGTGTATTTGAACAATTACCACATGGTTCATTATTTCATACTAGTGCAGGCAGTATAAATATGGATATAGGTGAAAGATTTAAATTGATTCCGTATGAAGCACTAATAGGGATAGTAATGACTATAGTTTCAACATCTATACAATTAATCTTATAATAAATATAGATATTTAATGAAAAAAGTAGGATTTTGTTATTAAATATTGAATTTATATAAAAAAGAAAGATTGGAGTTTTAAGGTGAATAAAAAAAAGATAGTAATTATAGGGATTATTTATTCATTTTTAGTTGTAGTTTCACTCACAAATATGTATGTAGGCATGGAGTATAATTTGAATATATTTGAATATGTTAAGAAATCACTTCCATTTACAGAAGAGGAAAAACAATGGCTAAAAAAACATAAAAATTTAATTTATAGTTCTGACCAGAGCTCTCCTCCTCTTAGATATAAAGGCCAAGAAGATGGTCAATATAAAGGAATTGTTGTTGATTTAATTAATTCCCTATCAATCCAAATAGGTAGAGATTTCTATTTTAAACCAAATACATGGTGGAAAGAATCCTTTATAAATCCAGTGGATGATAGTATAAGATTTTTTGACTTAATTCCATCAAAAGAAAGAGCAAATAAGTTTATATTTACTGATCCCGTTTATACATTAAGTGCAAATATATTAAAAGATAAAAAAGCACAGAATATAAATAGTTATAGAGATTTAAAGGGAAAAACAATAGCAATACCAGAGGGTGACTATTCTATAAACTTTTTAAAAGAAAGAGTTGACAATATAGATATTGTGTTGACTCCAGATATAAAGACTGGAGTAAATTATTTAATGTCAGGCAAAGTAGATGCAGTTGTTGGTGATGAACCAGTATTACGATATTATGTGATAAACTATGAACTCTCAGAGAAATACAGTATTTTAAATACTCCTATTTATACCAAAAAGGCAGTTCTCGCTGTTCCTAAACAATATAAAGAATTAGTTGGTATTTTAAATAAGGGAATTTTTAAACTTCAGAAAAATGGTGTATATAAAGATTTAAATAAAAAATGGTATTCTATATATAATGAAGTTGATGATGTATTATATGATAGAGGAGTCATGCCAATCATTTATATTTTTATAGGCATAATTTTGATATCTATTTATATTTTTTATAGTTATACATATTTATTAAAAATAGAAATAAAAAGGAAAACAGAAGAAGTAATAGAAAATAAAAAGGCTTTAGAGGCCACATTTAATAGTATCACAGACATAATAATGCTTATAGATGACAATTACAATATAGTTGAATCAAATAAAGTATTCTATGATTTTATCAATGAGATACAATATAAAAAAGAAGAATTAATTGACATAATAAAAAATATTATTGAGAATACATTTTCTGAAAATACACATAAAACAAGTGAAATAGAACTGATTAATAAGATTTTGAAAATAAGTACTTTCCCTGTAGAATATAAAAAAAATAATATTGAATATATAGTAGCCGTGATTAAAGATATAACTAATGATAAAATAATAGAAGCAAAATTGCTGAGAGATAATAAAATGATATCTATAGGGCAATTAGCTTCTGGAGTAGCACATGAGATAAGAAATCCTCTAGGAATAATAAGAAATAATTGTTATCTTTTAAAAGATAATGTTACTATAGAAGAGGTAAATGATTGTGTAAAATCAATAGAAAGTAATGTAGATAGAGCAAGTAATATAATAACGAATTTATTAAATTTTGCAAGAATATCAGATGATAGTTTAGAAAATATAAATATAAGAAATTTTATTGAAAATATAGTCAAACTTCAGTATAAAGTTTTACAGTTAAAAGATGTTGAAATAAAGATAAACTGCAATAAGGATTTAGTGTGCTACATAAATGGAGAATCTTTGAAACACGTATTTATAAATTTAATATCTAACTCAGTAGATGCAGTACATGAAGGCGGTAAAATTATTATAAATTGCTATGTGAAAGAGTGCTGTTTATTTATAGATTTTAAGGACAATGGTGATGGTATAAAAGAAAACGTTTTAAAGGATATATTTAATCCTTTTTATACCACAAAGCCAATTGGTGAAGGAACTGGATTAGGTTTGTACATTACATATAACGAGATTAAAAAGAATAATGGAGATATAAGTGTCAAAAGTCAATTGGGAGTTGGTACTTGTTTTTATATAAAAATTCCACTAAATAAAGAGGTGACTATATGATGAAGATACTAGTAGTTGATGATGAATTAGAGTATGGAACAATAATGAAAAAAATTTTGCAAAAGAATGGATATGTGGTAGATATAGCACTAAGTGGAGAAGAAGCTGTGAGTATTATTAAGAAAGATAAAAATTACGATTTGATTTTATCTGATGTTATGATGAAAAACATGGATGGAGTACAACTTTTAGATAAAATTAAATCTATTAATAAAAATATAGAAGTTATATTAGTTACTGGATATGGAAGTATTGAAAATGCAGTTGAAGCTATGAAAAGAGGAGCTTTATCTTATTTTATAAAAAGTAATCCTATTGAAACTTTATTAGAAGAAATTGAAAAAGTAAAAAGAGAAAAAGAAGTAGTTTGCACACAAAAAAATAATTTGGGCTTTACTTTAGAATCTAAAAATAAGGATTTTAATAATATAATAAAAATCGCAGAAAAAGCTGCCTGTAAAGATGTAAATATACTAATTCTTGGAGAATCTGGAGTAGGAAAAGATGTTTTAGCTAGATATATACATAGTCTAAGCCCAAGAAGAGATGAAATATTTGTACCTGTAAACTGTTGTTCTTTTTCCGAAAATTTATTAGAGTCTGAGTTATTTGGACATGAGAAAGGTTCTTTTACTGGAGCAATAGATAGCAGAAAAGGTAGATTTGAACTTTCAAATAGGGGTACTTTATTTTTAGATGAAATAGGAGATATACCTTTAAATGTGCAAGTAAAATTGTTAAGGACACTTGAAGAGAAATCTATAGAGAGAATAGGAAGTAATAAGTCTATTAAAGTTGACTTTAGATTAATTTGTGCAATGAATAAAGAACCTAAAATAGAAATATTAAATGGTAATATAAGAGAAGATTTTTTTTATAGAATAAGTACAATAACAATAACTATACCACCTTTAAGAAATAGAAGAGAGGATTTAAATACACTTATAGACTTTTTCTTAAATAAATACCAGATTGAACATGATAAAAAAATATCCTCAATTGATAAAGAAGTAGTGGATTTTTTGATAAATTACGATTATCCAGGGAATATAAGAGAATTAAAAAATATAATCAATAGATTAGTAGTTTTAAGTGAAGAAAGTAAGTTATCAAAAGACAATTTGAACTTAATATCAAACAATATAAACATAGATGATAAAATAAGTATTAGACCTCTAAGAGAAATAAGAAAAGAATTTGAGTGTGAATATATTGAAAAGGTTCTATCTCTATGTGGAAATAATATTTCAAATACAGCAAAAAAATTGGAGATTAGCAGAAGACAATTAACTAATAAAATATCAGAGTACAATATTAAGTGAGAAAAAAACTTCTCATGTACTGAGCAAAAAATTTCTCACAATTATTAAAAGATAAGTAGAAAAATTCTACTTATCTTTTTTATTATAATTTTTAAATTTAAGACTTACAATAATTATAGGTAGATTCAATGTTTATATAAGTAAAAAATGAAAATATCTATAGAATCAACATAAAAAAGCTATATTTTAAATAATTGGCATATAAAATGCTTTGTATATAAATAAACGTAATAATAAATATTTTTAATTGCGATTAAATGTATTAAGGGGGATTTTCATATGAAGCTAGAGCTAGGGAATATATTTATAAAAAATATTGAATTTGGAGAGAAAACAGAAGTAAAAGATGGCATATTATATGTGAATAGTAAAGAAATAGAACAGATAGCTTTAGAAGATGAAAGAATTGTAAGTGTAAATGTTGAACTTGCAAGACCTGGCGAATCAATAAGAATAGCACCAGTTAAAGATGTCATAGAACCTAGGGTTAAAATTGGAGATGAAAGCAAAATATTTCCTGGAATTATTAACAAAGTAAAGACTGTAGGAAGTGGAAGAACTCATGTACTTTCAGGAGCTTGTGTTATAACTTGTGGAAATATAGTTGGATTTCAGGAAGGTGTAATTGATATGAGTGGTCCTACTGCTAAATATACACCTTTTTCAAAAACAAATAATGTATGTATTGTGATAAAAGCAAAAGAGGGTATAGAAACTCATGATTATGAAGAAGCAGCTAGAATAGCTGGATTAAAGATAGGTGCATATATAGGAGAAGCAGGCAAGGAAATTGAACCAGATGAAATAATAGTATATGAAACAAAACCACTATTAAAACAAGTGAAAGAATATCCAGACCTACCAACAGTAGCATATGTCCATATGTTACAATCACAGGGACTTTTACATGATACTTATTATTATGGAGTTGATGCTAAGCAAATAGTCCCAACATTTATGTATCCAACTGAAATAATGGATGGAGCCATAATATCTGGTAATTGTGTTGCACCATGTGATAAAGTGACTACTTTCCACCATTTAAATAATCCAGTTATACATGACTTGTATAAAAGACATGGAAAAGACCTAAATTTTATAGGAGTAATTTTAACTAATGAAAACGTATTTTTAGTTGACAAAGAAAGAAGTTCTGATATGGTTGCAAAGTTAGTAGAATTTTTAGGTGTTGATGGAGTATTAGTAACAGAAGAAGGATATGGGAATCCAGATACTGACCTTATGATGAATTGTAGAAAATGTAGTGAAGTTGGAGCAAGTGTAGTTTTAATCACTGATGAGTTTCCTGGAAAAGATGGAAAGAGTCAATCTATAGCAGATGCTACGAAAGAGGCAGATGCACTTGTTTCTTGTGGTCAAGGAAACTTAGTAGTCCATTTTCCTGCTATGGAAAAAGTTATAGGAACTTTGGATTATGTAGAAATGATGATTGGTGGATATAAAGGATGCTTAAATGACGATGGAAGTATGGATGCGGAATTACAGATTATAATAGCATCAACTATAGCAAATGGTTACAATCATTTGACAGCAAGATATTATTAAATAAATATTTGAGTATAGATTATTGTTAATACCATTATTAATTTAATTGATGTAATAACTATAAATTGATTTGGAGGATTAAGATATGAGTAAAATCAGAGTTGTTCACTATATAAATAATTTCTTTGCTGGTATAGGAGGAGAAGAAAAAGCAGATATTCCACCAGAAAAAAGAACGGGAGTAGTAGGGCCTGGAATGGCATTTCAAAGTCAATTTAAAGACGAAGCGGAGATAGTTTCAACTGTAATTTGTGGAGACACATATTTTGGAGAAAATATTGAAGATGCTACTAGAGAACTTTTAAAAATGATAAAAGAAGAAAAACCTGATTTATTTATTGCAGGGCCAGCATTTAATGCAGGTAGATATGGAGTAGCCTGTGGAACTATTTGTAAAGCAGTTGAAGAAGAACTAAATATTCCTGTAGTCACAGGAATGTATAAAGAAAATCCAGGTGTAGATATGTTTAAACTAGATTTACACATAATAGCTACAGGAAATTCAGCAGCTAGTCTTAGAAAGGTAGTTCCAATAATGTCAAGACTAGGGCTTAAATTAGTTAATGGTGAAGAAGTAGGGCCTCCTGAGGTAGAAGGATATATAATGAGGGGAATAAGAAAAAATTTCTTCCATGAACTTAGAGGTTCTGAAAGAGCGATTGAAATGTTGGTTAAGAAAATGAATGGAGAAAAATTTGAGACTGAGTATCCAATGCCTGAATTTGATAGAGTTACACCTGTAGAGGCTATCAAAGACTTATCTAAAATAAAACTTGCATTAGTAACTTCTGGAGGTATAGTTCCAACTGATAATCCAGATAAAATCGAATCTTCAAGTGCTACTAAGTATGGTATTTATGATTTAACAGGCATGAATTCTATGTCAAATAAAGATTTTACAACTATACATGGAGGTTATGATAGAGCATATGTACTTGAAAATCCAAACTTAGTTGTGCCATTAGACGTGGTTAGAGAATTTGAAAAAGATGGTGTAATTGGAGAATTGGCAAATTACTTTATAACTACTACAGGGACTGGAACAAGTGTAGGTAATTCTAAGAGATTTGGAGAAGAATTTTCTAAAAAATTGGTAGAAGATAAAGTAGAGGCTGTAATTTTAACATCTACATGAGGTACTTGTACTCGTTGTGGAGCAACGATGGTAAAAGAGATTGAAAGAGCAGGTATAGCAGTTGTCCATGTTTGTACTGTAGTACCAATATCACTTACAATAGGAGCAAATAGAATTGTTCCAGCAGTAGGTATACCATATCCACTTGGAAATCCAAAGCTAGGGGAAGAAGAAAGTAAAAAAATTAGAAAGAACATAGTTTTAAAGGCCTTAAATGCATTAAAAGAAGATGTAGAAGATCAAACCGTATTTGAATAATAAAAATATAACACAACACTAAAATTAAAATAGATATCATAAAATAGTTTCTGAAAATTATTTTATGATATCTTTTTTTATTAAGTAATTTAAAAACATTGAATATATTTTTAAATTAAATTTACTAGAATGAAAGATTAAATTTAGAGTATTGATACATAAATTTAAATTAGATATACTATGAAAAGTAAAGTTATTCACTTTGGAACATATATTCAGCATATTAGAACAGATTAATTGAAATAAAGAAGTTAACTTTATATAATAAAATAATATGAGAAAGAAGGTGTTACATATTGATTTCAATTGCTATTTGTGATGATGAATCGTATATGTTAAATGATTTAAAAGAAAATATAGAGCTATATATGAATAGAAATAATTTATTGTATAATATAGAACTTTTTGATAAAGCTGAGACTCTATTATATAATCATGAAGTATTTGATATTATCTTTTTAGATATACAGATGGAAGGTATTAATGGAATGCAAGCAGCTAAAAAATTAAGGTCATGTGATAATGATTGCTTTATAATTTTTGTGACAGTTTTAAAGGAATTTGTATATGATGCTTTTGAAGTAGATGCTATAAATTATTTGATAAAACCATTGTCTAACGAAAAACTAGCTAAGACAATGGATAGGATAATTATAAAGCTGGAGAGTAATGAAAAGAATTATATAACAATACAAAAAGGGCACTCATATTGGAGATTGAAAATAGCAGATATTTTATATTGTGAAATTATAAAAAGAAAGATTTATATCCATTTAAAAAAAGAAATTATTGATTATTATGAAACTATTGATAGTCTAGAAAGAAGCTTGCCAATAAATTTTTTTAGATGTCATCGTAGTTATATAATTAATTTACAATCTGTATATAGCTATGAAAATGGTAATGTAGTTATGGAAAATGGAGATATGATACCTGTTTCCAGGTTACGCCAACAAGAATTTTCTGAAGCTATGCTTAAGAATATGAAAAATAGGAGGAGATAACATGGCTAATTTACCTTATTCTAATTCATTATTAGAATATAGTATTTTATTCGTCTTTGCAATAGATAGAAGTCTAATAGCCATATTGCAATATTATTTTCTAATTAGTTTTACAAATACTAAGTCAAAATTTTGGTACTGTATTTTATACTTGTTAGTATCAGTTTTGTCAATTAGTATAAATACATATTTTAATTTATATAATTTATTTTATTCACAGCTTATATTTTTTCTACTGACTTTTTTGTTTGTAAAGTATGTAATAAAAAAATCTACAGTTTTATCTATAGTATTATCTCTATTAGTATATGTAATTGAGCAGTTAGCATATGGATTTATGGCTCCATTTAATTATTTACTATTTATAAATAATACAGATATAAATATTTATAAATTTGTTGTAAATACGGAGATTTCATTTTTTATTACGATTATAATAGTTGGATTTATATATTGGTATAGTGCTAAAAAATTTAATATTAAAACTGTAAAATTTGATAGATATTCAATAATTTTGATAACTCCATTGTTACTCATAATATTATTTTGGCAATCATTTGAGAATACTGGTTATTCAAGTTCAACCATAAATATCGATACGAAACTTCAAACTGTAAAATTATTAATGAATACGTCTCTTACTAAAGAAATTCAAGCTTTCCTTTTTTCTTCAATTGGAATTATATGTGTATTTTTCTCTTTATTTGAGTTTAAGAAATTGATGCAATATTTAAAAGAAGAGAAAAATAAAGCGATTTTAAATCAACAAATTCATTCTCAAAAAAATTACATTGAAGAAGCAAAATCTCGATTGTCACAAACAATGTCTTTTAGGCATGATTTTAACAATCATCTAGCTATTGTAAATGGACTGCTAAAAAAAGGCGAAATTTTAAAAGCACAAGAGTATTTAAATAAACTCGAAAAAATAACCAGTGACCTATCATTTTCTTGTAATACAGGAAATGTTGTAATTGATGCCCTTTTCAACAATAAATTAAGCATAGCAAAACAATTAGGAATACAGGTGGATTGTGATGTAATTATACCAAGTGATACTAGTATAAATGATGTTGACCTCTGTATAGTATTTGCCAATGCTATTGACAATGCAATTAAAGCCTGTAAACTTGTAGATAAACAAAATAGATATTTAAAACTCTCAACTAAACTAGAGGGTGGCTTTTTTATGATAGAAATAAAAAATAGTTATAATGCAGTAAATAATTACACAAGTGGCTCAGGTATCGGAATTTCAAATATAAGAGAGATTGCTAAGAAATATCAAGGGGCTATAAGTATAGAGAATACACAAGAGTATTTTCAAATAAATATATTACTAATTATTTCATTACACTGTACTGACATTTCAGAACAATTAACTTGAAAATAGAATTTGTAACCAATATTATATATGTAAATAAAAAGTTTAACATATAGAAATAGGAGGTTACTAAAATGAAAATTGGAAGTATAAATGGTCAAACACCAAGAACATCTAATATAGATGGTTCAAATAATAACCAAAGCGAAATACAAAGTTTAGAACAACAAAAAAAAGTATTACAAGAAGAACTGGAGAAAGTTAAGAGCAATAAAAGCATTGATAGTGAAATGGCTAAGTCAAAAATAGAAGATTTAAAAAAAGAAATAAAAGATATAGAAAGTAAAATTCAAGAACTAAAAGGAGAAAAAACACAAGAGTCAGATGGAGGACAAAATACTGTTTCTGAAGTGAAAAATAGTACATTAGATAGAAAAGAAGAAAATTCTAATAATAAAAATGCAAAAACACCGTGTGATGTTTTTGAAAAAGGCAATGAAGAAGAACAATGGGACAATACTTATAGCCTTGTTCAAGATGATAAAAATTTAAAAGTAAAATTTAATAGACCTATATAGTTTATCTAGAAAATTAACTTATTGAAATGGTAATTAGTATTTTATACTCTTAAGTAATAATTACATAAATATATTAATTGTAAATAAATATACTATATTTATTCAAATTTACATATAGCTTTACAACTATTATTTATAAATTTCTATTTTAAGTTTTATACCGAATATAAATATTAGTGAATATCCTCTTAAGTTTACTTATGGTTCTAATGCAAATAAAAAAAGAGATTTTAAAATCTCTTTTTTTATTTTTATTCTATATTAATTATTTTTTAAATTTATATTTTTTGCATCAGATTTTCTAATAGCTAAATCAAATCCTCTAAATCTAATCACTATCGGATCATTAAGAGGGGCTATTTTTTTTACTTCAACTTCAGTGCCATCTATTAATCCTAAAGCAAGAAGTCTCTTCATAAGTTTTTCATTCCCAGCTATATTATCTATAATTCCCTTTTGCCCAAGTTTTAAGTTGTAAACAGTCATTATTAACACCTCCTAATGAAAATCATTATCAAGTTCTATATTTATAATATATAATAAAAAAGCTAAATTGTCAATATATAACAAAAAATAAACATACTAACTCAGTATGTTTATAAAAAGTAGTATACAAGGGATACTAATGGCATCTAGTAAAAAACCACTTACTAAGGGAACAACCAAAAATGCTTTTGGAGAATCTCCATATTTTTGTGTTAAAGAGCTCATATTGGCTAAAGCATTTGGAGTAGCACCTATTCCATGTCCAATTAAACCACTTATTATGATGGCAGAATCAAAATCTTTTCCAAGTATCCTAAAACAAATAAATACTGAAAATAAAATTATAAAGATTACTTGGAAAGTTACTATTAAGAGAATTGGAGGCAATAGTGTTGATAATTCAAATAAATCTATATTCATAAGCGATAATGTTAGAAAAATTCCTAATGAAAGTTCTTTTAGAAACTCTATAAGTTTAAAGTTTAACTCTAGTATATTTATCTTGTCATTTAAATTTCTAAAAATAACTGCTGAAAACATACAAGTCACAACAGAAGGTAAAAGAATGTTACATGTCATATAAAATATTCTACTTATAATTTCGCCTGTATTTATACAAATAAATATAAGAAGAACTTGCTCTAAAAATATAGTAGGATTTATAGTTTGAGAAAATTCGTTTTTGATTGCTCTATTTTTGCTTCTAAAAAATTTATTTTTTAATCTCATTGAATCTTTTTTATATCTAAAACCTGATAAATCTATTTTTGTTGAAGGTTGCAATTTATATTTTTCTATCAGAAATCTAGCAACAGGACATCCTAATATCCCACCTATAATAAGACCTATTGTTGCAGCAGATAAACCAACACCAACTGCACCATCTACACCAAGACTTTCTATTGTAAGTCCAAATGCAGCTGAATAACCGTGACCACCTTCCATAGATACATTACCACACATAAGCCCTAAAAGTGGTTCAAATTTTATAATTTTTGATATTGATATAGCTATAATGTTTTGACAAAAAGCTAGTATTCCGCATAAAATCCAATATCTAAATAATACACTACCACCTTTTTTTATAAGGTTTATGCTTATTTCAAGCCCAATAGTTGTAAAAAAGAAAGTTATGAAATTTGGCATTAAGTTTCCACTTACAGATATGTCTGCTATATGAAAATATTTAAGAAATAAATTTAAAAAACAAAATAATAGACCTCCTATTACTGGTGCAGGTATACAGAAGTTATTTAAAAATTTAATCTTATTTTTTAACAGATTACCAATTAAAAAGAATAGCATAGATAAGGTTAAAGTTTGTACAGTATTAAAAGTTAAAGTAATCAAAATAAATCCTCCTTGTAATTTAAAATCGTCTTTGTATAATTTAAATTATTATGTAATGGAATTTTTACTATCAAATGTATATTAATAAATGTATATTAAAAAAAATCAATGGATATAATTAGATAATCATAAATTAAATAAGAATATTTTACTAATATACAGCTTTTAACATGAAAAATTTTAGTATATTGTTATAATAGAAATAAGACTTAAAAATTTATCAATAAGATATGTTATTTATAAGTGTAAAAGGAGGATAAAATGTTTGAAAATTTACCTAAGGTAGAATTGCATTGCCATTTAGATGGAAGTGTTAGAGTGGAAACTATATTTGATATAGCGCTTAAAGAGAAAATAGATTTGCCTTCAGATAATATTAATGAAATAAAAAAATTATCGAAGGTTCCACATGATTGTACTTCACTTGATGAATATTTAAAAAGATTTGATTTACCTCTAAAAGTTATGCAGTCTAAAGAAAGTTTAAAAAGAATTACTTTTGAACTTTTGGAGGATGCAAGTAAAGAAAATATTAAATATATAGAAATTAGATTTGCTCCATTACTTCATATTCAAAGAGGGTTGAGTATTAAGAGCATAATTGAAAGTGTAGTTGAAGGAATTAGAGATGCTGAAAGTCTTTATGATATAAAAGGGAATTTAATATTAGGTTGTATGAGAACAATGACCCCAAAAGAGGCATTATTGGTAATTGAAGCAGGTAAATCCTTTATAAATAGAGGTGTTGTAGCGGTAGATTTATGTGGTCCAGAGAAAGAAGGCTTTTGTAATGAATATGAAGAAGCTTTTAAACTAGCAAGAGATTATGGATATAAAATTACAGTGCATGCAGGAGAAGCAGCAAGTGGAAAAAATGTATTAGATGCTATAAGTATTTTAAAGGCAGATAGAATTGGTCATGGTATAAAAATTAATGGAGAAAAAGAAGCATACGATTTAGTTAAAAATAAAAAAGTATTACTGGAAATATGTCCAACCAGTAATGTACAAACTAAGACAGTAGATTCTTATAAAACACATCCATTTTACGATTTTTATAAAGATAATTTACCTGTAAGTATAAATACTGATAATAGAACTGTATCAGATATAAGTTTAAATTCAGAACTAAATCTAATATTTGATATATTTAATCTAAGTTTAGAAGACTATAAAATAATTTATAAAAACACAGTAGAAGCAAGTTTTGCAGATAAAGAAACTAAAAAATATTTATATAGTCTAATTTAGTAGGTTAAATAGATTAAAAATTTAAATTAATTAAGTAAGTTAATTAAACATATATTTTAGAGTAGGAGATAAATTTGAAAAATTATAAAGAGATTTCTTATAATGAATTAGCAAAAAAAGAATTAGAACAATGGAAGAAAGATATATTGAAAAAACCGTCTATATTTGATAAAGCTTCAAAAGGTATACAAAATAAATTCAATGGAGTGTTGCCAGATAAATACCATGAAATAATGACTTCTTCAATAAAAGGAATGACAAAAACTGTATTTTTTGGATATAAATATGCTACAAAGTCACCAATTAGAAATATATCCTTAGAAGAAAGGGAAAAGTTAGTTGAAGAAAAGGCTAAAAATTATAAAACTACAGCAATGATTGAAGGAGCAGGTACAGGAGCTGGAGGTATTTTTTTGGGGCTTTCTGATTTTCCTCTACTTTTAGGTATTAAGATAAAATTTTTATATGATGTTGCTTCAATATATGGATATGATGTTAAAGATTATAGAGAAAGAATTTATATACTAAGTATATTGCAGTTGGCTTTTTCTAGTCAATCGAATATAAATACAACATTTAAATTGATGAGTAATTGGGATGAGTATATAAAAAATTTACCAAATGATATCAATGATTTTGATTGGAGAACATTTCAGCAAGAATACAGGGATTATTTAGATTTAGCTAAACTTTTGCAACTAATGCCTGGAATAGGGGCATTTGTAGGATTTTATGTAAATGGAAAATTAATTGATAAATTACATGAAACAGCAGTATTTGCTTATAGATTGAGGATTAGAGAGCTTAATTGATAAATGGTAAAATTTTTAAATAGATATAAAATATATCTATATATATATTGATTTGCATTGATAAAAACAATGATGGATGAAAGGTAAAGCATGATAAAATCTAATGTAGAGGTTTGTATTTTAATGGAAATATTTACGTTTTATTGTTTAAAATACAAAATGAATTATAAAGAGAAGTAATTGGGAGGAATATTTTCATGGCAAATTTACCAAAACAATTTGATAGTTTTAATGAAGCTAGACAAAAAGGATTTATAAATGCAAAGGAACTTAAAGAAAGTGGGAAAAAAATGGTTGGAGTGTTCTGCACATTTACTCCAGTTGAGATTCCAATGGCAGCAGGAGCAACAGTAGTAGGTGTTTGTGGAGTTAGTGAAGAACCAATTCCAGATGCAGAAAAAGTGTTACCAAGAAATCTTTGTCCTTTAATAAAATCAAGTTATGGGCATGCAATAACAGATACATGTCCATATTTCTATTTTTCTGATTTATTAATAGGAGAAACTACTTGTGATGGCAAGAAAAAAATGTATGAAGAGCTTGCAAAGGTTAAACCAACATATGTAATGCATTTACCAAATACTGCAAAAGGTGAGTTTGCTTATAAGCTTTGGAAAGATGAAATGGTAAAATTAAAAGATGAGGTTGAAAAATCTTTAGGCGTGACTATAACAGAAGATGATATAAGAGCGGCCATAAAAGATAAGAATGAAGAGAGAGAACTTTTAAAAGAGTTTTATGCACTTGGTAAATTACAACCATCTGCACTTACAGGTCTTGAACTTCATAATGTACTATATCAAGCAGGTTTTAAATTTGACCGTACTGAACTTAAGCAATCTTTAAGAAAAGTTATAGATGATATGAAAGAAAGATATGAAAAAGGAGAATGTCCAGTTACAAAAGATAAACCAAGAATTCTTATAACAGGTTCTCCAATTGGTGGAATAAGTGAAAAGATAGTTAAAACTTTAGAAGATGCTGGAGCATCAGTTGTGGCATATGAACTTTGTGGAGCTATAAGATCAAATGATTTATTAGTTGATGAAGAAACAGAAGATGTGTATGATGCTTTAACACAAAAATACATAAATATAGGTTGTTCTTGTATGATGAACAATGACCATAGGATTGAACTACTAGATAGAATAATAGATGAATATAATGTAGATGGTGTAATAGATGTAGTTTTACAAGCCTGTCATACATTTAATATAGAAAGTTACAGAGTAAGAGAATTTGTTACAAAAGAAAAAAATAAGCCATTTATGTCTCTTGAAACTGATTATTCAAAATCAGATACTGAACAATTAAGAACTAGATTTGAAGCGTTTGTAGAGATGTTATAGGAGAGTAATAATAGGAGGGGTTATGTTTAGTATAGGAGTGGACTCAGGGTCAGTAGCAACAAAAGGTGTGTTATTTGATGGTGAAAAAATTGTCAAAAAAATAATTATACCAACTGGATGGAGCCCTAAAAGTACATCTAAACAAGTTTATGAGTTGTTAAGCGATGGAATTGATAAAAAAGATATAAAAAAAGTAGTAGGTACAGGCTATGGCAGAGGGGTAATGGACTTTGCCGATAAGAAAGTAACAGAAATAACGTGTCACACTAGAGGCGTTTACTTTTTAAATGAGAATGTAAGGACTATTTTAGATGTAGGTGGTCAAGATAGTAAAGTTATAAATTTAGATAGAGATGGAAATGTATTTAATTTTATAATGAATGATAAGTGTGCTGCTGGTACTGGTAGGTTTTTAGAAATTACCTCTAATCTTTTGGGAAGTGATATAGAAAGTATTGATACGCTAGCTCAAGGAAATGAACCAGTTAATATATCTAGCATGTGTACAGTTTTTGCAGAGTCCGAAATAGTAAGTCTCTTAGCTCAAAATATTTCTACTGGAGATGTAGCAGCAGGAATACTTAAATCTATTGCAAATAAGTCAACATCGATGTTGGCAAGAGGAGAAATAGTAGATGAAGTTGCATTTACTGGAGGTCTTGCGAAGAGTAAAGTATTAGTAAAAATGATAGAAGAAATATTAGATAAAAAAATATTTATTGCAGAACATACTCAGATAATAGGAGCATTAGGGGCTGCAGTAATTGGATTTAAATAAAAATATCTTAAATAATAAAATAAAAAGCTGAATTTATCCAAGATAATTTCAGCTTTTTATTTTATTCTATTTATTTTTAAAGGAAAACTTTGGTATAATTGATTTAAATGATTATATATTTAGAAATAATTAATATTTAGTCATATATAGTATTAAATTTTAAAAAATTAGCTCGAAGTTAGGGGGAGAAAGTATGAAAAAGTTTGCTTCAAGAAAAGCATCAAGGTTTATTGCATTATTTTTAATATCTATTTTAGTAATGTCAACGATTCCTGTATCAGCTGAAAATGGAAATACATTGAATCAGATAAAAAAAGCTGAATACAGTGAGACTTATAAACAATATCTAGAAGATGCTAAAAATGGACGTACAGAAAAATATAATGGGATTATACCAAATCCATATCAATTGGAAGGTACTAAAGTTCGAAGTAAAGGAAGAACAGCTCCAGCATCTTATGACCCAAGAAAGTTGGGATTAATGACCTCAATAAAAAATCAAGAAAATCTTGGAATATGCTGGGATTTTGCAGCCATGGCAACTTTAGAAAGTTTTCTAAAATTAAAGAATTATGGAGACTATGATTTATCAGAAGAACATTTAAGATGGTGGGCTTCAGAAGGTGAATATGGATGGACTGTAAATGATATGGATGGTGCTTTAAATTATGAAGCTATGGGATACTTAACATCTTGGTCAGGTCCTAAATTGGAAAAAGATATTCCATATAACGGTAAAATATCTAAAGCACAAGGAGCAACAAAACCAGCTAATATGAATACAGCACCAACTGTTTTTAATGTAACAGATGCTGTATGTGTAAGTAATGATATGAACTCTACAAAAAATGCTATATTACAGTATGGAGCAGTAACATCAGGTTATTATGAAGATATTAAGTATCAAAGTGAAGACACCAATTCATATTATTGTCCAACAAAAAGTTTCAATACTAACCATGCTATTTCAGTTGTAGGTTGGGATGATAATTATTCTAAAGATAACTTTAATTCAAGTAATAGACCATCAAAAAATGGTGCATGGCTAATAAAAAATAGTTGGGGAGATTATAATTCTGAACGTGGATACTTCTGGATATCTTATGAAGATAAGACACTTATGTCTGATATAGATAATTTCTCAATCAGAGGAGGTCAAAAACCTAATGATGATGAAAAAATGTATCAACATGACTACGCAAGTATTGTTCCTTTAATTTCAAATAAAATAACAGCTGCAAATGTATTTGACTTTAATAGGGGAGATGAGACTCTAAAATCTGTAATGTTTTTAACTGAGAGTATAGGAGCTAAGTATGAAATATATTATGCTCCAGTAGTAAATAGCATACCTCAAGAAAATAATATGAAAAAATTAAAAGAGGGTACTACGCAATATTCAGGATACATAACCGTTCCAATCGATTCTTTTGATATACCAGAAGGAAAAGGTGCTATAGTAGTTAGCATAGAAGATAAAAATGGAGAATCAACTATAGGTTCTGAATCAAATGTGCCAGGTTATGATACGTTTAAAGCAAAAGCAAACTTAGGAGAAAGTTACATTATAGATAGTACTGGAAAATTCTATGATATAAATAGAGATAGCAAGTTTTATCCATGTAACTTTACTATAAAAGCTGTTACAGAAAAATCTTCTGATGAAAGTATTCCAAATGAATCTTTAATTGGTAGTGATAGATATGAAACTGCCATTAAAGTTAGCCAAAATGGATTTAGTTCTTCAGAAAATGTAGTTTTAGTAAATGGAGGTTCAATAGTAGATGCATTGGCAGCAACTCCTTTTACATCTGCCATCAATTCACCGATACTATTAACACAAAAAGAAGCTTTGAATTCAAAAACTAAAGCTGAAATACAGAGATTAGGTGCAAAAAAAGTATACTTAATAGGTGGAGAAAATTCCATAAGTAAAGAAACTGAACAACAATTAAAAAACTTAAATATATCAACTGAAAGAATATCAGGAAGTGACAGATATAAGACAAGCTTGCTATTAGCTCAAAAGTTGAATAGTATAAAAAATGTCTCTCAAATAGCTGTTGTAAATGGTGTAAAAGGTTTAGCTGATGCAATTAGTGTAGGTGCAGCCGCAGCAGAAAATAATATTCCAATTATACTTGCAAATGAAAAAAGCGAATTGCAAGGAGCAGATGAATTTTTAAACTCACTAAATATAGAGAAGTCTTATATTATTGGAGGTACAGTATCTTTATCAACTAGTTTGGAAAGTAAACTTAAAAACCCAACTAGATTATCTGGTAGTAGTAGAGACGAAACAAATTCAAAGATAATAGATAATTTTTATAAAAAAGATACTTTGAAAAATGCATATGTAGTTAAAAATGGAATAAAGAGTCAAAATGATTTAATAGACGGTCTAGCAGTTGGTCCTCTAGGAGCAAAAAATGGGTCACCAGTAATTTTGGTTGGTGATAAATTAGCTGATAGTCAAAAAGATATTCTTAAAAATAAAACTTTAGAAAAAGTAACTCAAGTTGGTGGAGGTGCAAATCAAAACGCCTTTAAGGAGTTAGTAAAATTAAAAAGTGTTAAATAAGATACTAGTAGATTAATATATTTCTAGTAGATAATGACAAATTGAAGCTGTAAATAGCCATTTTGAATTATTGATAACTGAAACAATCAATAATTATAAGATTCTATTTACAGCTTTAAATATACGTATTAATATTTTCAATGTATAAAATGTATAAATAGAAAAGGGTTATTTTTATATAGAAAGTCTTACATACTATATAAAAATAACCTGTATTTAATTAACCTTTTTATATAGTTCTAATAGCTATTATAGAGCTAAGTGGTAAATATAGTGTGTAAGTCTCGTTTAAAGATGGATTAGATTCGTCTATATATCTTGAACAAAGTGTAATTGATAAGCTGTCTGCTTCTATAATTTCCCCATATAGAGGGCAACTGCTAAAATAAGAATTTACTTCAACATATTTATTTAAGTTTTCTTGAACAAAATCATAAAAACGATTTTTTGTAGTAGTAGTCATAAAATCAACTCCTTCATTTTTTATTAAAAATGGAACATTTAAAAAGATAAATATGATTACTGCTATTAGAAACTAAGTTAAAAAATAAGCAAATAGATATGAAAATAGAATAATATATTATTTATATTTTAATTATAACATTATAGAATAAAAAAAGCTATATAAAATTCAGAATTTTCGAAGATTTTTAATAGAATTAATAAATTTATTGACATTAAAGAGTAAAAGAATTATATTGACTATAAAGATTAATTTAGTCAAATAGGAGATGAGAGGATGCCTAAATCATATTCTGATAAAGAAAGAGAGTACATAGTTAAAAGACTTAAAGAAGAGGCTAGTTTGTGTATTGAGCAATATGGTATTAGAAAAACTACTGTTGATGAACTTGTAAGGCGAGTAAAGATTCCAAAGGGAACTTTTTATCTGTTTTTTCAATCGAAAGAATTACTTTTTTTTGAAGTATTGAAAGATATACATGATTCAATACAAAACCAAATGTTATACGAATTAAAAAAACTTGATGAAAGTGTTACATATGATAAGTTGACAGATATATTTATGAAATTTTATAAGCTAGTTGATGATACTTCAATTTTAAATCTGTTAATTAATGGAGAGTTTGAAATACTAATGCGAAAATTACCAGATTATATAATTGAAGAACATTTTAAGCATGATGATTTTGAAATTAGTAAGATGATATCTTATATACCAAATGCAAAAAATAAACATGTAGAAAACTTTAGTGGGGCATTTAGAGCAGTATTTCTTACTATGTTATACAAACATGAAGTTGGTGAGAATTGTTTTGATGATGCTTTAAGATTGATGATAAGAGGTCTAGTTATACAACTTATGGAATAAATTTTTAAACTTGTTTGCTAGTATTTTTACTAAAAAGTATTAACAAACAAAAAAATTGGTTTTTATTGACTATATAATTAAATTAGTCAAATATATAAAAAGGTGGGATAAAAATGATTAAAGTTGATAATTTATCATTTAGTTATACAGATAAAAAATTTTTACAAAATATTAATTTTGAAGTGGGAAAAGGAGAAATACTAGGATTTTTAGGACCATCAGGTAATGGTGTATTAGTACAAATAAATCAAAATAAACTACTATAAAAAATTTATAGTAAAATTCTTATTCTTATCAATAGAGATAGTGTCTATTATGCTAGTCCATAATGTTCTCTTTTCTTGGTCATTTAAATCAGCATATATTTCTTCAAAGTTAATTTCTAAAAAACTTCTAATATCTTGTAAATTTATTATAGAACTTTTTCCTTCCATGTTATTTTTCTCTAATTCAATTAGTTGTGCATTGAGTTTTTGGTATTTAAGCTTGTAATCTTCTTTATCTATTAAATCATCAAAATATAAATCTTGTAGTTTATTTATTTGTTTTTTTATCTTGCTTTTAATCTGGTTATTATTATTTTTACTTTTTACTTTTTTATTATTAGATTCATGTTTAAGAATAGTTTCTTCTAATTGTTTTCTTACATTTTTCAATAAAAAAGCTTCAATCTTTTTTTCTGACAATCGTTTTGTATTATCACACTTTTTACTTGTTTGCGATACATGACATCTATAATACTTATATATTCTTTTATCAGTGCTTAAAGAATATGTACCACTCATTTTACGACCACACTGACATATTACCATACCAGAAAAAATATACTGCATTCCTAGTGAATTAAGATATTTATTATTATAAACTTTAGTATTTTTTGATAACAGTTTTTGAACAATATTAAACTGTTCAGAACTTATAATTGCATCGCAAAAATTTTCTACAACTAAATCATTGTGAATGTATGTTCCTACATATATATTATTTTTTAATATTCTGTAAACAAAATTATAAGAAAAGTTAGTATTGAAAGAACTGTTTATATGTTGTAAAGCTCTTATCATTGAAGTAAATTTCTCATAAGAATTAAAACATTCTCTTACTATTTCAGCTTTTTCGTCATCAATTACTAAGTGTTTATCAACTATTTTGTATCCAAATGGATTACTGCCACTTACAATTTCTTTGCGTCTTAATTTATCTTGGAAAACGAACTTAATTCTTTCAGATGTTTGTGCTGCTTCATTTTCAGCTACAGAAAGCATAATATTTATGTGCAATCTACCAGCAGCAGTTGAAGAATCATAATTTTCCAAAATAGTTTTCCAATCACATTTATGCTTTTCTAGTGTTTCCATGATTTTATAGAAGTTTTTAACACCTCTACTAAACCTATCAATTTTAGTTAAGAGAATTAAATCAATTTTATTTTCTTTTATATCTTCGAGCATACGTTGTAAGCTAGGTCTTTTTAAGTTTGTTGCACTATAACCTTCATCAATATATTTATCAACTACAATAAAACCATTATCTTTTGCATACTGTTCTAAAGCTTCTGTTTGAGTTCTAATACTATCACCATGTAATACTTGCTCTTCCGTGCTGACACGTATATAAAGAGCTACACGTTTTATATTATCCATTATAAAATCCTCCTGTTTATGTCTTGTGCCTAGTAAAAAAATCACTAGGCACTATTTAATATTGAATAAGGTTATTATTAATTAATATCAAGCTTATTTTTCAATGCTTCTTGTAATGTTTGAGAAAAATTAATGTTATTTTTCTTTGCTTCTTTCTCCAACCAAGAAGGGATTGATACAGATTTTTTTATATATTTTCCATCATATTGTTTTATTGTTTCTTTCAAACTAACTTTTACTAAGATTACAGTTTGATTTTGTTCAATACTTAAATTGTTTAAATTAGTAGCTGTTGGTATTTCCTTAGTATCTGAATATAAATCAAATAATTCTAGTTTTAAAGCATCCTCTGCCATTAAATACGCATTTTCTAATGTTTCTCCATAAGTGACAATATTATCGAAATCAAAAAAGTTTACTTCGTAGTCATTATCATCATGCTTTGTAATAGTAGCAGGAAATATATAATCGTTTTTATACATCTAATCACCACCTTATGAGGTTTTTAAATAAGTTAGAGAGAGTATATATTTATAAACTGCTAGGGCTATTTAAGCCCTAACATTTTATAAATTGATTTAAGAGTACCTTTTGGTATATCGCCAGTATGGTTTGGTATAATGGCTGTCTTATTTGTATCTTTATGTATTAGCTTAATATGTGAACCTCTTTGGCTTTTTACTTTCCAACCATTTTCAAAAGCGATTTTTAAAATTTCTCTTACTCTCAATATTATTTCCCTCCTCTCTCTAACTTTCTATATATATATTATAACATAAAAATGAATGCGTATCAATACGCATTCGTTTTTTTATTATAATATATTTTATATATTTTTACTTATCGTTTGATTTTACCTTTACAACTGTTCCGTTCACTATTACAGAAAATAATCTTCCTATTTCCATATAATCTATATCTATGCCGACAACTGCATTTCCTCCACATGCAACTGCCTTCTCTTTTAATATATTGAATGCTTGTTTTCGTGCTTGAGTTAATTTTTTTTCATAAGGCAAAGACCTATCGCCTAAAAAATCTGTTAAACCTGCTGTTAAATCTGCATAGAATCCAGAACCAATAACTACCTCAGCTGCTTCAATAGAAATGTATTCTTCTATTGAATAACCATCAAGAAAAGGTGTTGTTGAGATTATTACCATACTTGGATTAACTTTCAGCCTCTTAAGTTCTTTTTTCTTCTCTTCTAATTTAGAGATTTCTTTAGCTTGAACCTTAAGCACATCTTTACATATCAAGCATAAATCATCTTCTGAGTTCTCTGGAAGCTGTTTGCCACATTTTCTACATTTATTGTTTAAAAAAAGTTCATCTTTCTCTACAATATTATTTTCATCCTTGATAATTAAATGACTTGGTTTCATAGAAGAAGCTAAACTTTTTGCATAGTCAATAACCATTTCTTTATCTGTAGAGCTATAAATTGAATATGTATTATTTTCATCTATAAATTCTTTCAAATCCCAATTATTTAAATTATTTAGAACTACAATATATTCAGTCATAATATAAAACCTCCCTAAAAACATGTTAATAAAATTATAGTATCATAATATAGTATATAAATGGAAGATTTGTATAAGTATGGAAAGAAAATATAGAAAAAAAGGTACTTAGTCAACTAAGTACCTTTTTTTCTATATTTTATGTAATTTTTAATAAAAACATTAAACTGTTTTATAACTAAATTATCTAAACCAGTAGTAGTATTTTTCTCTTTTTTCAAAGAAAGACTTTTTTTAAGAGCAATATTCTTATCAACTCCACAGAAATACATAATTTCAGAAATTTCCAAAATTTTACAATATGATAAGACTGTATGAGGACATAATATATATTTTGTAAAAGCCTCTGCTTCTACTTCAAATAATTTGTTACTTTTGGAATGAAGTTTTAAAACATTAGTTTTTGTTGCATGTCCTAGAAAAATGTGTGATAGTTCATGCATAAGTGTCCAACGAATGGAATGAAAGGGATAACACGTATTGTAACAAATTACAAAAGTATTATCTCTTTTGCTCCAGAACACAAAACCTTGCTTGTCATATTTTTCAATAATAAAATTGGTATCTCTTCTTATTAATTTTGAAAATTCGTCATAGGAATAAACTTTCAAGTTATTATTTTTAATAACTTGAAAAGGACAAATAGGGTAATGTCGTAATTTTTTCTCTTAAAATGAATTCGTAAGCTATTTGTCGTAAAAATTTATGCATTATTTGTTTTTATTTACCTTTCTAAAGTGTCATCTAAATTGTCGTATAAATTTATTGCTTCTTCTATATTTTCAGTATTGCCATTCCTAGCAGCTGATAGTTGTGAGTTTTCTTCTATATACTCGCCTCTGTAATCTTGATATAATTCATCATCTTCCAATATTGTATCAACAAGTGAGTATACATATTTTTTTATTGCTTTTCTTTGTTCTCCAGAAAGCTTTAGATAACTTTCAAGTATTTTTACATCTAAACTATCAAGGCTATATTTATTAGATAGTTCTGAAATTATTGTATTATCATTTTCTATAAACATTTCCCCAATTCCATTGCGAAACCACTCTTCTCTTATACCAAATTCAGAACAAATTTTGGATATATGAATATCTTTTGGAGTTCTTGTACCAATTTCCCACATAGCTAATGTTGAAGAACCTACAAGTATATGTTTGCTAAATTCGGCTTGACTCATACCGAAGTGACTTCTAATTTGCTTCAATCTTTCATTCATAAAATCGCCTCCTATTAAGGATATTAACATAATGATACTCACAAAGCAAGTGAAAATAGACTAAAGTGTTGACTTGTTACTTGCTTAGTGGTAATATGTACTTACAGAGCGAGTGAAAGGGGTTGGAAATATGAATAAAATAATTGAAAATAAAACACAAAAACTAATCGGAACTAAAGGAAGTTCAGCAAATGAATTTCTTAGTAAAAAAATTGATAGCGACGATTTAATGAAAGAAATTGTAAAAATGCCATATGAAGAAAGAGTAAAGATGTTTTACATACTAAAAGGTGCAAATATTACAAATGATTCAGATGTATCAATAATGAAATAAAAATAAGTATTTGAGGTGGTAAAAATGGAACAAGATATTAGTGAAAAAATTACAAGAGATTTAGAATTAAAAATACTTGCGAATAAAGATAAAAATAGTTTTTTGAACTTTTGTAAATCTAAAGAGTTGTCTAATAAAGATATAAAATTCATTTTAGAGAATATTTACATAAAAAAGTATATAAAAAAATCAATTTTAAAAAAAGAATATATCATAAGAGTTAAAAGTATTACTTTGAAAAAGAGTGATAAGTTCTTAATCTTTTGTAAAGATAAGAACTTATCAGAAGGGGATATATTATTCATATCGCAAAATATTATTTTACATAAAGAATTTAGAAATATCATGAAGAAAAAAGATGAATATGAAATAAAAATTGCTATATTGATGTCAATATTAGGTATTGTATTAAGCCTAATATCTTTAATCTTCATCTAATGGATGTATAGGTTTAAAATCTTTTGGTAGTGGATTAATAGTTACTTTAGTATCAAATGAGCCATCTGGAGTATCTACAATTATTTTAAAATCTTTCGATTCGCTTATTGGATGTATTCCTTCAAATACAGCGTATCCATGTATAGTACCAAGTGATGGAATTCTTGTATATTTTAAAATATTTTCACTATTTGTATTGATAGGTATGTATGAATTATTATTACCTTCAAAATTAATCAATGAAATTCCATTATTATTATAATAATCATGTATATCAAGTTTAGTAGCGTTTGAAGATAGAAGATTATCCAGTAATTTAATTTTAGTAATAGATACATTGCTAGTAGAAAGATTTTCTATAGTCAAATAACATATTAAAAGTTCGTATTTTTCGAACCAATTAAAACCAAAACAATAACTTTTCTCTATATCATAAGAGATTTTAAGTTTAACACTAGCTTTTCTATATACTTTTACAGAAATATAAAGACTTGAAAATGATATTATTAGTGCTAAAATGGCAATCCAATTTACTGCTAAGTAGTCCATTTTTTATAGTCCTTTCATTATATTTTAATAAGAAAATTATAACATAAAATTTATAAAAAAAATCAAAAAATAAGATAGTGTCTTATTCAATAAATAAAAATAGGTAAGAATGGGAGATAAAAATGAAAGAGGAAAAAGAAGTAATAACTTTAAAAGTGAGTGTAGAAATAGACGAGGAACTTTTGAATCAGAAAATAAGTAAAATTAAAGGATTGTATGAAGAACTCAAAAATGAATTGAACTCATTTTCTGATTTGATAAAAGTTAGATAAGGAGTGATAGAAACATGAATGATTTAGATATAGAAATAAAAATAAATGGATTAGAAAAGTATGGTTACTTTAGAGTAGATAAAGATTACATATTGCAAAATGTAAATAAAAAAAGTGCTTTATATAGAAAGCATATTGAAGAACACTTAAACGGAAATTTTAAAAAAGAATTTTTAATTGCGATAAAGTGTGAAGGAAATATTTATTTTTATTCAAGAGAATTTATAGAAAAGAATAGTGTTATTGAAATACTAGAAAGTACTAAAAATCACTTTGTAAAATAAGTTAATAACACTATTTAATACATAATTAAAATAAAAAATGGGGGGAATACATATGTCAAAACCATACGAAAAAGTTGAATTTAAAGGCGAAATGAACATGGATTACTTTTGTAAGGGATTAGCAAGAGCAAAAGAAATGATGGCAAAAAGACTTTTTGACGTAGATTTAGAAATAAAGTGTACATATAGAAAGAAAACAGAAGAAGAAATGAAAATTGAAAAAGAAAAAAAGTTAGAAAAGGAAGTAATTTAAATTGAAGTCTAAAAATTATGCAAACAAAAAGTGTCTTATAATTCGCAGTTATAAGACACTTCACAAAATAACTTTGTTGTCAAAGCTATAAAAACATATCTATTTTTTATTATAGCAGATAAGACAATAGAGTTCAATAAATACGCTAAATAGAGCGATTAACGAGCTTGTAATAGGTATTAACATTATAACGATATAAAGTATCTATACAAATATATAACACTAGATACTAATATATAGATGCTAATAAAAGACTAAAGAGGTACTGCTATATGAAGAGTTTTATAAGAGAGAAAAAGATATATTGTAATGACTATTTAGAGATAGACATAATACCAAGAGTAGATGGAACAAAAGGTAAAAGAGGTAAAAGAGGATATGTATCTAAACCAAAGCAAAAGAATCTAAATGATAAAAACGCTAAAAGATACTTTATGCAACTAGCTAATACAAATTTTAATAATAAAGACCTAGTTGTACATTTTACATATGCACCAAAATTTTTACCTAGTACAGTTGAAGAAGCTGAAAAAGAAGCTAGAAATTATATAAGAAGAATAAACCATAAAAGAAAAAAAGAGGGATTAGGAGCGATTAAGTATTTGCTAATAACTGAGTTTGGTGAAAAGAAAAATGGAACTAAGAGAGTACACCATCACATGATACTCAATGGAGAACTTGATAGAGATATAATTGAAAGTTTATGGGTTAGAAAATCAAGAGGAAAAAAAGAGGGTGAAAAACTTGGATGGATAAACACGCATAGATTGCAACCAAACGAATTTGGCTTACAAAGTTTATGCAATTATCTCATGAAAGACCCTCAAGGTAGAAAAAGATGGAGTTCATCACAGAATTTAGAAAAACCTTATCAGCGTTGCAATGATAGTAGATATAGCAGAAAGAAAGTTATGGAACTAGTAAGGAATGACCTAGATAATAGCGTGTTCTGGGAAAAACAATACAAGGGTTATATATTTACAGAATGTAAGGCTACATATAACGATATAACAGGAGTTAGCTTATACATAAAGATGCGAAGATTAAATTGAAATGAGGTGATTGTATGTATTTAAGAGTGTGTAAGTGCTGCAAGAAGGAATTTGAAACAAATTTGTATTCAAAGACATATTGTTCTTATGTTTGTAAAAACAAGTTCAAGAATGAGAGAAAAAAAGAAAAGAAAGAAGGTAATAAGAATGGATAAAGAAATAGAAGCGATATGTGACAAAGCGGGAGAACGTATTTGTAAAATATGTAAATTTAATAATATTTGTAGAGCTGAAAATAAAAATGGGTGCATGTGTGGTCGCTTTGAAGTAAAGAGCAAGATAGAAAAAATATTGGAAAAAGGTAATTTTATAACCGCTATAGATTTTCAATTAAAGAATATAAGTATGAAAGAAGTTGCATCTTACTGTGAAGAAAATAATAAAAAAATAGAAATAAGCGGATGGGGAAAAGGACAAATAATAATATTTACAGATAAGGAGAGTATAAAAACTAATGACTAATAAGGATAAAATAAAAGGCTTTGTGCTAGCTGATTTATGCCAAGATGAATCTAGTAAAAGAAGAGAAAAAGACACTTACTATGCAGGGAAAAATCATACTTTTAACTACGACTTATACCCTGTGTTAATGAAGGATATAAATAAAGCTAAAGTATATAAAACTAAAAAAGAAGCTAAGAGAGAACTTAATGTATTAAATAAAAAATGTATTCGTAACTGTTTTAGAATTGTAAGTTTTAAAAAAGCTCTTAAAAATATGACTAATGAAGAATTAGTAACTTTCACTTCGATGAGAGAAAATAAAGCATGTAAAAAATACTCAGAAGATATATGTAATTCATGTAATAATACTGAGATTGATTGTGAAAGTTTTGATTGTGAAAAAGCATATAAAAATTGGTTAAATGAAAATGTTATCTGGTAATGTGAAGGAGTGGTAGAAATGGTTTATAAAGATAAAATTTTGTTAACAAGATTATTAAAAATAATTTCAAGTAAAGAAAAGAAAATAAAAATGTTAGAAAAAGAATTAGAAGCTTACAAAGAATTAGCAGAAAAAGGACAACTTAATTTTTACTTTGCAGAAGAAGATGGAAAGTATCACATAGAATTATATAATTTCAATGAAAGATTTGGAGAATTTGTAAAAGATGTTGTATTAGATAGAAGAAAAATAGAAAAAGAAATACAAAAAGAGAAAAATTTCAAGACAAAATTATACACAGGAGAGATAACAACATCAAATATACATGAAATTATACAAGAAAAAATGGTAATAAGATTAAAAGATATTCAAAGAGCAGGAATAGATGAAAAAATTTTAGATTATCATTGTCACATGAATGAAAAAACTTATAGAGTAGTTACAACAAGTTGTGGAGAAAGTTTTGTAATCTTTGAGGATGAAATATAATCTGGAAAAAACAAACTTGGAGGTAAGTAAAAAATGTTAGAGTCTGCAAGGGTGAATATAAAACTAAAAGAATTAGATGAACTGAGAAGAAGAAGTAATGAGTTAAGGTTATTAGAAATACAAATAACGGATTTAATGGATATTAAAGTAAACTGTAGTAATTGCAAAACTGAAAGATGTGAAATTTGTAATGCTAAAGCTAGTATAAATTTAGATATAAATAAAATTAATAAAATTATATTAGAACATTGTGGCTTGAAAGATAAAGAATATCATTGGTTAACTGAACTATGTAAGACAGAAGAAATAAATTTTATATATAATGAGTAATAAATTTTAAGTATAAATTCCTCGTAGAAAAGATTGGAGTGTAAAACATGGATGATAAAAAACTACAACAAAGATATAAAAATAAAGTTGCTAATGCGCAAGGACAGCATTTTGAAAACTATATAAACTCAGCTTGTATAATCTATAGAAATGATAATAGAGCAGAAATAGAAAAAACACCAGAACCATTTAGAGTGTTAAACAAGGATAAAACAGGGAAATTTACGGGAAGATTTATAGCTAATGCACAACCAGACTTCAAAGGTACTCTAAAACATGGAGTATGTATATGCTTTGAAGCTAAATATACACTTAAAGATAATATAAAAAGAAGTGTTTTAACCAATACACAATTAGAAACATTAGATAGATATTATCGCATGGGAGCAATAGCAGGGGTTTGTGTAGGGATACAAGATAAGTTTTACTTCATACCTTTTCTAGTATGGAAAAATATGAAGAATTGTTTTGGTAGACAATATGTAAAACAAGAAGATATAAAAAGATTTGAAATAAAATTTTTCAATGGAGCTGTATTATTTTTAGACTATATAACTAAAGACGAGAAAATATTAAATGAGAATTATAGCTTATTAAGAAAAGAATTTGAAAATGAAATAGATGATAGTATTTAAAAAGGTGGGGATAAAATGTTTTTAAACTTATATACTAAAAAAGATTTTGATGAAATAAAAGCAGAATATGAAATATCTCTTAGAAGAATAGAAGAACTAAAAGATAAATGTTCAAAGAAAGAAAAAATAATTTCAGACTTAGAAAATAAAAACGCTGCACTACATACAGAAAAAATGTCTTTAAAAATTAGATATGAAAATGACCAAAACGTGAAAAAAGGAATGGAAGCTGGAGCTGGAATTTTAAGAGAAGAAATAGAAAAATTAAAAGAAGAAAATGAGATTTTGAAAAAAACAATAGAAACTTTTAACAATAAAATTAAAGAAATAGAATTAAAATTTAAAAAGATGCTAAATGATAAAATAACTAGGCTTGAAGCTATAAAAGCGAGAACAAAAAGGTTTAGAATAAAGAAAAAAATAGAAAAGATTATTGAAGAACTAGAATTAAAAAGTTTCTTAGAATAAAAAAAAGGTTGATTATTATGTTATTAGCTAACAAAGATAAAATAATATATCTTGCAAGTAAAATAGTAGAAATATGCAATACTGGAGAGTTAGAAGCAACAATAAAAGCTATACAGTACTTAGAAAAAATAGAGTTAAATGGAATTATAGGAGAAGATGAATATAACAGGCTTCTAAAATTGATTGAAAAAAATATAAGGAGCTGAAAGTTTATGGAAAAGAAAGTAATAAATTATTTTGTGGATTGTATAAAGAAAAATAAAACTAGGATATTGATAGAAAAAGACAATAAATACTATATATCAGATGGTGCATGTGTTTTTATAGTAGATAAAAATGAAATGGTATTAAATCCTAAACTATTTGAAGCTAACAATAAGAAATCTCAGATAATAATGGATAACATAAAAAAAGATGGATATAGAGAACTGTTATTAAAATATTATATACCAGTAAGAGAGCTTACTTATCATAAATATATATGTGAAGATTTTGTAATTTATCTTGATGAAAACTATATAAAAATTTTTGGAAAATTTGATAAGGTAGAAGGAATAGACAGTAACTCTCTTGTTCGCATATCTATAAAAGGGCATATAATAGGCTACTTATTACCAATAAGGACATCAGAAAATTTTTAAATATTAAAATAAAAGAAAGAAGGTAAAGCTATGAAAATCATATCGATTTTAAGTTTTAAAGGAGGAACAGGTAAAACAATAACAAGTGCAAACATGGCAGATATTTTATCTGTAGTACATAAGAAGAAAGTATTACTGATAGATGCAGATAAACAAGGTAACTTATCACAGTACTTCTCAAAATTTGATGAAAAAAGAAAAGGAACAGCAGAAATGTTGCTTGAAGATGCAGATATACATGAATACATATGTAGGACTGAAAATAAAAATATAGATATTATAACTAGTAATATGCACTTGTACCAAGCTGACAGGATGCTATTCGATAGTGAAAAAGATAAATTTAGTATATTAAAGAGATTGCTGGAAAAAGTTAAAAATGAATATGACTTTTGTATAATTGATAATGCACCAAGCGCAGATATAGTAACAGTAAATTCTTTAGTAGCATCAGATGAAGTAATTATAACAGTAAGAGCAGATAGCTTTTCTCTTAAGGGGATAAAAGAATTACTAGAGCAAATAGAAAATGCTAAACATGTAAATGAAAAATTAAAATTTAAAGGGTGCATAGTAACTCATTATCAAAATAATGATGTAAATAATCAATTTTTAACTTTACTACAGAATATATGTAAAGTATTTAAAACTGTAATAAGATTAAATAAAAATGTATCTGAGAGTACATTTTATCAAAAAACAATAATGAAATACAACAAAAGATGTGGTGCAACGATAGATTACAAAAAGTTAGTTAATGAGTATCTAAATATAGAATAAAAAATGTGTCCGAATTGGACACATAGAAAGGAAAAGTAAAATGGCTTTTAATATGTTTGAAGCAATTAATAATAGTAAACTAGAAAATGACAATCAAAATATTAAAAATGAAAAAACAGAAATAAAAAGTATAAGTGTTTATGATTTAGTACCATCAGAAGATAATTTTTATTCAGTTGAAGATATAGAAGATTTAAAATCTTCTATAGAAATGTTTGGAGTAAAACAGAATCTATTGGTAAAAGAAAGTAAGGATAATAAATATACAATAATAGCAGGTCATAGAAGAAGATTAGCAGTATTGAAGCTATTAGAAGAAAACGAAGAGAATGAAAAATTTAAAATGATGCCTTGTATGATAGAAAAGGTAACTGGAATAAGGGAGAAGATTTTATTAATAACAACTAATTCAACTGCAAGAGAATTAACAGATTTTGAAAAAATGAAGCAGGCAGTAGAAATGAAGAAGTTATTAGAAGAACTAAGAGCAGAAGAAGATATAAAAGGTAAAACTAGGGATTTAGTTGCTAAAATGTTAAATACATCAGCTGGTCAAATAGCAAGACTAGAGAATATATCCAAGAAGCTAATGCCAGATTTTAAAAATGAGTTTGAAAAAGAAAATATAAATGTATCTACAGCATACGAATTATCAAGATTAGAAGAAGCTGAACAACAAAGCTTATTTGAAGAGTATCGAGAAAAAGGAAACTTAAGCATTAAGGATGTTACAGAGAAATCCGAAGAGAAAAAAAGTGAAATAAATATGACGACAGATTATGAATTTGAAGAAGGTGAAATTGAAGTTGAAGAAACAGAAGAGATTGAAAATATAATTAGCTTTCCGACTATAGAAATAGAAGAAAAAGTTATTAAAACAGTTTTTGAAATATTAAAAGATATGAAAATCAGAAAGTTTGCAGAGTTTATTTGTTCTCAATGTAATGTAACTGGTACATTTTGCGACTATGCAATGGAATGTAATGATAAAAACGGAAAAGGAAGTGTTGATATATGCATAAAGTGGCTAAAGATGGAAGCACAAGAAATGGAGTAGATATAAGACATAATAAAAGTGGATACTTAGATAGTACAGCATATGAAGCTATAAGAAAAATTGACAAAGAGAAACAAGAAGCGAATATATTGATTGATTTAATTAAAAAAATGGCTAAGGTAGCAGGTTTTGAAGTAATAGGGAGAATAGAGCTTAGAAATAAAAAAACAGGTGTTTTATATAAGTAATATAAATTTAAAGAGATTGATAACCATGATTACATTAATCAGAGAACAAGAGTAGAAAGGAAGTTATTGCATGCTAAAAGGAATAGAAGAAGGGACTGAAAATATAAATATTGATATGTTAATTGAAAAGATAACAAATATAGCAGCAGAGAAAGCTATAACTACATATGAGAATAGAAGAAAAGAGGAAATTAAGTATTTATATGATAGAAAGCTTAGAAATACAAAACTGTTACTGAAACATTATAAAGATTTTAAAAGACATGTTAATAATTCTATTTTTAAGGTATCCAATGTAAATGAAAATGCTATTGAAATATTGGAGGAATTAATAAACTCTAAAATAACAGAGAATTTATTTGTAGAAAGTATAAGCAATAGTGTATCACGTACAAATATAATCATCTCTCATATAAATACTATGATAAATATTTATGAAGCTTATAGTAAACAATGTGGAGAATTAGAAGTAAGAAAATATAGAATAATATATAAAAGATTTATAGATGAAAAAAGATGGAGTATAAAAGAAATAGCTATCTCCGAAAATATAGACAATAGAACTGTATATAGAGATATAAACCTAGCTTGCGAAAAATTGTCAGTATTTATATTTGGTATAGATGGAGTAAATAAATTCTAATATAATAGTTAAATGTCATGTTTCTATAGATTAATAAAATAAACTGTTAATTAGCTAAAGGAATATAGTATAGCTATTTCAATATATACAGTGATATGGTTTAATTAATATGGAACGCTATACAATAAGAATGATGTGTCAATAAGTGTTCATATACAAAACAATTTCAAAATGATAATATATAAAGTGTAAGATTAGATTTATTGTGAACCAGAAATATATATAATATTATAAAAAAGGATTATCTCTTTAAATAATTGAGATAGTCCTTTTTTATTTTGTGAGGTGGAAATCTATGAATGATAATAGAGAATCAAGAATTAAAATGAGAGATACATTTAGAGACTTAGCAAAATTATTTGATAAAAGTATGAAGCTAGAAGATGAAATAGAAAGTTTAACAGAAGAAGAAGCTAAGAAACAAGAAAGGTTAGTAAAAAAATATGAAAAAGTAGTTGAAACTATTTGTGAGAAGCTGGACTATCTATCAGCACTAGAAGAGGAGTAAACAAATGAGAAGAATAGTATGTGATAAGTGTAATAATAAATTTAAAGTAGCTTATAAAGATGTAAGAACAGAAACTATTGGAGATATAAAAATAAAATATTTTATATGCAGAAAGTGCAAAGAAAAATATATTATATATTATGAAGATGAAACATTAAGAGAACTGAAAGAATTATACAAAGAACTTATTTATGAAGAACAAGGTGGATTTACAGATAGAACAACGAAGCCTGAAAGAGAAAAAGTTTTTGCTGAAATGATTGCATATGTAAATACATTAAAAGAAGTATGTAATAAATATCTTAATAAAACAGAATATGAAATAAAAGATATAGAGAAGCACATGGAAGAACTATTAAGAGAAGAACCGAGTGGAGTATATGAAGCTTAAAAAAATATGTAAGTGTGGCAAAATGATAGACTATAGTGAAAAGGCATGTAGTGAGTGCGTTAAAAAATATGTTAAAAGTAGAAAGCAGAGCAACAAGGTATATAATTCTAAAAATAGAAATAAAGAAAGAGATAAATTTTATAACGGAAAAGAATGGAGAGAAACTAGAGAATATGTATTAGAAAAAAATGTATATTTGGATTTATGGGATTATTATATTAATAAAAAAATAACTACAGCAAATACAGTACATCATATAATTGAGTTGTCAGAAGATGAAGAACTTGCATTAGAAGAAGATAATCTTGTACCTTTATCATCCAGAACACATAAAAAAATACATACATTATATGAGAAAAATGAGAGAACAAAGAAAGAAACCCAAGTAAAATTAAAAGAAATATTGAGACTTCATAAAATATATAACGATTAAGACTATCCCCCCTACCTATGAAAAAAAGAAAAGGGGATTCGAACAGCGAGCAGGGGTATATATATACGGAGATTTTCCCTTTTTAAGATTTTTTTGTAAAAAAATATGCAGGATGTCTTGCAAGAAAATAAACTGTTTTTAAAAAATAGCTGATAGCTATTATTTTTTTGTACAAATTTAAAGTGGATTGGAGGTGTAAAAATGGGAAGAAAAAAACAAATGACATCTACAACTAAAAAACATTTAACTAAAAAAGAAAAACAGACTCGGCAAAATGTAGAGAAACAAATAAAACTTGATAGGGATGATTTAGTAACAGTTCCAGAGTTTTTAAATAGTGATATTTTAGCATATAAAGAATTTTCAAGGGTAGTAGAGGAAGCTGGTAAAATTGACTTGTGGGATAATCTAGACCTACCAATAGTGCTGATGTACAGTGATGCATATAGTAATTATATTAAGTTAAAAGAATATATAGAAAAAACAGGTCATGTTGTCTCTGGAAAAGATACTGAAAAAATAAGTCCTCATGTAACTGCAAAATTTAAATACGCTGAATTGATACTAAAATGTTCTACTAAGTTAGGATTAGCAACTACAGATAGATTAAAGTTAGTTGTTCCAGGAAATGAAAACCCGAAGGAAAATAAATTTGCTAAATTTATAAAAGTAGGAACATAATGGCTAAAAGAAAAAAAGATAGAGTAACAGAATACGCCAAAAAAGTAGTTGCTAAAAAAATAATAGCTGGTGAAAGTGTTATTCTAGCGTGTAAAAGACATTTAAATGATTTAAAAAGAAGTAAAACAAAAGAATTTAAATACAAATGGGATGTTGAAGCATCAGAGGAAGCACTTGACCTTTACAATGAACTTACTATTTTAGAAGGTGATGAAGTACAAACTCTAAAAACACGAGGATTTCAAGATTTTATTTTAGGTAGCTTAGAAGGCTGGATTGAAAAAAGAACTGGATATGTAAGATTTAGAGAAGCATATATCCAGCTCGCCAGACAAAATGGAAAGTCTTTTTTATCTGGAGCTAAAAGTATAAAAACAAGCAATTTTTCTACATATATAAAAGGAAAAATTATTTGTGCAGCTACGAAAAAAGAGCAAGCTAGAATTGTTTGGGAAGAAATAGAAAAATTTATATTGGCAGACGAAGATTTAAAAGAAATGTATAAAATAAAACGTTCTGATTATGAAATAATTGCAGGAATGACAGGTACAACAATAAAACCGATTGGAAGAGATACAAAAAGTTTGGATGGATTCCGTTCGATATTAGCAATACCAGACGAACTGCATGCACATAAAACAAATCAAGTATATAAATTACTTCTAGGTGGTCAAAGAAGAGTTAATAATGCTCTGATATTAGCCATAACTACAGCAGGTTTTGATTTGAATAGCTATTGTTATGAACATTATACTTTTTGTAAAAAAATACTATCTGGAGCCATAACTAAAGAAAGTTTATTCATATATATTGCTGAAATGGACAAAGAGGATGATATTTGGGATTATCATAATTGGGTAAAAGCAAATCCACTGTTACTTTTAAATGAAGATGACAGCATAAATATGTATGAAGTTGCAAAAACGAGTGAGGTAGCAATAGATGCTAAAGAAAAAGGTGGAAGCGAACTCATGGACTTCATGACAAAATGGTTAAATATATGGGTTACTTATAAAGATGGAAAATATCTTGATGCCAATTGGCTTGAAATCTGTGCATGTGACTTAACTCTTGAGGATATGAGAGGTAGAGAATGTTATCTAGGCATTGACTTATCATCTGGTGGAGATTTAACTTCTATAGCATTAATATTCCCACTTGAAGATGAAAAAGTTTATATTTATAGCCATTCATTTATGCCAGAGTTAAGAATTCTTGAACATGAACAAACGGATGATGCACCATATAGAATGTGGGTAAATGAAAAACTTCTAACACTAACTACAGGAGCCTTTGCTATTAAAACAGACTATAAATTTATAATAAAACATTTAGAAGATATATTAACAGAATATGAAATAAATGTAATAAAATGTGCTTATGACAATCACAATGCAAGTGCTTTTATATCAGATTTAGACTTCTTAGGTTGCGATTTGATAGATGTACCACAAAGTGCTAGGTCACTAAATGATGCAACTGTAGATTTTAAATTATCAATGAAAGCTGGTCAAGTTTTATATAATAGAAAAAACAAACTGTTTAAATGGAGTGCTATAAATGCAACTATAACTAAGAATAGTTTTGGAGAAATAAAAGTTGATAAGTTAGAACAAGAAAATAGAATAGACCCGATAGATTCAATTCTTGATGGTTGGAAGATTTATTTTGAAGATGTAAAACAAAATGGAGATATTGCATATGTACCAGATTAATTAAAAAAGGAGAATAAGAAAAAAGTGGGAATAATGAACTGGCTAAGAAATCTTAGTTTTGGAACACCAAGTATAAGAGTAGGTCAAAGAAATAAAAGTAGTCCATTTTCATTTTGTAATGATACATTAGCGAGCAATGAAACTATCTTTGCAGCAATTACAATGTTAGCTAATTCAATTGCTAGTGTTCCGATTAGTCTTAGAAATGGTTATGAAAAAGTTAAACCAAGCGAACATTATATTGCTACTATGCTTAGAGATGGATTTAACAAAAATGATACCATGTTTGAATTTATAAGATTAATGGAAGTGATAAGAAATACAAAAGGCAGTGCTTATGCAATCAAAGAATATGATTATTACGATAATATAAGTGATATATGGGTGTTAGATTCTGATTTTGTAACACCTGTTATCGATACAGACACAAAAGAAATGTGGTATAGAATATCAACAAAAGATGGAGATAGTTATTTTCACAATAGCCATATAATAGCTGTTAATCATATAAAAGAAGGTTCAGAACGTGGGATAAGTCCAATTAGTGTCTTAAAAAATACTTTAAATTATGACAGAGAAGTAAAAGAATTAAGTTTAGCACAACTTTCTAATAATATAGATGCTAAGTATGCTTTTAAAATTTCTGGGAATTTAAGTAAAGAAAAATTGACTGAATATCATGAAATGATAAAAAGTTATATGGACAAAGGAATTATATATTTAGACAATGGAAAATCACTTGAAGAGTTAAAAAATAAATCTTTTATCGACCCTAAAATTTTTGAAGTTGAAGAAATAACTGTAAGTAGAGTGGCAAGAGTCTTTACTATGCCAGCACATAAACTGTATGCTGGGAAACAATCATATTCAAGTTCTGAACAGGCAGACTTAGAGTACTTGGTTGATACAATATTGCCAATTATACGAATGTATGAACAAGAATTTAATAAAAAATGCTTAACTACTATTGATAGAAATAAATATGAAATTAAATTTAATTTAAGTGGATTTGCTAGAGCAGATATGAAAACTCGTGGAGAATTTTACCAAAAAATGGTTAGGTGTGGAGGTTTGACACCTAACGAAATACGAGAATTAGAAGATAGACCCCCAAAACAAGATGGTGATGATTTGATGGTGAGTAGAGATTTAATAAAAATTAAAGATTTACATTTACTATTGTCTAATAAAAATAATTTGAAGGGGGGTGATTAAATGAAAAATAAAATACTAGAGTTAAAAAATAAAGATTCAAATTCTAAAAATTTAAAGAATGTTGGTAGTATAGAAATAAAAAATCAAGATGAAAATAGTGCAGAATTATTTTTTTATGGTGATATTGTTTCTGAAAGCTGGTTAAGTGAATGGTATGAAGATGATAAATGTCCTAGTGATATTAGTAAGTTTTTAGAGGAATTAGAAGGAGTAAAAAATATAAATGTACATGTGAATTCTGGTGGAGGGTCTGCATTTTCTGGACTTGCTATATATAATCAGTTGAAAAGATATGATGCGAATATAACTACATATATAGATGGATTAGCAGCAAGTATAGCGAGCGTAATCGCTATGGCTGGTAATCGTATTGTTATGCCATCTAATGCCTTGTTGATGATACATAAACCTTTGAGTTGGTGCGGAGGTAATGCAGATGATTTTAAAAAAGAAATTGAAATACTAGATACATGTCAAAAGTCAATTTTAAATGTATATATGACAAAAGCAAAACCAAATATTAAGGAAGAAGAAATAAATGATTTGATAAATGCTGAAACTTGGTTAACTGGAGAAGAAGCAAGTAAATACTTTGAAATAGAGTTAGAGGGAAATGTAAATACAGTCGCTTGTTATTCTAATTATTTTGACAGATATAAAAATACACCAAAGGATAAGATTGGTAAATTAAAAAATACTAAGAATAATTTAGAGTTACCAGCTATGGAAGAAGAAGTAAAAATATTAATAGAAAGAATAAAAAATAAAACAAAATAAAAGGAGTGAATTTATAATGAATAGATACCAGTTGGAACAAATGAAAGATGGAGTAAAAGAACAATTAAAGATAGAAAATGAAAATCTATCTAAAATGTATCTTGATTCTAAAACTACTATGGAAGCAAGACAAGAACAACAAAAAATAGTTAAAGATTTAGATGAAAGATTTGAAGGTATAAAAAATAAAATAAAGGAAAATGATGATAGAGAAGCTCAACAAATAGCTTTTAAGAATAAAAATAAAAATTTAGGAAACAGTGAAAAAGATATTAAAATAAATGCGAAAGCTGAATTAATAAGAAATGTAATGTCTGGTAAAGAAGTAACAAAAGAGATAAAAAATGTACTTGGAGATGGTGATGCTCTTGGAGGTGGTAATAAAATACTACCTACTACAATGACAAATGAATTGTTATATGAACCAATGTCAAAAAATCCGTTGCGAGGGATTTCAACAATGACAAATATAACTAATTTAGAAATACCAAAAATTATATTCTCTTTAGATGATGATGATTTTTTAGATTCAGATTCAGCATCAGCGAAAGAATTAAACGCAGATGGAGCTAATGTATCTTTTGATAGAAATAAATTTAAAGTTTTTTGTGATATAACAGAAACTGTTCTGAAAGGTACAGAAACAAATTTAGTACAAGTTGTAGACGCAGGTCTACAAAGTGGTTTAGCTAAAAAAGAAAAAAAGGTAGCGTTTGAATCGAATAATCCAACAGAAATGTCTTTTTATAAAAAATCAACAGAAAGTGGAAATCCATTTTTAATAAAATCAATAGAGGGAGATACATTGTTTGAAGCAATAATAAATTGTCTTGCAGACCTAGAGGATGATTATTCAGAAAATGCCAGTGTTGTTATGAGAAAAGTTGATTATTTTAAAATAATAAAGACTTTAGCTAATGGAAACGCAAGTTTATATACAGCTCAACCAGAACAAGTGTTAGGAGTACCCGTTATTTATTGTGATTTAGCTACAATACCAGTTGTAGGGGATTTTAGATATTCACATTTTAATTATGATTTAGAAATGTTCTATGATAGAGACAAAAATGTTAAAACTGGTATAGAAAGCTTTGTTCTAACCGCATATTTAGACCACAAAATTAAAATGAAATCTGCTTTTAGATTAGCAACAGTAAAAAGTAATACACCCTAAACCAGACCTTCCAGAAGAAGAAGGTCAACCCAAAGCTAATATATTAAAAACTAAAAGCATTAAAAAAACAGAAACAAAGTAGGTGAATATCTTGGAAGAGAGTGAAATACTAGACTCTATAAAATTGTATTGTAGGTTAGATGATTGTCCAGAAGAAGAAATAAAAGAATTAAAAGAAGCTTGCGAGGAATATTTAAAAAATGCAGGTGTTGAAAAAGATTATGAAAATAAGTTGTATTTTTTAGCTATAAAAAAACTTATTTTACATTTTTATGATAATAAAGGTATTGTGGGCAAGAATACGGAAATATTATACGGAATAACTCCTATAATAAACCAACTACAATTAGGGAGGTCAATAGGAAAAAGTGTTAGACTATAGAATAACCATAGAAAAACTTTCTGAGAATAATACAAACGAAATGGGCTTTCCTCTTGATGATTGGCAAGCATATTATACTTGTTGGTCAGATTTTAAAGCTGTAAGCGGTAAAGAATATATATCTGCAAAAGCTGTATCAAGTGAAAATATAGTAACTTTTACTATTAGATACTCCCAAAAGGTAAGATTAATAATAGAAGATATAGAAAGTACTAAAATATATAGAATTAGATATAGAAATAAAATCTATGACATAATTTATATTTCTGATTTTGAAAATAAACATAGATTTGTTGATTTTAAATGTAAACTTGTGTCTTAGGGATGTGAATAAAATGAGTATGGAATGGAATGGTTTTTCAACATTACAACAAAAATTAGAAAACTTGGAGAAAAAGGTAAGTAATGAAATAGTTGACAAGGCATTAAATGAAGGCTCAGAAGTACTTTTAAATGGTCAAAAAGAGACTGTATCTGTTTTAACAGGGAACCTGTTACAAAGTTTGGGTACTTTTGATAAAAAAGGTTCTGGTGCTAATAAAAAAGTAGATATAGGTATAGCACATAATCAAGATAGAGCTGCCACTTATGGATATTATCAAGAAAATGGAACTACTAAGATGGCAGGAACTAGCTGGATGCGAAGAGCTTGGAATATGAAAATAGGAGAAGCTAGTTCAAAAATAAAAGAAGTGCTAAAAGAATCATTAAAACGCTAATGGAGTATAAAAATGATAAATGAATTGATTTGTAAAATAATGAAAGGCCTAAATATAGATTGTTATTATTTAGAAGCTAATTGCAAGAAAGATAAGTATGTTATTTTTACTATTTACAATGAAAATAGACTTGACCAAAACTTGTATGATGATGATTATATATCTACTACATATAACATACAAATGTCGTTTTGGTATAAAAGACCTAGTGATATTACTTTGTATGAAGATATAAAAAATGAAATGAAAAAAAATGGTTTTTATCTTAAATCAGTAGCAGATAGAAAAGAAGGCGAGTTTTATGGTAAAACATTCGACTTCTTATATGAAAAAGATGAATAATAAAATTGTTGAGGTGTCCAAATTGGACACATTTTTTATGCAAAAAATAAAAAAGAAAGAGGGTAATATAATATGCCAAATGCAGAAAAAAATTATAAAAGTAAAATAATATCTGGTCTTAAAAACATACATGTTGCAAAAGTGAATGATGATGGAACTTTTGCTGTTCCAGTGCCTATCTTAGGTGGAAAAAAAGTTGAATCATCTTATGAGGTAAGCGAAGATATAACTTATGCAGATGACATGGCAGTTGATAACGATATGACTGTTTCGAATGGTTCTGGAAAAATGACAGTTTTGGGATTGCTGATGGATGAAAAAGCACTAATTTATGGTGGAGATAATATGTCTGGAGGTTGGGGGCTGTCTACTAATATGCAAGTGCCTAATCTAGCGATTTTATTTGAACAGCAAAAAAGAGATGGTGGGAAAATATTAAGTGTAATATATAATGCACAATTTAAACCAGCCGGAATCAATGCAACTACAGTAGAAGAAAAAAAAGAAAAAGAAACTGTTGAGTTAGAATTTACTTCATTGCCAGCTGTAACAAGTGTTGATGATAAAAACTATTTTTATTACACAGTAGACACAAAAGATAAAAATGTAAGTCAAGAAATGATTGAAAACTGGTATAAAACAGTTCAAGTTCCGAAAAAAACAGTAGAGAACACTCCAAATATTCCAGAATCATAAAAATAATATAGAGGGCTTATAAGCCCTCTATATTTAATTAAAGGTGAAAAAAATGAGTTATAAAGAAAAAATTATACATGGTTTTGATAATATACATTTATGCAAAATAGACGAAAATTCTGTTCCTGTAAAAATATTAGGTGGCATATCTGTAAGCATAGAATTAAAGCAACCCTATAAAATTATGAAATCTGGTGGAAATGAAAATATAATTTTTTACGGAAAAGTAAGTGGAACAGGCAAATTGAATTTATTAGGGTTAACAGCAGATGAAGAAGAGTTAATTTGGAATTTTAAAAGATACAAAAACGGAATAATTGTTGAAGATAGTATAAAACCAAATAATCTAAGGTTGTTATTTACAAGAAAAAGACGTGATGGAGCAATAATTTATTATTGTATATATAATGTAATCTTTGATATAGATGGTATTTTAGCTGAAACAGATGCAGCGAAAAGAAGTAGTAGTAAAAGAGAGTTAAGTTTTAATGTATTTGCTGATAAAAAAATAAAACTAACATTCTTTTCTATGGATACAAAAAGTGGTGAAAAAGAAATATTAGAGAATTGGTTTAAAGAAATACAAATTCCAGAAAAGGAAAATTATGAATTATGATAGATGATAAGATAACAATTAAGTTAAATGAAGAAAGTGTTGTGTATGATGCTAGATTGGATATGGGAGCAATAGCAGAAACACAGCATTTTTTTAAGTTAAGAAATGATTTTATGACAGTACCAGAGGTTCTGAAATGGGTTGGTAAAGGCGATTTTATGGTGGTAAATGAATTAATTATCCAGTCAATATTAAGATGTCACAAACAATTAAATAGAGAAGATATAATAACAAATTTGAAGTTTAGAGAAATGCCCAAAATACATGAATATTTAAATTTGTTACTTGAGAAAGCTATGCCAGCAAAAGAAAAAAATAACAGTGAAGATGAAATTGAGGACATAGAAGAAAAACAAGATGATTGAGACTTTGAGTACTTAGAATATTTATGGACTACAGTATTAAAAAGACCAGTTAGAGATTTTTTAAAAACTACACCAAAAAAATTATTCGCACAAATTGATGCACATGGAAAATTTAAAGGTGTAGATAAAGAAAAAAAGAATGTTGAGATTGTTAATTCTACAGAATTTATGTAAAAAGGTGGTGGTTAAATGTCAGAGGAGATAGAGAAGCTATCGGTCACGTTAGCATTAGAAGCAAATAACTTTACTAAACAAATCAGTGCAATAAATAAAGAAATAGGTAATTTAGATAGAGAATTTAAAACAGCAGCACAAGGTAATAAACAATTTGAAAATAGTTTTACTGGTCTTGGTGCTAAGATGCAAAAGCTTACAAAACAGATTGATTTGTATAATAAAAAGTTAGAGAGTCAAAAAAACCAGTATAAAAGTTTGCAATCTACTTTAACCACGCAAAAAGCCAAATTAGATAGTTTAGAAAGTACACTAGGTAAAAATTCTAATGAATGGAAAAAACAAGCTCAACTTGTACAAAAAAACGCTGAAAAGTTAAGTAGATTAGGAAGTAATATAAATCAAACTAAAAGTACAATTAGTAGACTTAGAACAGAGCTAACACAAACAGGTCAAAAATTTCAAGAACTTGGAAATAAAACATTAACTATTGACCAAAAACTAAGCAGATTGAATAGCCAAGCGAGATTAACAGAATCTGAATTTAATCGACTTGGAGCAGAACTTGCACGAAACGGGTCGTATTTCCAAAGGCTTGGGAATGAAATGAATCAGCTGGGAAGTAAAATACAATCAAATAAAGCTAGATTAGCAATATATCAAGCTGAATTTAACAAATTAAATAATGAATTAAATCAAAATAAACAAAAACATGCACAGCTTGGTGCTGAGATTAGGAAAACTGAAAGCATTTTAAGCCAAGTAGCAGCATATTATGGTAAAAATTCACATGAAGCACAACAACTTACACAAGAATTATACAGGTTAAAAGATGCTTATAATAAACAAGAAATAGAAATAAAACAAGCAGAAACAGCACTAAATGGCTATCAAGCAGAACTCAATCAGACTAGTGCAAATATAACAAGATTATCGGCACAACTTAGACAAATGCCTTTTACAACATTAAGTCGTTCGCTGCTAACAGCTGGACAAAACTTGAAAAGCGTTGGTATGAGTTTAGGTATGTATGTATCAATGCCACTCGGGATGTTAGGTATAGCAGCAGCAAAAGCAGGTGTTAACTTTGATACAAGCATGTCTAAACTACAAGCAACAGCAGGAATTGCAGACAAAAGCAGTGTATCATTTCAAAAGTTACAAGAAAAAGCTCAAGATTTAGGAGCTAGAACTTCATTTTCAGCAGCACAAGCAGCAGATGGTTTAACATATTTAAGCCTTGCTGGTTGGGATGTAGAGACATCTTTGTCAAGGATAGAACCAGTATTGAGAGCTGCCGAGGCAGGTGGTATGGATTTAGCATTGTGTTCCGATTTGGTTACAGATAGTATGGCAAGTGCTGGAATTGCAAGTCAAGATTTTACTAAATATTTAGATATAACAGCACAAGCACAAAGAAAATCTAATACTAATATGCAACAAATGCTAGAAGCATATGTAACAGCAGGAGGAATGTTTAAAAACTTAAATATGCCACTCGAACAGTCTGCCGCACTTATTGGAATATTAGCTAATAGAGGAACAAAGGCAAGTGAAGCTGCAAATGCATTAATAAGTGTTTTTAGTAATATAATTGGTGAAAATGGAAGAGCAGGAAAAGCGTTAGATGCATTAAATATATCTCTGTTTGATTCGCAAGGGAAGCAGAAGGATACAGTTGCAGTTTTGAAAGAAATGAGTAATGCACTAGGTGTAACGTCTGATGAAACAACTAAATTGACGCAAGAAGAGCGAGCAAGGTTTGCAACAATGATTGGCGGTAAGACACAATATGACACATTGATGAAATTGTTAGCAGGTGTGAATGATGAATACGATGAGTTAGAAGATTCTTTAAAAAATTCTAAAGGTTCATTGATGGAAGTTGCTACAACTATGAAAGATAACTTGGGTGGAGCAATTATAAATATGAAATCGGCTTTAGAGGGTGCTGGAATAAAAGCGTTCAAAGCGATGGAGCCAGTCCTTGCAAATCTTATACAAAAAATCACTGAATTATCTAACTGGTTTACTAATTTAAGTGAATCATCACAACAAAACATAGTTAAAATGGCAGCAATAGCCGTAGCACTTGCACCTGTTTTAATGGTTTTTGGTCAACTTATAATTGTCAGTAGTCATTTAACTAATTTAATGGGAAAAATTAAGAGAGCTACAACCGCAGTAGGAGCTAGTGGTTTTGGAGGATTAGCAGCAAAGGTTGGTGCTTTAATACCTAAACTATTTTCTTTGCAAGGAGCTTTTGCACTGTTAGCAGCAGGTGGGATTGTATTAGCTACAAAAGCTTTGCATGACTATAGTGTTGCAGATGGTAAAGCGTATGAACAAAGAAAAAAGAATATTGAATCATTAGAGAGAGAAAAGAAAGGCTATGAAGAGTCACGACAAAAAATTGGATATATAGCTCAAGAATATGACAAGTTAAAAGGTAAATCTAAACTAAGTTCAGAAGAAGCTGAAAGACTAAAAACATTAACTAAAGAAATCGCTGAAATAATGCCCGAACTAGTTTCTGGATATGATGAAGAAGGCAATCCAATATTAAAAATGAAAGGTTCAGCTACAGAATTGTGTTCTGAACTAGATAGAGCAATAGAGAAGAAAGAACGTCTTATAAATTTTGACAAAATGGATAATGCTGAAATCGCTGTTGATAAGCAAGCTGGTAAAAGAGATAAAGATGGCAATAAACTTACAGGAAAAGCGGCTGATTCATACCAAACAGAAGGCGAGAAAATTTTAACAATACAAAAAAAGTATAACGATGATATAGCAAAAATAGAAAAAGAAGGAACTATTTTAAGAGGTAAAATAAGAAATTCAGAAGGCAAAGACAGAGAAAAATATATACAGAAATATAATGAACATTTAAGAAAAAGAGAAAAATTAACACAAGATGCACAAAAAGAAAATGAAAGAAGTTTAGAAGAAGCTAAGAAAGTAGCACAAGAAGTCGAAGAAGGTGTATTTGCTACAGTAAAGTCTAGTAGTAGTTTTAAATCTAGCAAAAACAATGATGCTAAAAAACAGTTTGATGAATTAAAAGGATTTTTAGATTTTAGTGAGATAAAGACTAAAGAACAATTATCTAATGCAGAAAATGCTATGAATAAATTGTTTAAGTCAGCATCAGCTGGGAAAATAAACTTATCTGATGTTAAAAAAGAAATCGAAGGGGCTAATGATGCATTAGCTAAAGATGGAAATTTAAATTCTTATAATAAAAAAATGCAAGATTTAGCTAAAACTATTGCTAGTAAAACAGGAACGCAGGCTAGTGATTGGGTAAGCTTATTAACTACTTTAGATAAAGAATTTTTAAAAACTAGTGATTCAACAGATGTCTTTCTTAAAAAGTTTAATAGAACTAGACAACAATTAGAAGCTGGTGACAGTTTAGCTGTTGCAGTACAACAACAATATGAAGCGTTAAATACTGCTCTTGAAGGTTTGCAGATAACAGGAAAAGAAGAGGTAGACATACAGACTGTTATTGATTTTACTAATGACCAAAATATACCAGAAGATGTTAGAAATTTTGTAAATAGCTTAATAAAAAAAGATGCAAATGGAAATATAACTAATTCGGAAGAAGTTATAAAATTTACAGCAGATTTATTGTTTGAACTACAACAAGAAAATCCTAATTTTGATAATTTGCAAGCAGAAGCTGATAAACTGTTTGGAAATAATAAAGTAAAAGTAACGGAAGATTTGGAAATTACAGAAGGAGAAATTGACACATCTAATGTAAAAACAGATGATGTTGAACAAAAAATAAAAGATAAATTTGCACAAGATAAAGTATCAGCTAAAATTAATGTTGCAATTGAAAATGGAGATATAAATTCTGATAAAATTAAATTAGTTGGAGAAATATTTGATAAAATACCAACTGAATATAGAACAAAATTTATATTAGATAATACAGAAGCGATTAATAAAGCAAAAAATTATGATGATATAATTAAATATTTAAAAGATAATCCAGAAATTGCACAAAAATATAATATTAAAGTAGAAGGTTTAGAAAAAGCAAAAGAAACCAACAAGGAAACTGATAAAAACAAAGGTCAGACCTCTACACAAAAAATGGAAGTTGAAGGTGCTGAGGAAAGCAAGAAAAAAGCTGAGGGTACTAATAAAGAAGTAGATAAAAATAAAGGTCAAACCTCTACGCAAAAAATGGAAGTTGAAGGTGCTGCAAAAAGTGAAAAGGATGCTAAAAAGGCAAATGAAGAAGCATCAAAGAATGATGGAGAGAAGCATGTACAGACGGTAGAAGCTAAAGGGGTTGAAGGTACAGCCGAACAACTGAATCAATTAGCAACTAAAGCAAAAGAAATAGGAAAAGGCAAATATGAAATAAGTATAACAGCTAAAACAGCACAAGCAGCTAAAAACGTATCTGGATTAATAACAAAGATAAATCAATTTAGTAAAGTAAAAGTAAAACAATTAGTATTTAAAACAGAGACAGCACAAGCAGCTAAAAATGTTACTGGTTTAGATAAAAAAGTAGCTAGTTACAAAAGCAAATATGGTGGAAAAACTATAACAACAACATTTAAAGCAGAAACAGCACAAGCAGCTAAAAATATATCGGGCTTGATGCGTAAGATAGATTCATATAAGGCTAGTTATGCAAGGTCATTTACAACATCAATGACAGCAAATGTGCAAGTTAATAAGAATGTTACAACAACAGAAAAAACAGAAAAAAATGAGGCTGGAAAACCTGCATCATTACCAATAGAAAGGGCGATACCTGCACCTAAATTATTAAATGATTCACCAACACCAGCTACGAGAGAAAATATAATCCCTAGAGCTAGAGGATTTACTAGTTCAACACCAATTGCAATAACTGGAAAAGATATAGCAGATGCATTAAAATATGATGTTAATTTATTGCAAGAATTAGAGAATAGATTACAAAAAATAAATAATGAATTAACTAGACTAGATAAGTTAGCAGAAAATGCAACTGATGCAGATAAAATAAAATATCTACAAAAACAAAATGAATTGTACAAAGAACAGGCAGAAGTACAAAAAGATTTAGAAGATAAATTAATAAGACAAAAAAATTATTATAAATCTGCACTTGAACAAAAAGGACTAAAATTTAATAGTGATGGAAATTCAACAAATTATGAAGAGGAAATATTAAAGAAAAAGAAAATAGTTGCAGACTTAGAAGAAAAGGCTGAAAAAGCAAAAGATAAGAATAGTGATTCATTGCAAAAAAAAGCTGAAAAAGAAAAGAATAGTCTGGAAGAAATCCAAAAACTTTATGATGAATACATAAAAGTTACTTTAACTAGTTTACCAGAATGTATAGGTCAGTGGAATGAACTTAATCAGAAAATCAAAGAAAATGAACAAAGTATAAAAAACATAAAAAGAGAACAAGAAAAATTATTCATGGAGTCCACATGGACATCTATGTACAAAGATGTTCAGCAAGTAAAAAATGAATTAGACATGTTAGATGTAAAATTAAAAAATGCATCTACAGAAGAAAAAGAAGAAATAATTAAGAAAAAAATAGAGTTACAAAAAAAGTATAATAAAGAATTAACTGAAACAACTGAGTACATGAAACAAGTTCAAAACCAGCTTAAAGGCAAGCTGCAAAAATTAGGATTTGAATTTAGAGACAATGGAGATATTTCTAATTATATACAACAGATACAAAAGTTAAAAGAAGAAAACAAAGATTTTGAAGAAGCAGAAGAACTCGCAAAAGGGTATTTAGATTTATTATTAGAAAAAATACCATCTGCACAACGAGAGCTTGAAGGAATAACTGGAGCAATAGCAGATTTAAAAGAGGAACAAAAAAAGCTATATGAAGAACAATTAAACACTATTACAGATGTAGAAAAAGAAATAACAGATATATATAAAAAGCAAGTTGAAGAAAGAAAAAAATTAATTGATGAAGAATTAAAGAAAAGAACAGATGCTCTTGATAAAGAGAAAAAAGCTTATAATGATGCAAGAGAAGAGATGAATTATAAGAATGATGAAAAAGAGCAAAAAGATGCTATTGCTGAAATAGAAAAAGAATTAGAAATAGCTAGAAAAAATACAAGTCTGTCTGGTCAAAAAAGAGTACAAGACTTAGAAAAAAAATTGCAAGAAGAACAGAAAAAACTAGAAAAATTAGTACAAGATAACATCGACAAACAAGTAAATAATAAGTTTGACAAAGAAAGTGAAAGACTAGAAAAAGAAGCGGAAGAGACTGTTAAAAATCTTGAAGAAAAGTTTTCTGATACAAAGCTTGCAGAAATAGTAAAAGAGGTATTGGATAGTGGAATTTTTACAGATATAGATGGTAATGTAAAAGATTTACAGGATACCATGATTGAATTTATAAATAAATATCAAGATGGGTTGACTATTGCAGGAGATAAAATAAAAACTGAATGGCTAGACAAGCTGGATGAAGCTCTTGACAAAATGGAAGATTTAGCAGAAATAAATGAAAAATTAGGAGTAAAAGAATTTAATACAAATTTAAAATCTTTAGACTATAATTCACAAAGATACAGTCAACCGACTAGTCGTATGTTAAACAATAATACTACTAATAATAACCAGTTTATTTTTAATCCTAGTAAACCACTAGTTGTAGTAGAAAATGCTACAAAAGATTCCATACCAGACTTACAAAGAATTATTGATAAGTCTATAAAAGAAGCAATAAATGATTTTGCAAAAGAAATTGTTAAATAAAGGAGATAAAAATTGTTTATTTCAGAAAAATTTATTTTAAATAAAAGAACTAGCGACTCAATGGGTGTAATTTTAATTACAGAATCAAACAATGATATATTTAATGACTATGGATTTATATATTCTGAAACAATAGAAAAGGTAAAAAGTTATAATGATAATCCAACTTTTTTTAAAGGGGAAAAAGATACTAGTGAAATAGTATTAAAAATATGTTTGGTAGATGGGAACTATGTTCCTAGAAAATGGTCTGATTATGATATAGAAGAAATTTGTGCATGGATTAAAACAGATGATTTTGTAGAGTTTATCAGCGAAGATAATGTTGAACTGATTTATTATGTAAAAGCAACTAAAATAGCTAAAAAGTTTACGGATAATTTAGAAGGTTATCTTGAAGTTACATTCCAACCATTTACAAATTTTGCTTATAAATCAGATGTTAAAACAATTATAATAAAAGAAAATATTGAAAGAAAAATAATTATAAATAATAAAAGTAATGTACAAGATGATTATATGCCTATAATTGAATTAATTAATTTAGGGGATGAATCTACTGTAAATATAATAAAAAATACTAGTATAGAAAATGAACAATTTGAGATTACTGGAATAGAAAAAAATGAGAAAGTTATAATAGATAATTTATATTGCACAGTAATTAATTCTAAAAATGAAAATAGATTTAAAAAATGTAATAGGAATTGGTTGAGATTAAAAAAAGGAGAAAATGAATTAAAAATTGTGGGTAACTGTAAACTTACAATAAAGTCAAAATATCCTATTTTAACTTAATAATGAGGTGGTATTTATTTTAAGAGAGAAAATTAATTTGAAAGAAATAAAAAAAGATTATGATATAACATTACATAAAGTTAATAAAAATATGATTGGGCAAATACCAGAATATTGTTTAAATTCTATGACTAGGAAAATTGATGGTATTGACGAGTTAGAATTTACAATACCAAAATATGTTTTTGATAGAGATACATTGCAAAGAAAAATAAATACTATGTATGATATGACTAAAAACGAAAGATTTATATGTATTAATAATAAAGAATATTTTGTTATAAAAGAAATAAAGGAAGATAATTATAAAAGTAAAGTAGTCAAAGCATATTCAAGAGAAATTAAATTATCTAAGATAGATATAAATATAGAAAATATAAATATACAACTATTTACATCAGACATAGAAAATAAAATAATTTCTATGTCTGAATATATGAAAACTGAAACAGGGTGGCAACTAGGTTATGTAGATGAAGATATAGCATATGATGTATTAGAAAATGGAAGCAAGCAAGAAAAAATTAGATGGCAAGAGAGCATAAACACCAACTGGTATGACTTTATTACAAAAAATATAAAAGAGGAATTTAATTGTGTAATTGAGTTTGATACATTTAATAAACTAGTTAATCTATATAATATAGATAGTTTTGGAGATGAAATAAAAATAACATTAACAGAAGATAATTATATAAAATCTATTGAAAAAACTTTAAATACAAATGATATAGTAACAAGGCTGAAACTTGAAGGAAACGAAGAAATGGACATAATAGATGCGACAGAAACAGGGTATCCCTATGTTGAAAATTATTCTTATTTTATAGAAAATGGAGAAATGAGTCCAGAACTGATAAAAGCAATAAATGTATATGAAGAAATGGTAAAAAAAAGAAAAGTACAGTGGAGAGAATTAGCAGATTTGAAAAGTAATAAAGGCAATGAATTGACAGATAAAAAAAATGAATTACAACTTGTTTATGCGTTTATAACAGGCTTACAAGGAGAAAAGAGAGCATATGAAGCGTCAAAAGATGATATTAATTTAGCTAGGATTATAGCAGAGATAACTAAAAAAAATGATGAAAAAGTAATATTAGAAGTTGCTGTAAGAAATTTAGAAGAAGAAATTGAAAATCTAAGAAAAAGTATAGATAATATAAATTTACTTTGTAAACGTGAAACTGCAACAGATGAAAGTGGAAAATTAATATTTAATGATGAATTATTAGAAGAGCTGAAAGAGTTTGTGTATTATGATACATATACTAATTCAGCTTTTATTAAAGTTGAAGATTTAATAAAAGCTGGTGAAAGAATTTTAGAATTAAAATGTAAAACAACGAATGAATGGTCGATAGATATAATAAATTTTTTAGATAGAATTTTAGATAATGGCAGGCAACATTGGGATGGAAAATTAGGTCTTGGTGATGTGATAGAACTTTATAGTTATAAAGAACATGTAAGAAAGCTTATATACTTTGTAGGGTATTCGCAAAAATTTAATCCTAATAGTTTGACAATAGAATTATCAAATAAAAAATTAAAAAATGATGATATAAAAACTATTGCAGATTATTTGAAAATGGCAAAAGAGTCACTTCAAGTTTTAGAATCTAAAAAATACTTATTGATGCAACAGAAATACAATAAAATAAGAAAAAATAGAAATATCTAAAAAGGGGTGAAAGTTATTGGCTATATTAGATAATAGCCCTGTTTTTTCATATATTCGTGCAACTGGTATAATAGTACATTACTACGATGAAGTTTACAATGTTGCAGAAAAATATTCCTGCATGAAATATATTTATTGGAATAGAAAAAATCCATATCAATTAGAAGATTCAGAAATTTTATTTGATAATTCAGATGAAAAATTTCTTGTAATAACTAATAATATGGGTATGCATAATATAGTTCCACAAAGTGAGGATACGAATTTCAGTATATCTTTTGATGGGGATTCTATAAAATCTATTGAAAAGCACATATATGGATTATATGAAAAAGATGAGGAAAATGACAAAAGATTTGTTTCTATAGAAACAGATATAACAGGAGTAAAAACGACTATAGGAGATTTAAAAGAAGAAGATACAAAGATAAAAGAAAATATAACAAAATTAGAATTAAAATCTGATGAAATAGACGCTAGTGTTAAGAGTGTTAGGAAAGACTTTACAGATAATAAAGAAATAAATGAACTAAGAGAAAATGTAAATAAAACTATAATAGAATTAAATGCAGCGATTGGTTTATATAGTTCTAAGATAACAGAATACTTCAAAGATGATAAAATAACCAATGAAGAAAAAACAGAAATAAATATCCAAAATACTATTATTGATGATAAGAAAAAATTATTATATATACAAATTGAAAAAGTTGTTTCAATATGTGATAAAAATTTTGATACAACTGGAAAATTAAATATAAATAATGCTAAAAATGCTTTAAATGAAGCTCATGAAAATTTAAAAACTGCAATAAATTCAGTTATAGCAGATAGTGTTGCAACTCCTAGTGACAAAATTTTAGTTATAAATACTTTTTCTAAATATAATATAAAAATAAATGAATTAAAAAATGTTCTGGATAATATAATTCTGCTTGGAGCAGGTGGAAGTATATCAGAAGAGTTAGCAAATTTTAATATGAAATCTAATCAGATGACTATGAGTGTACAAGAAACAGAAAAAAATATAAAATCTGAAATCAAAATATTGTCTGATGAAATAGCACTAAAAGTTAGTAAAGGAGAATTTAGTTCTTTAATAGAACAAAAATATGATAGTGTAAGGATAGCTTTTAATAAAATAAGTTCAGCTTCTGTTACTATAGATTATAGAGGGTTAACAGTTTTGAATGGTTCTATTGCATGTGATTGTTTAACAACTCCGAAAGGTCACGACCCTATTATTCGGCTGTTTGAAGATAGTAGTGCAACTATATGTTTAGATGCACAAGAAAGTGACGGTTCTGTAAAAGGAAGTGCAGTAAGATTAAAATATAATGAAAATTATTTGTTTATAAATAGATATGGAGCAAACATATTTGTTGATGGTGAGGTAAGATTACAAGTGAAACAAGATGATGCTTTTGTTCAGTGTGGAAATGCAAGATTTTGTTTTACTAATGACCCATATTCTTTTTTTCCAGACCAAAGCAGAACTGATTTAGGTCAAAACTATAACACATGGAGAAATGTTTATTGCGATACTTTAAGATGTGATGATGTTAGAAGTACATCAGACAGTAAATTTAAAGAAAATATTAGCTATATAGGTTTATCAAGAAAAAGGTCTTTTTTGATGAATACAGAAACTCCTTTTCTAGACTTTTTAAAAAATGATTTAAAAATAGCTACATTTAATTATAAAAATTTTAGTGAAGAAGAGAATAACAAACAGGTTGGATTTATAGCAAATGATATAAAAGATACAAAAGTTGGAGAAATGTTTATTTATGATTATGGCGATGAAGGATTAAAATTTAGTGTATCTGGTTATACAACTGTTGTGGCAGCAGCATTAAAAGAAGAAGTATTAAAAAGAGAAGAATTGGAAAATAAAATAAAAAAATTGGAAGAAAATATACAAGGCTTGCGTAAAGGAGAATAAAAATGGATGTAGATTTTAAAATTTTATATGAGAATGTAAAAGAAGAACTAAATAAGAGTATGTCGAATATGTTGCTCTATAAGAGTATAGCAATGCAAAAAGATGTAGAATTAAAAGATAATAATAAAAAAATAAAAGAATTAGAAGAAAATATTATATCGCTTAAAAAACTATCTGAAAATGTAGAGGGTGTTGAACAATGCGAAACAGAGATTATGAAGTAAAACAATATTTTTTAGAAATAGATTTTTCAGAATATGAAAATAGGAAAAATATAGTAAAAAAGATAATATATAGTGAAAATGATATTAATACAGCTTTTATTAAAGCACAACTAAAAAATGATGGAAAGATAATTGATTTAAGTAACTATGATGTAATAGTTAACATATGGAAGAATGTAGGTAATAAGGTGAACTCTCCATGTGTCATATTAGATGCAGAAAATGGAGAAGTAGAGATTCCAATTACTAGGGAAGCTTTGAAAGGTGCAGGTATAAACCCATTTACACTTATGGCTATAAATAGTGAGGGGTCTTTAGAATCTCCAAGATTTTATTATAGAGTAGAAGAAGGGCTTGTAAATGATGATGATATTGAAAATGCGGATGAATTTGGCGTTTTAGTATTATTAATAAGTCAAGTCAAAGAAGTTTTAAAAGATAATGATATTTTAGTTACCAGAGTTGAAAAATTGGAAAATTTAATAGAAGAAAATGAAGAAACAAGAAATAATAATGAAGAAACAAGAGAAGCTAATGAATTAAAAAGAAAAGAAAATGAAGAGGTAAGAAAATCAAGTGAATTAGTAAGAAATAGTAATGAAGAAACAAGAAATAGTAGTGAAGAAACAAGAGAAGCTAATGAGTTAGTAAGAAAAGAAAGTGAAGAAGTAAGAAAAACCAGTGAAGAAACAAGAGAAACTAATGAGTTAGTAAGAAAAGAAAGTGAAGAGGTAAGAAAAACCAGTGAAGAAGCAAGAGAAGCTAATGAGTTAGTAAGAAAAGAAAGTGAAGAGGTAAGAAAAACCAGTGAAGAAGCAAGAGAAGCTAATGAGTTAGTA